>JARFPZ010000627.1 GCA_029288035.1 Desulfosarcina sp.
CTTCGAACTTGGTACGAAAAGAATGCCTCTATATTTAGAATTGCAGTGACATCAGATAATTCGGTTGTCGGATATATCTCAACCCTTCCCCTTCGGTTGAATATGTTTAATCGGACGATATCTCCTGATTTCCAGGAGATGATTATTACAGCGGAAGAGATTGAAACCTCATTGTGTCCGTCCGACGGTGGTGTTTTTTGAACCTCCATAGCGGTAGCTCCTGACTATCAGAAGCGATCTCCGGCCTCCCTTCTCCTGCGTCTGGCGCTTATAGAGGATTTCATTAATGAATGCTCCGCCGAGAATCAAATCGTTCGAATCTCAGCTCAGGCACTTTCGGTAAAAGGAGAAGCTTGCATGAGATCCCTTGGGATGAAGGCCCGCGGTTTCACTACAACGGGATGGAGGGTTTATTATGGCAAGTTAGGCAGATCAGCTGTGTACAGTATCCAAGGAGAACTGCAGCGGAAAATTGCAGCGCGCTTCAAACTAGCAGTGTCTCTCTAAATAATGCCTACCTGCTGCAGCTTTCTTACTATATCCATCGCAATTCACTAAGAGCAGGCATTGTCCGCGTTTAGCCGACTATCGCTGGAGTAGCTATAAGGTGTATGCCTATGGTCGCAAGACACCCAAATGAACAAATCGGCGAATTATTTGGGTTGAGTTATTCAGCAGTCAGTCACGCAGTAAAATCGGTAAAACCCAATTAGCAATAGATCGACAGTTAAAGTCAAAATTCGATCGGCTTAATTCTTAGCTGTTCATGCTTTGAGCCAATAATTCATTCCCAGGTTTTATTGCCCTGTTTTTGATTTCAATTGAACTTGCAATTTCCTGACTACGGAGGTATGCTTTTTCATTTCCCGGGTGGCTTACCATTTTTCACGGTTCTATTAAACCATTATAGAGCATTTAATCGGCCTTTGGCTGCTTGTTAAATACTATGTAGTGTACTCATGTATCCTTGGGTTATCGATATTCCCTCGGATCCGTTTATGGTCTAACAACTTATCTCAAAAGGAGGGGCGCTATGAAATGTTCAAAACAGCTATTAGGTAAGACTGTCATCGTGGTGATTATTATTGGTTTGGTATCCATTTACCTGCCGCAGATGACAGGATCAGCGCTTGCAGGCAAGTATGACGATGTATCAGTCAATATTATGACTTTTACCGGTCCCCAGATTGCAGAACCTCTGCAACGAAGGGCTCCTGAGTTCAAGAAACTTACCGGTGCGACCATTAACGTGATTACAGTCCCATTCTCGGATCTTTACACCAAGTTGCTAACGGACTGGGCGACCGGCACGAACAGCATCGATGCTGCGGTGTTTGCACCCCAGTGGATGGCTGATTATGTAGGATCTGGATATCTGGAAGACATTAGCTCTCGAATCGCAAAGGACAAAGCCCTCGAATTGGACGATATTGGAAAGTTCTTTCGCGATTTCAGTATGAAATTCGGTGGAAAAACCTATACCATCACCCTCGATGGGGATTTCCAGATGGCTTATTATCGTTCGGATTTGCTGAAAGAAGCCGGGATGAAACCCCCGAAAACTTGGGATGACTACATTGCCATTGCTAAAAAATTCCACGGCAAAGATCTAAACGGCGATGACAAACCGGATTATGGTTCCTGCATCTCCAAAAAACGCAATGCCCAAGCCTTCTGGATGATTACATCTGTGTGGGCTGGTTTTATCCAAGCCAAGGGAACGTCCGAAGGGGCTTTCTTTGATCTTGATACCATGAAACCGCTGGTAAACAATGAGGCATTTAGCGCAGCGTTGGATGTTTACATGGAGACCACGAAATACGGCCCGCCAGATGAGATCAATTTGGATGTTGGTGATACCCGTGGGCTGTTCACCAGCGGCCGTTGTGCTCTATCTGTGGACTGGGGTGATATCGGAACATTAGCGATTGATCCCAAATCATCCAAAGTTCAGGACAAGGTCGGTGCCGTGATCCTGCCCGGTTCCAAAAAAGTATTGGATCGAGCCACCGGTAAGCTCGTACCCTGTGATTCAAACAACTGCCCGTATGCAGTAAACGGTATCAACCATGCTCCCTTTGCTGCTTTCGGCGGCTGGTCCGGTGGCATCAACGCTGCAGCAAAGGCAAAGGTAAAGGAAGCCGCTTATGAATTCTTTTCCTACCTGAGCCAGCCAGCGCAGTCCAACGTAGATGTAACAATCGGCATTACAGGATTTAATCCATATCGCACCTCCCAGTTTGAAGACCCGAATGTATGGATCAAAGCAGGCATGAGTAAGCAAGCCGCAGAGGACTATCTGGTTGCAATTAAGGAGAGCCTCAACAGCCCCAACATGGTGTTGGATCTTCGGATTCCGCAAAATCAACGCTATCAGCAGATCGTACTCGACACCGCCATTGCCCGGCTGCTTGCGGGAGAAATCACTAAAGAGCAATGCATGAAAGATATCGAAAACGGATGGGAAGAAATCACTGAAGAACTGGGCCGTGAAGAACAATTGAAAGCCTATCGCGCCACGCTGGGAAGATAGTAGTTCTCATCACCCCAGGTAAATCCTGTGGCTGGCATTAGGGTGCCTTGATAGACCGGGCCCGATTCAGGAGCAGTGAATGAAAAAACGCTTAACCGCATTTTCCGAGTGGGCAGACATGAAAGCACCTGCGGTATTCATTTTACCTGCTGTCATGGTCATACTCATGTTGGCTGTTTTCCCGTTGATTATCTCCCTCTATCTGTCCTTGTCCCGCTTCAAATTTGTCAAAGGGGGCTTCAGTCTGAAATTCATCGGACTGCTGAATTTTAAAAAGCTCGTTTTGGGAAGCCAGCAATTTCACTTTTTAGGTGTATTCGGAGATATAGGCCCTTTGGGCTGGCTAATTATGATCGCCTTATCTATGTTGTTGGTTTGGTGGCTGATACGGTATTTTCGAAGCGGTACCGTATCCGTTTTGGGAACACTGGGGCGTCTTATTATTACCATGGGCGTTTTTTCACTAAGCTGGCTGGTTCTACTGACCAACAATCAAAACGGTCACCCCGGTACCCTGGTGGTCACCCTGTTCTACGTCTTTTTCGGTGTTTTAATACAGTTTCTAATCGGGCTGGGCCTGGCGCTGCTCTGTGCCCAAAATATTCCCGGGCGAAATTTTTTTCGATTGGTCTTCTTTTTTCCCTTGATGGTCACACCGGTAGGCATTGCATACACCTTTCGGATGTTGGTTGATACAACTGTAGGACCGTTTACACCGATATGGCAGTACTTCGGCTGGGGTGCAATCCCCTGGGTCACGATTCCCTGGGCCGCGCGCGGGGTGATTGTGCTGGGAGACACCTGGCAGTGGACGCCGTTTATGTTTATCGTGCTTCTGGCGGCTCTGGAAAATCAGCCGCGAGACCAGATAGAGGCCGCCATCGTCGATGGTGCATCTCGCTGGCAGATATTTCGTGATATCACCTGGCCGGCAATTGTACCGGTTTGTGTAACGCTGACGCTCATCCGGTTGATTGAGGCCTTTAAAATTGTTGACCTGCCCAACGTGCTCACCAACGGAGGACCGGGAATCGCATCAGAATCCCTGACGCTGCATTCATTTATGGCCTGGCGCGCGCTCGATTTAGGAGGCTCGGCTGCTGTGGCATACATGCTGCTATTTGTCTCCGTGTTTTTCGCGATGTCCTTTGTGAACTTTGCCAGTCACAGGATGAAAGACGCATGAAAGAAAAAAGATCCCTTTTTCAAATTTTATTTGAAGCCAAATCTATCGACAGCGTCGCTCCGGTTCCAAAGACATTGGCTTACATCATTCTTGGTTTTTGGACATTCGTTTGTCTGTTTCCGTTATACTGGCTCATCGTGACATCTTTTAAATTACCCATCCAGGTACATGACGGGCCGATGTATTTACCAGGAATCGATTTTAAACCATCCATGCATGCATGGGAATATATTTTTGTCGTTTTAGGAAACGATACACTAAGACCTTATCTAAATACGCTGCTGATTTCGTTTACCAGTTCAATACTGGCAGTTGTGATCGGTAGTATGGCCGGATACGCACTCACACGCATTGCCTACAGCCCGAAGTTCGGATCCGTGCTGATGTTCATCGGGACCCTCGTTCTTACGATCGTTTCGGTTGTATGGCTTAATTTGGCCTGGCAACTTGCCCTTGCGTCGGGCTTGGCCTTATACCTTGTTTTGCTTACCACCGTCGGGCGAAAATTTAAAAAATCTTTGCATAACAACGATATCGCCTTTTTTATGATTTCTCAGCGAATTTTACCGCCGGTGGCTGTGGTGATTCCCATTTACGTGCTTTTTCAAAGAATCGGCCTGCTGGACACCCATGCAGCCCTGATCATTACGTATACTGCGGTGAATTTACCCATTGTCGTATGGCTGATGCGTGATTTTTTTGAAAGCGTGCCGATGGATCTTGAAGAAAGTGCCTCGCTGGACGGGGCATCACGATATCGTGTATTTTTTACCATCATATTGCCGCTATCAAAACCGGGGCTGGCCGCCACCTTTCTCCTGGTATTGATTCTATGTTGGAATGAATATTTGATTGCACTGTTTTTATCTACGGCCAAGGCACAAACCTTGCCGCTTTTGATTGCCGCCATGAACGCCACCCGTGGTCCGCAGTGGTGGTACATGTCGGTGGTGATCATCATTATGATCGCACCGGTGGTTGCCATAACCGTCGTACTGCAACGCTTTATCACTCGCGGATTGCTGATCGGTGCCGTCAAGGGATAAATCATTATCATTGAAATCGCTGTTAAAAGGTCAAGCTGTCATACATTATGGAAGTCAGATTAAAAAACATTACCAAACGTTTCGGGGATGTGATCGCCGTCAATCAGGTTAACTTTAAGATCAATGAAGGCGAGTTTCTTGTTTTATTGGGTCCTTCGGGCTGCGGGAAAACTACCGCTTTGCGAATGGTTGCCGGACTAGAGACCATTGACGAGGGCGATATTTATATCGGCGAACGCCGGGTTAACGACGTTTTACCGAAATACCGCGACGTCGCCATGGTTTTCCAGAGCTATGCCCTTTATCCCCACATGACGGTGGCCGATAACATTGGTTATCCACTCAAGCTTCGCGGTGTTTCCCAAACTGAACGGCAGGAGGCGATTGTTAATACGGCTCAGCTCGTAGGACTTGGGGATTTACTGAACCGCTATCCAAAACAACTTTCGGGGGGTCAACGGCAACGGGTTGCGCTTGCGCGGGCGATTGTCCGGCGTCCCAAGGTTTTTCTCATGGATGAACCATTGTCCAACCTTGATGCCAAGCTGCGCGGTAGGATGAGGGCGGAACTGAAACACCTGCAGCACGATCTTGGGATAACCACTATCTATGTTACCCATGATCAAATCGAAGCCATGACCCTTGCCCAGCGTGTGGCCATTATGAGGCAGGGCGTGCTTCAACAAATTGGCACACCTAAAAATGTATATAATGATCCGGGTAACTTGTTTGTAGCAGGATTCATCGGTTCTCCCACGATGAATTTTCTAAACGGTGATCTTAGAAATGGCGATTTTGTTGCGCCCGGGTGCCATATTAAACAAATCGGGAAGGGTTCAAGGCAAAAGGTGATTCTAGGGGTAAGGCCCGAGGACATGAAGATCGTCGAGAACGCTGAAAGCCATATTGAGGCAGTTCTCTATTCCGTCGAACTCACCGGAGACCAAACCATTGTCACGGCAAAGCTGGGCGAATCCGATATCACGGTTCGGGAAGATAAGGATTACGAAGGCGTAATCGATCAGACGGTAAAAATCAAATTGGATGAATCCAAAGTGTTCCTGTTTGATGCCAAGACCGGCCATCGAATTCGATCCACTGTCAATGACGGTTGAAGTCCTCAATTAATTTCAAGGAAAAACCACAAGGCGGTTAGACGCAATAGTTTCATTAGCTACAAGGGGAGGTGATATGATGAAAGAGAATGTATTATTAAGCGCAGGAAATAGGTTTACGGAAATCCCAAGGGAAACATGGGAGCAGCATTTAGAGCAAGCGCCAGAAGACATCTCGAAAACGCTAAGCTTTATGACGAAGGCTCACCATCTGGTCCGAAATTTTGTGGTCAGGGAATTACCCAGCTTCGGGAAATCCTTATCACCGGAACTGATCTCCGCAGAACTTAAGATGTCATCATCAAAAACAATTGAGATTCTTGATGAATTGGAGAAAAATCTCTTTTTCCTCGTTCGAAATCAGCAAGGTGACGTCACATGGGCTTTTCCTGTTACTGTTGACAAGACGCCGCACCGAATGACCTTTAGTACCGGCGAAAAGCTAAACGCAGCCTGAGCGGTTGATGCGATTGCCACGCCCTTCGTGCAGGGGCGACTACGAAAAGAATCGATCTCAGTGACCATAGACACAGTATGTGCCCACTGCGATCAACCGATTAACATCAAAATGGATAGCGACATGAACTACAAGGTTGTCCAAGAAAATGCCGACCCTCTAATTTTTCATCCTCAGATAGACTGGGGATCTTTCTCAGAGGCCAATATCATTTCCCAATTCTGACGTAAATCAGTCTTCTTCTGGTCAGAAGAACACGCGAAGGAACATCTATCAAAGACAGAACAAGTCAACGGATTGTACTTAACGTTAGATCAGGCTGTTTATTCAATACCCATTTCTCAGGGTGCCCTATTTGCGCTTAATTAAAATCTCAAACCTTCAGCTATGGCGATGATCCAAGCTTTTTGCTTCGCAAGTAGATAAGTGAAAACTCACCGCCCGCTTCGCTCAAGGCGCAAAGATTGCAGAGAAAATGATGTTTTTCATTTGCCATTGAGAGATCGGCAAATGAAAAAAAAATTCTCTGCGTACTCAGCGCCTGGCGGTGAATAAAAACTCGGAGTTACTTG
>JARFPZ010000628.1 GCA_029288035.1 Desulfosarcina sp.
TCGTCAAAATGAGCTGTGGGTTTATCCATCCCGGTTAAAAAGCAGTCTGCAATCCATGGCGTTAAAAGAAGCGTTGATCGTTATTCCGGAAGACCGCGAAAAAATCGACGCCGGTGAGATGGTGGATATCCAGTTATTAACCTCGTCAGCTGTTTTTCGTTTAGCAACCGCAAACATCACCTAAATGTTTCATAACCTCAAATTTTTTTATCTCTCCTCAACATTATTAAGCGCCTATTCCTTGTCTCCATCTGTTAAGTGCTTAATATAATATTTTTATGCAATAAAAATTATGATCGGAGGATTAATTCGTTGACCCCTGATATCGCTGTTGTATTTTCTATTCTCGCTGTTGCTGTCGTGTTTCTGGTCACTGAATGGATCCCCATGGAAGTCACCGCCTTGCTGTCGCTGGGGGCGGTTGCTCTGCTGGGTCTCGTAAGCCCGGTGGAAGCGCTGGCGGGTTTCAGCAGTCCGGCGGTCGTCACCGTTTGGGCCGTATTCATTCTCAGCGGGGGCTTGACCCGCACGGGCGTTGCAAATGTCATCGGCAATTTTGTGCTGAGACTGGCCGGCGAGAGTGAATCGAGGATGATCGTCGTCATCATGACCACTGCCGGTGTGATGTCGGCCATTATGAATAACGTCGCCGTCGCAGCCCTGATGCTGCCAGTTGTCATGGATATTGCCCGCCATACCGCAAGACCGCCCTCGAGGCTACTGATGCCGCTGGCATACGGTTCTCTTTTAGGCGGATTGACCACCCAGATCGGAACCCCTCCGAACATCCTGGTCAGCGATGCCTTGCGCGATGCAGGACTAAAGTCATTTACATTTTTTGATTTTACACCGGTTGGTCTGATCGTTATGTTTACCGGGATTGGGTTTATGACATTCATCGGTCGTCACCTGCTGCCCCAACGCGATGTTGTCAAAGAATCATCGGTGGCCAAAAAAAACGACTGGCAAACCCAATACGACCTGCAGGAACGACTATTTCATATCCGGGTGCCCGCTGACTCCATCCTTATCAACAAAACCCTGGCACAAGTTCGACTGGGCTCGGTCTTGGGCTGGAATGTGATTGGTATCACGCGCGGTGATCGAACCATGCTGGCGCCGGGACCAACCGATACCCTGCAGGCAGACGACCGTTTGACGGTAGAGGGCCGGATTGAAAACCTGAATGAATTGAAAAACTGGCATCACCTCATCGTTGAAGAGGGGGGCATCGACCTCCATAAACCCTACTCGGGTGACATTAAAATCGCAGAAGTCTCGTTGCCCGGAAACTCCCATTTTGTCGGCAGCACACTGAATTCAATCGGTTTTCGTGGTCTCTTCGGAGTCAATGTGTTGGCAATTCGCCGCAACGACGGCATTAAACGGACAAATCTCCCGGATGAACCGCTGCTGCGCGGAGATATGCTTCTGATTGCGGGCTCTGCTGAACGCTTAGCGGAATTTGAGGATACACCCGGTTTTGATCAATTCCGTTACATTGCCAGATCCGAACTTACCGAGGTCTACAATTTGCATGAACGGTTGATGGCCATGAGAGTAGCACCGGACTCAGGCTTGGTCGGAAAATCCCTGAAAGAAAGCCGACTGGGAGACGCTCTGGGAAGCCGGGTTCTGGGGATTCTGCGCGGCGAAAACCCTATTGTCATGCCGGAACCTCAGGAAGTTCTGCAGGCCGACGACCGTCTGGTGGTTGAAGGACGTCTGTCGGAATTTAAAATTTTGCGTGGACTAGAGGAGTTGGTAGTCGAACGCCGAACCCATCCCGACATGGAGACGCTGGTTTCCGACAACGTCGGATTGGTTGAAGCCATTCTGTCGCCCCATACGACCTTGGAAGGTAAAACCCTGCGAAAAATCAATTTTCGCGAAAAATATGGTCTCAATGTCCTGGCATTGTGGCGCAAGGGGCAGGCCCACCGTTCCAACCTAAGGGATATGGATCTTCAATTTGGCGATGCCTTGCTTCTGCTGGGACGTCGGGAAAAATTACAACTGCTCGGTCGTGAACCCGACTTTATTGTCCTGACGCAAACAGCCCAGGAGGAATTGCGCCGGGAGAAAATGAAAATCTCCTTATTAATTATGGGCAGCGTTCTGCTGCCGGTTATATTGGGGTGGGTGCCGATATACATTGCAGCCGTTGTGGGTGCCGCTTTGATGGTACTTTGCGGTTGTCTCACCATGGAGGAAGCCTATCGACAGATTGAATGGAAGGCGGTATTCCTGATCGCGGGAATGCTTCCGCTGGGCACTGCTCTGGACAAAACCGGAGCCGCCAGGCTGATTGCCGAAGGGGTTGTCTCCCTCGTCGGTCCGTTTGGTCCCAAAGCAGTGATGTTCGGCATGGTCGCCCTGACCTTTAGCGCGACCTGTTTTGTACCGACGGCTGCCCTGGTGGTGCTCATGGCACCGATTGCGCTGAACACATCAGCTAATATGGGATTATCACCTTTCGGTATGATGATGGCCGTGGCCATGGCAGCATCCGCCAGTTTTATGACACCCGTATCCCATCCGGCCAATATCCTGGTAATGGGACCCGGCGGTTATCGCTTTTTGGATTATCTAAAAATAGGTGGACTATTAACCCTGGTAATTATGGTGGTGTTAATGGTAGTAATGCCGGTCTTTTGGCCGTTGGTTCCCTGACGGTGATACCAGGGCTAAGTCCTTCATTCTCATATCACTCCGATATTAGAACATTTTAGTCAGCTATTTAAATTCTCACGCAAAGACGCCAAGGCGCAAAGAAAGTTAGGAAACACTTAGCGATTTTGCGGCTTTGCGCGAGACACCTTCTGTAAAACCAAAAAATAGGCAATAACTTTGACGCCTCCCTAACGGTGATGCAACCCTAATTGAGCGATGCTCAATTAGGTGATTCTGGGTATTCGGTATCGGAGCATATCGGATATCGGTGCAAATTGATATTGACACCTAGAACTTCGTTTTATAAAGCTTGCACAATATGCTTTTGCTGCCCAAACGACAAAATCCTTTCAATCCCTATGCCGTCGCCGGCATTGATTTTCATGGAGGTTTTCAATGAGCGATTATTATGAAAAATTGGGTGCTTTTTATCTCGGCAAGGAATACGATCTGGGTTCACACACGCTCAAAGATGATATCGTTTTATACGATTCCAAAGATCTCAATACCCATGCCGTTATTATCGGTATGACCGGTAGCGGAAAAACCGGTCTGGGTGTCGCTCTTCTGGAAGAGGCCCTCATCGACAACATTCCGATTATCGCCATCGATCCCAAAGGGGACCTGCCCAATTTACTGTTGAACTTTCCGGAGTTGCAACCGGATGATTTCCGGCCCTGGATAAACGAACAGGATGCCCTCAGCCAAGGGCTTACCCCTGAGCAATATGCAGCCAACCAGGCACAAATGTGGCGGAAAGGACTGGCGAGCTGGGGCCAGGAACCCGAGCGTGTTGCCCGCCTGGGCGCCGCTGCGGAATATGCGGTTTATACGCCCGGCAGCAGTGCCGGACGGCCCGTAAGCGTTCTGAGGAATTTTGCGCCGCCACCGCCGGCGATTCTGAATGATACCGACTTGCTTCGTGAACGAATCCAAACAACGACTACCGGACTTTTAGCCCTGATCGGCATAGCGGCCGATCCGGTTACCAGCCGTGAACACATTCTGCTGGCCAACCTGTTTGAAGATAGCTGGACCCAGGGCAGGGCCCTTGACCTGGCTGGACTGATTCATGCTGTCCAGGGACCTCCTTTTGAACGCATCGGAGTGATGGATCTTGAATTTTTCTTCCCCGCCAAAGACCGGCTCGCACTGGCCATGCAGATCAATAATCTGCTGGCAGCTCCGGGATTTGAATCCTGGATGGAAGGCGACCCGATGGATATCGGCCGTATGCTGCACACCGCCCGGGGCAAACCCAGGGCGTCTATTTTTACCATCAGCCATCTTTCAGATGCGGAACGCATGTTTTTCGTTTCCATGCTGCTAAACGAGATTCTGGGATGGATGCGGACGCAACCCGGCACTGCCAGCCTGCGGGCGATCCTGTACATGGATGAGATTTTCGGCTATTTTCCGCCGGTGATGAATCCGCCCTCCAAAGCGCCCCTTTTGACATTGTTGAAGCAGGCCCGGGCCTTTGGGCTCGGCGTGGTGCTCTCCACCCAAAACCCGGTTGATTTGGACTACAAGGGGCTTTCCAATACCGGGACCTGGTTCATCGGGCGTCTGCAAACAGAGCGAGACAAACAGCGGGTCCTGGCAGGTCTTGAAGGTGCTGCTGCAGGCGGCGGCTTTGAACGCAGCCGCTTGGAAGAAGTCCTGGCGGGCTTGGGACAAAGGGTGTTTCTCTTACACAACGTACACGAAAACGAACCGGTCACTTTCCAAACCCGCTGGGTAATGTCATACCTGCGCGGACCTATGACCCGGGAACAAATAAAAACGTTGACGGCCGAACGGAGGGACGTCGTCTCGCCCGACACCGAAATAGCGCCCCTGCCTGAAACCGCAGCCTCCGCAAAAATCGCCGCACCCGCTCAGTCTATTCCAGGCCCTCCCCAGGGCCCGCCGGGAATAGACACTTTTTACCTAACTGCATCAGGTGCCGGCCAGGCACTGACTTACTATCCGGCGGTTATCGGCCGTCTGGATGTTCACTATTCCAACGCCCGCTACAAGGTCGACCGTACGGAAACACTGGCATTTCTATCCGAGCTTGAAGACGGTCCGGTTGCCTTGGACTGGGATAATGCCATGGCATTTGACCCGCATACCATCGATACGTCACCACTGCCGGGTGCGACTTACACGGCACTGCCCACCGCCGCCAAAAAGGCTGTCGCGTATCGCAAGTGGAATAAAGACCTGTTACGCTGGGTGCGCCAGAATCGGCCGTTGGTTCTCTTTCGCTCCAAACGTTTTAAATTAACCAGCCAATTGGGGGAAAGCGAAGGCGCTTTCCGCGGACGACTGGCACAGGCGGTTCGCGAAAAGCGCGATTTGGAAGTTGGAAAGCTTCGCAGGAAGTACAGTTCTCGCTTCACCACCCTAAAGGACCGTCTTATGCGATCCCAGCAAGTCATCGCCCGGGAAGCGGAGCAGGCCAAATCCAGAAAAATTCAAACAGTTGTCTCCTTTGGTACCGCCATCCTCGGCGCCTTTTTAGGACGTAAAGCGGTGAGTGTCGGCTCGGCCTCGCGGGTGGGAAGCGCCATGAGGTCCGCCAGCCGGATGCAAAAGGAAACGATGGATGTCACCCGTGCCCAGGAAAGATCAGCGGCCATTGAAGCACAGCTCATCGACCTGGAGGCACGCATGCAGGCGGATATCGAAAAAATAGAGTTCTCCTTCGATCCGGAATTCGAGGAACTCGAGGAAATAAGTGTAAAACCCAAAAGCACGGATATCACCCTGGAAGTTTTTGGATTGGCGTGGGTACCCTATCGCAAAAATGCCGCCGGCCAATTGGGTCCGGACTGGAGTTAGTCTAATGAAACTGAATCAAACATTATATCAACTATTTGAGAGCAAAGCTCAGCAGGTAGCCATTGACACATTATGCCTCGGACTCGGTTACACCGCCGTGACAACATCAGAGGGCGGCATCGGGCTGTCGTATACCTACTTTGGTGATAAAACATCCTGTATGGTTTTAAATGACCGCACCGACTACGAATCACAGCCGGCGTCCCTGCTGCTGGCAAAGATAAGAAGCGACAACAGCCTTGAAAGAAGCATGGCTTTGGCAACGATCAACGCACTCAATTATGACGCTGCTTTGACGTTACCCGAGGATAGTGATAATAATGTCATGATCGATAAGTTACACATTGGTAGAGATTCCAAGTTAGCCATGGTCGGCTTCTTTGGCCCCTTGGTAAGAAATTTTAAAGAGAAAAAGATTCCCTTGGAGATTTTAGACGAATCCCGAAGTCTGGGTCGCAGGCAAGACTTTTATCATAAACTGGGAAGTTGGGCCAATGTGTTGTTGTTGACATCCACCTCAATATTAAACCAAAGCACCGAAGAAATCCTGGCAAATGTCGGCGATAAAGTAAAAACCGTGATGCTCGGTCCAAGCACCCCCATGGCGGCAAAAGCGTTTGAGCATTTACCGGTGCATATGCTCGCGGGTACTGTGCCGGTCGATAAAGAAAAAACCTTAAAAGCAGTTCGACATGGTATGGGGACACCGGTCCTCCATAAATTTAGCCGCAAATCGTACTTGTCTTTG
>JARFPZ010000665.1 GCA_029288035.1 Desulfosarcina sp.
ATGGAATTAATCCATATTAATAATCACTTAACCAATCAACTAATCAACCCTTCAACGATATCTGAAATACGTAAACTATAAGAGGTGATGCGTTTCGATTTACTTGGCGCTCAATTAAGTCGGGACGATGGCCGTCTCCACAGGTTTATCGAAGTTTTTTATGGTTGAATACTTAAACGATCCTCCCTTGATTTTGGTTGCGTTCTAACCATGGGTGCAATGAACTGAAGGAAGGCCGCCACGACGTCCGGGTCAAACTGGGTGCCGGCGCCGTCCTTGATGAGGGCCACCACTTTTTCCAGTGGCACACCACTGCGGTATGGCCGGTCCATGCGTAGGGCATCGAACACATCGGCAACCGCTATAATACGGGCGCCGGGATCGATCTCGTTGCCTGCAAGACCGTACGGATATCCCATCCGATCAAAGCGTTCATGATGCTGTTCAATCAATGGAATAACGGCACGCAGGTATTCCAGGGGCTCTAAAATACGGGCACCTTTGGCGGGATGCATACGAATTTTGACATATTCCTCAACACCAATCAAACCATTTTTCAGCTTGATTTTCGTCTGGTTACCCAGGTGCATTTCATCTTTCTATAATACAAGACGCTTGGTAATATCTCTGTCGAGATACGCCTGTAGAATTTCAAATTCCATTGGGATTAGCGGTGGCTGATTGGCATCCTGGATGATCGGTATCAGCGAACGAACCTTACCGCCTTCTATGGGCCTGTTTACAAATCCGGTGGATTTTAATGCCGTTTCAAACTGGGGGGCCGGCTTAATGATCCCATCGGGCTGCACCACGCTGGCCGCGATGATTTTGGGATGAGACTTCAATGCGGTTATGAGCGCTTGGTCTTCTGCGGGCTCTGATTCGCCGGAGAAGACAATGTCCAGTCCGATTGCCTTGGGATCGCATGCGGAAATTTTGCGAATCATTTCTGCCGTTGTGCTTCGGGGCCAGGGCCATTTTAGATTCAAGTGCTGACGCGATGTCTGATCGATGGCCACGATGGTGATGATGTCTTTTTCTTTCGGTTCCAGGGAAAACAACCAAAAGGAATGCAATTTGTTGATGTCATCCAGCGCACGGTCAGCCTTATGAAGCATTTGATTCCCGAAAAGGAAATATCAGACGATGAGTATGCCCCAGATCCCAAACTGGCAGAGCACCTCTTTTTTTTAAAAAAAGCGTTTCCATCGCCTCAGCTTACCTAACCAGTATTATCAATATCATACTTGATATGGCCGCGAAAAGGCACAAAAAGCACAATGATAAAATTTCAGGGCTTGTAATCTCAATAGAGTAAATTGTGTCGCAATTGTCAAAACTGCCCTGCTTGTGTTTGCGTCATTTCGGGCTTGACCCGGAATCCATCTTTTTCAATCCGTTACGAAACTGGATACCGGATCAAGTCCGGCATGATACAAGGAATAGCCATCTTTTTTACGATTACGACACAGTTTCCTCCGCCAAGGTTCTCCGTCACGGGCAGGCCCCCATGGTATCTCCCTGAGCCAGATGGGAATCTACGGCCGATCTCGATATTGATATTGTGTTTTTTCCATTGTGACATTGGTCACTTCGTCGCCATCGTCTTTATCTTCCCGTCTAGATGGTCCAATTTGATGATGCGACCGTTTCTCGTGATCGCCAAAGCCTTTGTTTTGCCTTCATGTCGGAGTTGCAGATCGCTTGATTTGCTGAACGTATCGGAATCGCTTTCCGCGATCAAAACAACATTAGCGCTAATTTCCGACCACTTTTTGCCGGCAATGTCTGCATTGATTGCGTATGACGCCCCGCCGTTATGGTCCTCCGGACATTGGAAAATCTCATGGTTTGCACCGTAGGCCTTGAGATCCTCATAGGACAGAGTGAAAGCATGGGCCTCTGACGTGATGTTGAACTCCAGAAACGAGTGAGCCAACTTCGATTTCCATTTTGCATTTTTCATCGCGAGATCATAACCCTTCTTTAATTGTTCCGGCTCAAGTTCCCCCAGGGTGGTCGGCAGTGCAGTTTTTTCACGAACATAAATCATGACCGCGTTCCGTAATCCGTTTAAATTCTCTGCGCAAACCGTCTCACTTGCATTGCTAATATAATTGGTATAGGAAACGACGGCAATACTTGAAATGATCATAAGAACGGCCACCGCAACAACGATTTCCAATAACGTAAAACCTCTGATTGCATTAAAGTAGAATTTTTTCATGGTCTCTCTCTTTTCTTCTGCGCTGTTATTTTTTTACCTGACATCGGTAAAGGTTTCGAGTCTTTAGGTTGTAATTACTATCGGTACAAAAATAGAAATCTTTATGTAAACCCAACCGGAGCATGAAACTCAGGCCTTTCATCATATCTATCCACTGTTGTCTAATACGAGCCGGCGATTTGACGAAGGGCGGAGATATTATAAAGGAGGAGAATGGGTAGACGGTGGGCGAGATAGCATGCTTTGCTTGACCGCGTGTGAAATTTCCTGAGGCAAAATCTCGAACTGCAGAACCGTCTTTTGATTGGTTAATGCATTCAACGAGTGCTTCGAGTGTTCAGCGTTCAGAGGTTCAGTAAAGGGGAGATCATTACTCCTGAACTCTGAACACTTTGCACTCTTCTTACCCTACATTAAACCTCTGCTATGATCAAAGCGGACGTTCGCGACCAGCGACAGTGCCGATGTCGTTTATTGGTTCACCTCATTGCGGTTTATGATCTTCAGCTTTCGCCATTCGGTTACGTTCTCAAAGGGGAGGGTGCCGTCATCGTAGTCCCGCAGGAAATAATTTCCCTGACCGTCGGTGTAGGCATGGTTGTACATCGGCAGATACTTTGATTTTCCCGATTCGGGATCGAAGGTTTCGATCTGGTCGGTGATGACCTTGTAAAACTCCTTCCGCTTGCCAGCCCTTGGGGATCAGAATATAAAACGCATTCTGATATGGTTCCTGGTATCGTGAAAGAAAAATACCGTCGTCAGCGCCGGATTGCGTATTTTTTCCGGATGCCAATGGGGGGACGAGAAGGATGAAAATAAAACCTACCAGCAAGGTCGCCTTTTTCCCGGGAACTGTCATGGATGCCTCCCCATGTTCAACAGGGTCTGAATCTTTAAAAAAAACTGAAACCGTGGTGACGATCGACTGCTTACAGCGCCTGATCAGCAGGTATTGCCAATACGCGAGGTATGCGGACATGATCCGGCTGTTCTAAAATGAAGCGAACCACACGGGCAATATCTTCGGGTTGCAGGGGGTCGGGGATGTCGAATTGCGCTGCGGGAAATTCATCCCAATCCCTGAAGATCTCGGTTTGGACCAGCCCCGGTTCGATACAAGCCACGGCGATATTAGTTTTGGCAAGTTCCATGCGAAATCCTTCCGTCAGGGCTTCAATGGCATGCTTTGTGCCGGCATAGGCCCCGCCGGTGGGACGGACTTTCGTTCCGACAATGCTGGAGGTGTTCAATAGGAATCCGGAATTTACGGATTTGAAATGCTTTAAAGCGACATGAGCCATGCGATATGCTGCTTCGACGTTGACTCTGACCATATGGCAAACTTCATCGATATCGATGTCTTCAATGGTTCCCATGACCACCGTGCCGGCATTGTTGAAGACGATGTCGCAGTGGCCAAAACGTTGTAACGCCATTTGAATCAGGTTGTCCGGCAAAGCGGGGTTGGTGATGTCACCCGGCAGAACTTCTCCATTGTTCAATTCTTTTTTCAGCTCAACAAGACGAGATTCTCTGCGGCCCGTGAGAACGAGATTTACACCGGCCTCATTTAAGTTGCGGGCGACGGCTGCGCCGATACCGCTGCTGGCTCCCGTGATAATCGCCACCTTGTTTGTCAACTCCATAACTTCCCTCCTTTCCGATATCGCAAAGCGGTTGAGCATTGGATTCGCTGGGTGTGAATCTGAAGATATTCACGTTTGTAGAAAAAATTGGAATTTGGAAATTTTTATGCGACAGTCGAATCTGCTTCAAGCGTTTGGTCCCAGAGCAACGACCCCCCCATCGACTAAAATTGTTTGTCCCGTTGACGCATTGGCATCGGCTGCCAGAAACACAGCGGCATCAGCGATGTCTTCGGCAATTATGGATCGGCCGAGGCGGGTTTTTTTTTGCAATTGTGCGAGCACTTCTGGCGTCCAATTCACAAACCCCGTATCGACAAAACCGGGCGCAATGGCATTCACCCGGATCTCCGGGGCCAATGTCCGGGCCAGAGATTTGGTAATGGATGCCAGGGCGGCTTTGGCGGCACAGTAAATGATGGAACTTCCCATGGCGGTGTAGGCCGCCGAAGATGTAATGTTGATAACTGCGCCGGCGCCGTATTCTCTGAGATGGGGAACTGCCGCCCGGGTGCAGTATATCGGGGCCTTGACAGTGACCGACCAGGTCTTTTCCAAAATTTCTTCACTGAGCGCATCCAGCTCGTCGTGGGGGATGAAGCGTGTCCAACCGGCATTGTTGATCAGTATATCCAAGCGATTGAAACGTGCAACTGCTTGATCAATCAACTGCCGAGCCTGACGATCACGGGAAACATCGGCCTGGATCTCGACCGCCTGCCCCCCCATGGCGTCAATCAAATCAACGACTTCTTTGGCACGGTCTTTTGACTTTGAATAGTTGACAATCACGGCCGCCCCTTCACGGGCAAATTGGAGGCACATAGCCCGCCCGATACCGGTCGCACCGCCGGTCACCAAAACGACTTTATCTTTGAATTTCATACGACAGCCACCTTTTAAAAATTATTATTGAAATGAGCGGTTCCAGGTTCAGGGTTCAATGTTCAGAGGTTATAAATGATGGTTTCTGCCCATATTATCAATAAAA
>JARFPZ010000028.1 GCA_029288035.1 Desulfosarcina sp.
CTGCCTTTTATGAAGGTCAGCTGAAGAGTGTCGAATTTTTTGTTCATAATATACTGCCGGTCACCCTCGGTAAAATGGATGCGATTCTCGCGACCAATAGCGCCGTGGTGGAAATCGAAGAAGATTCTTTTGGAGGGAAATGATGGGGAAGGACGATTGACGAATGACGAAGGACGACGTGCGGGTTGCGGGATGCGGGTTGCGAGATGCGGGTTTCAGAGAACAGAGGTCGGAGATCGGCAATTGCAGATAAAATCGGCTAAAAATTTGAAAGTGTATCAGAAGGCGTATGTCTTGGCTATGTAGATCTTTCAACTCAGTAAATCCTTGCCTTCGGAGGAAAAATATTCCCTAATTTCGGTCCGGTCTTGTCTGAACGGTGCATTCATGATATGCAAGCCCCCTGTAATTGACTAAGGTTAAGCGGTTCAGGGTTCAACGTTCCGGGTTGAAAAAAACCGGACAACTCGTATCAAAGGGATGGTGTCTTCATCTGGATACAAATCTATTTCAGCCAATGGGGTATTTCGGATATACCGGATTTTGATTGATATTGTGCTCAGGATCCATCGGTTGTAACCTTTGAACCCCTGGCCCAGACCGAACATACCAAGATGTGGTGATGAAAAGCCAAAGTCCATAGTATGCGATAACAATGTCATAGCCACATCCCGTCGCACCAGGGCGGGCTTGAACGCTGAACTTGGAACCTGCCAGTATTACATCTCATTAAAGGAGCGTGAACGAATAACATGCAACCCGCATTGATTTCCCCGGCTTCCGCCTCATTTCTGGGCATCCCCTTGAATATTATTTATACCCTGATTCCCCTGGCCGGCATCGGGGCCTTTGCCTATATCATCTATAAACGGATGGAGCCGCTGCTCAGGGCGGCACCGGATGATCGCTTTAACAGATTTGCAGAGAGGATCCGGTCGGTACTTAAAATCTGGCTGGCACAATGGCGGCATCCCCGCTACCTGCTGGCGGGTGTGGTCCATATTTTCCTTTTTGCCGGTTTTCTGATCCTTGGAGCCCGCTCTACCCAACTGGTATTCATGGGCATTGTGGAAGGCTTCGAGTTGCCGGGTTTCAGGGGCACGTTCGGTGCTTTCTATAACGTTTTAAAGGACTATGCTGGTACCTGGGTTCTGATTGCAGTGGCCATCGCCGCTGTGCGGCGGGGACTTTTTAAGCCGGCCAGATATGCGGTGCCGCCTCAGTACGGGCGCGATCATACCTGGGAGGCAATGCTGGTACTGGGGCTTATTGCAACGCTGGTGGTAACGGAAAGTCTATTCGAAGCCTCGCTGGTGGTGGCCCAAATTCAAAAGGGATCTCATACTGACATCGTCGCGCCTTTAACCCTTATGTGGTTTTTCAGGCATTTATTTATCGACGCGTCAACATCGACGCTCCAGGGTTTGCATTCTGCTACCTATTTTATCCACGAGATTACCTTTTTCTTTTTCCTGTGTTTCTTACCCATGGGCAAGCATTTCCACGTCATTACCTCCATCTTCAACGTATTTTTCATGCGTCTGGAAAAAGGCAATGTGAAGCCGGTGCGCTACGGCGTTGACGACGACAAACTGGACGATCTGGAATCGTTTGGTGTCAAGGTATTTGAAAATTTTACCTGGAAGCATATGCTCGATTTTTACAGCTGTGCCGACTGCGGTCGCTGTTCCGACCGTTGTCCCGCCAATGCGGTCGGCAGGCCGCTTTCCCCGCGGTTTATTTCAATCAAGGGCCGTGATTACGCATTTAAACACTATCCATTGGTCGGCGCGAACGGTGGGGAGGAATCCAATCCATTGATCGGTGATATATACAGCGAGGATGAGATCTGGTCTTGCACAACCTGCGGTGCCTGCGAGCAGGAGTGTCCGCTGGGAATCGAGTACATCGACAAAATCGTGGATCTTAGGCGCGGGATGGTGGACGAAGGCATGGTGCCCCAGTCTCTGCAGAAACCGCTGGGTGCTCTTGAAAAGCGTGGTAATCCCTGGGGCAAAATGGAAAGGAAGCGGGCCGATTGGGTCAAAGAGATGGCTCCAGACAGTCCTGTGAAGATCCTCGAAAAGGGCGACACTGCCGAGACCCTGTATTTCACGGACAGCATATCCTGCTTTGATGACCGCATGCAGGGGATCGCACGTGCGACGGCGAAAATATTAACCGGTGCCGGCATTGATTTCGGCATTCTGGGTAAGGCTGAAAGGGACAGCGGCCATGAAGTGAGACGTTTCGGTGAAGAAATGCTGTTTCAGGATTTGAAAGATCGAAATACGAGTGCGATCCTTAACTGCGGCGCCAAAAAAATTGTTACCGCCGACCCTCATGCCTACAATACGTTGAAAAAAGATTATCGGGATATTCCGCCGGTGGAGCATATCAGTCAAACCATCGTTCAACATCTGAAGGCCGGAAAAATCCGCCTAAAACCGGTGGAAGACAGCAGCAAAACCTATGTATATCATGACCCCTGTTATCTGGGTCGACACAACCGTCTTTATGATGAGCCCCGGGCGGCCATCGATGCCGTGCCGGGCATAAAGAGAATTGAGATGGCGGACAATTGCAGGGATCGCTCGTTTTTTTGCGGCGGCGGCTGTCTGATGCTTTTTTATGAGCCCGAAGAAGATCAACGCATGGGCGTGCTCAGAGTCTAGATGGCCAAAAAAGCCGGAGCTGATGTCGTGGTGACGGCCTGTCCCTTCTGTCTGGTGAACATCGAAGATGGGATCAAAGTCGCCGGGCTGGAAGGAGAGGTGTAGGCCGTTGATC
>JARFPZ010000076.1 GCA_029288035.1 Desulfosarcina sp.
ATCCACGTGCTTCCTGTGAAGAGCTAACTATTAAGTTAACGAAAAATGAACGATCTTATGCCAAGGGAATTTCATGGAAGAGCAAGAAAAATACATTAGAGCGCTTATTGAATTACATCGAGGTCTTGAGAGACAAGGCCCGGGCGACACAGATTTTTCGGACTATATAATTTCACAACTTCCAGAGCTGCCAACAAATCCACGTATAGCGGATATCGGTTGCGGTACTGGTGCAGGGACATTATTTCTGGCGGATAAATTCAGATCAAAGGTTCGCGCTGTAGACATCTCGCGAGATTTTTTAGATGAACTCGACAATCGTGCTAAACAGCGAGGGCTTGAACATTTGGTAGAAACTATCGAATGCGACATGAAGAGTCTTGATTGGAAACCAGAATCAATTGATCTACTTTGGTCCGAGGGAGCCGCTTATAACTTGACATTTAAAGGTGCATTGAAAGCGTGGAGACCCTTGATGGCCCCTAATGGAATTGCTGTCATTTCGGAAATTGGCTATTTCACAAGTGAAGTGCCGGAATCTTTAAAAGTTTATTGGCAAAATGCCTACCCTGCCATCGGCACTGAATCAGAAAACTCAATTCATGCAAATTCATCAGGTTTTAAGATTTTAGGGATTCATCGTTTGCCGTCAAAGGCTTGGTGGGAAAATTACTATGGACCGCTTAGGGATAATATGAACTTTTTCAAGCACTCAGAAGACAGTATTATGCAAGCTGTCATTAAAGAAACAGAAGAAGAAATGAAACTCTTTGAAGAGCATGAGGAACAGTACGGATATTCTTTTTATATGATGAAAGCTGTATAGTGATATCACTGCTAACGCAAAATAAGACCATTAGTCCTCTTTGGCTGTGACGATTGAATTAGGCTAGAATATTTTCAGTAATTTGGCCGTTTTCGTTAGATGGTAGAAAATAGAACTGTTTTGACTTCCAGATTGGTCTTTTGCCGGATCTTGGCCGTAAAGTACTTAGACGCATCAGTCAGGCTGTCAAAACTCCATTTGCGGATATCGGGTGCCCGCCTCACGATCCCGGAAGCCTTCCGGACCCGGATGTTGTCCACGGCTTTATAGGCTTTACACTCCCCACACAAATTTTACATTAAATTTTACATTGACATTTACATTAGGCTCGATTATATTGGGAATTAGATCACATTCTCAAATCCGAAAAATCAGCGGCCACCAGCAGAGGTGGTCCCGGCCCCTTCAAGGTGCCATCCTCATACCCCTAGCTCTGCTCTGCTGGTGGTCGCTGATTGGAGGTTTCCATGCAACCGACACTAACGGCCAAGCAACAGCGTGTTTTGGATTATCTGCAGCATGAAATCACAACCAACGGACAGGCTCCTAGCCTGCGTCAGGCGGCCGCGGTGCTGGGAGTCAGCCATGCCGCCATCGCTCAAATTCTCAAAGCGCTGGAGGAGAAAAGTTACCTGAAACGGGAGGGACGCTACAGTCGTACGGTCCATCTTTTAAACCGGGCCCGCGAAACGTCGGCATCGCAGCGCTGGCGGGAGGTCCCGATCATCGGCCGTGTCACCGCCGGTCTGCCGATGTACGCTCAGACGGAATGGGACGGCAGCGCGGTGCTGGACGCCGCCGTCTTTCGCGGCCAAAATCTCTTTGCGCTGCGGGTTAAAGGCCAGTCGATGAAAAATATCGGAATCCTGGACGGCGACCTGGCGATTTGTGAACCCCGGCAGTACGCCCAGAACGGTGAGATCGTCGTGGCGCTCATCAACAACGAGGAGGCCACCGTCAAACGTTTCTTCCTACGCAAAAAATATATTGAATTGCGTCCCGAAAATACCGACTATGCGCCCCTGCGTTATGGCTTCGACGAGATCCTGGTTCAGGGCAAGGTCATCGGCATTCAGCGCGGGCCGGAGGGAATAAAATAATTGCATAGGGCATAGAGTCATAAGCGCTAAGTTATTTTATGCCAATTTTACAAACAAAATTGACTCTCTCTATCAGGCCATAGATTTTTAAGTTCCTATTTTCGATTAATCATTAACCTTTGAACCCTGAACGGTGAACGCTGAACCTGTGAACGCTTAGAGATATTGACGTGTACAGCAAAACATCAACAAATACCGCTTGCCGACTATGGGTCGGCACGAGCGGCTACTCGTATGCGGAGTGGGCTGATGCCGGGTTTTATCCGCCGGGAACGAAATCGGGCAATATGCTGCCTTTATACGCCCAAAATTTTCCGATCACCGAGCTGAATTTCACCTGGTATCAGATGCCCAAGGCGCGTGCACTCGAAAGAATGCACCGGCAGGCACCGACCGATTTTCGGTTTGCCGCCAAACTGACCCGCACCCTGACCCACGAAATCGACCCCGGCCAGTGGCGCGGACAGGCGGTTCAGTACCGCGACGGCATCGCTCCGCTGATACAGGCCCGCAAGCTAACAGCCGTTTTGCTGCAATTTCCGCCGTCTTTTGTGCGCGCTCCCCAAAACCGCCGCTATCTGGCCGCCCTTTTAGACGAGCTGGACGGTCTGCCCCTGGCGGTGGAGTTTCGTCATGCATCCTGGGCCACCGACCGGGTCTTTGCCGAACTCGAGCGACGCCGCACCACCCTGGTTACAGTGGATGAACCGAATTTACCGGGACTGTTTCCGAGACTCGATATCGTCACCAATCCCGGGCTTTTTTATATCCGCTTTCATGGGCGCAACGCCAAGGGTTGGCGCTCCGGCAACATGCAAAAGCAATTCGACTATGACTATGGGGATGATGAATTGCGCCGGTGGGCGGATACCCACATTGCAAAAATGGCCCGGCAGGCAAACAGTGGCGTCATTTTTTTCAACAACCATGTCCGCGCCCAGGCCCCCCG
>JARFPZ010000641.1 GCA_029288035.1 Desulfosarcina sp.
CAAACCATTTGTGAATTATCCGGTCATCGCAAACTACTCGAAATCTGGCGAACGCTGGAAAGCCAACTGCAGGTTTTTTTAACCATAGAGAAAGATTTTTTTGAAACGGCCTACCAGTATGTTTCCACCCACGACCCGATCATGGAAGCCATTAAACATCGGAATATTAAAAGAGCCGAAAAAGCAATCCGGGAACATCTCGAGTTGTCTATGCGAATTATCCGTGAAGGTTATTGGAATAAGTCTTCATAGATCCTAAGCTTTTTCCGAGACTGGGCTCTGAAAAAGTGGCCTCTGAATGCCAGCAAGCAAGCTGATAAATTGTAATAGGTGTCAGGTTTCGGGTGTCAGGAAGGCGAGTCGTTAAATCCTGAAACCTGAACACTGACACCTGAAACCTTCTTTATCTGACAACATGTTGCCAGATAAAATCCGAAAAGGGCTTATTGAGGAAATTAGATAAAATGGAATACCCACATATGATCCGTGTCCGTCAAATCTTCGACAATACGAAACTGGACAATATTTCTGAAGAAATATTTTCGCAGCTGGCCGACTTGAAGCTGAAATCCGCCATCAAACCCGGGCAGTCAGTAGCGGTAGCTTGCAGTAGTCGTGGCATTGACAATTACGGTGTGATTGTAAAAGCGGTCATCACTTATCTGAAGCAACTAAAACTGGAGCCATTTATCATTCCAGCCATGGGAAGCCATGGTGCCGCTACGGCCGCCGGTCAAAAACGAGTGTTGGCGCATCTGGGAATTGTTGAAGAAGAGGTCGGGGCACCCATCCGATCATCCCTGGAAGTGATGCCAATTGGCAAAACGGAGGATGATCTGACCGTTTATCTGGATAAATTAGCATCGGCAGCGGATCATATTGTACTGATCAATCGCATTAAGAAGCACACGGAATTTGAACACGAGTTTGAAAGCGGCTTGCTAAAAATGATGGCCATCGGTTTGGGCAAACAGGAAGGTGCCGCTGCCTATCACGAGGCCATGTTATCCCTTGGCTATCCGAGAGTAATCCTGACCGTGGCGCGCAAGATTATGCAATCCACAAATGTTTTATTCGGCGTAGGGATTGTAGAGAACGGGTACGGCCAGATCGCCCAAATTGGCATCGGCCGATCCGATGACATATTAGAGATGGAAAAAAGTTTGTTCAAAAAAGCCAGGCAATTCGCTCCGGCACTGCCTTTTGACGAGGCCGACATTCTTATCGTTGATGAAATGGGGAAGGACATCAGCGGCACCGGTTTCGACACCAAAGTGGTCGGCCGGATAGGGTTGCCTCTGGTCGCCGCAGAGCCGACGAGTCCCAGAATCAAACGTATCATGGTTTGCGACCTTACGGAAGGATCCGAGGGCAATGCCGTGGGCGTCGGAATTGTGGATATTATCACCCAGCGCTTGTTAGACAAAATTGACATGGACGCCCTCAACATCAACACGATCACCGGTGTCTGTCCGGAAATGGGTAAAATTCCGCTGACAATGAAAAATGATCGTGAAGCCGTTGAGATCGCGATAAAATGCGTGGGCTTGATTCCCAAAGACAAATTGAAAATCATGCGCATTAAAAATACGGCGCTGTTAAGCGAAGTCGTGGTCTCGGAAGCCTACCAAGAAGAACTTGCAAAACGCAGCGATCTCGAGGTCGTCATGGAAAAAAAGGCGATGGAGTTTGACACGGCTGGTAATCTGCTGTGACAACTTGATTTTTCTCAAACAATACATAAATTTTAACTAGTAATGCTGAAAACCAGCAATAAAAACTTCAAATAGAAAAGGAGGGATCTTCCCTCCTTTTCTAATATATCCGGCTTCAATTCTCTGCCAAAACATTAATTTCTTCCGTACTCAAGCGCAACCGTGTGCTTAAATTCAAAGCTATGTTTAAAATTAGCTTGTTGGCAACATTGGGCTTTTTTTCTTGCAGATCGAGAAAATTATCATAAGTCAATCGAAAAAGGGTTACTTCTCCAACGGCGACAACATTGGCAGATCTGGGCTCGTTGTCGAGCAATGCAATTTCACCAAACGTATTCCCGGAACTCAGGGTGTTCAGACGAATTTCTCGTTGGTGGTTATTCAGCTTCAACGTAATGTTGACCATGCCGCGTATCAGCAAAAACAGGTCCCGATCCAGGTCGTTCTTTCGGATAATCACATCGCCGCCATTATAAATCTCCGATGAGAGTTTGCCTGCCATAATCTTCATTTCTTCTTCGCTGAATCCCGCAAAGATGTCCATTTCAGCAAGCTTAAACTCCCGATCCGAAATTTCGCACAATCCGCCGCACAGAATTTGATCTTCGGCGTACTCCAATGCACTGTCCAAATCCTGAAAAAAATGATTTCTTCCAATCTCGTCAATGATACCAGCATAGCTCAATGAATTCCACAGTCGAGTTTCTTCCCAGATGTGGCTGATTAGCAATGTCTTGCCTTGCTTTTTCAAAGATTCGTATATCTGCAGCAAATATCTGGCGCCGGTAGCGTCTATTTCGCTAATCCGCTTCATATTGCCGATGCAGTATTCAGCATCTTGGATCGAGGTTTCAATTTCTTTCGCCACCTCTTCAGCAGAGCCAAAAAAGAGAGGTCCCTGCAGCTCGATGACAAAAATTTTGCTGCCGTGTTCTTGCAGGAGCCTCGTTTGTTCAATCGTTCTAACTCTTTTAGATCGAAGGGACGTGGTGAAATGCGCGAACTCCAAACGGTCAAAGAGAGAAATACCTACGGCGACGATCACCCCCGAGAGCACCGCAAGCGGTATTTTACTAAGATAAGGATGCGCCGTAATAAATATGAGCAGGATCAGCAGACCGCAAATAACGCCCGACCACCGGGTTCTGGCACCCGAATTCAAATTGGCGGGACCTGACCAGGGATCCGGCCGACGGCAAAGCACAGACAATCCCTGCGACAAGATTGCCAATCCCCTGCCCCACCAGATCTTTATTGCTGTCGCAGCGGTCACCGCTATGGTAACCGATGGCAGCCGAGCTCATCAGAGTTTCGATTGAGCTAATCAGACATAAAATGATGGCGAAAAACAGCATCTCCGGCAGCACTGAAACCGCCAGCTTATAATCAAATGTATCCCAGGAGATACCGACAAATGCCGTTCTCGCCAAGTCAATTCTGATATCGCCGATAACCCTGCCCGAAACAGTGCTGGTTAATGCGGAATGTATAATGTAATCAGATCAAAAAACGTATAGGATATATCGATGCCCAGCAGAATCGGCAGCTGGTGTAAAATGAGCGAAAATACGATGCCATTGATGACAATGGTAAGCGCCGCACTCGGTCCGGATATCACGGTGGGCGTGCTACTGAAAACAGCGGTGAAAAGACAGCTGAGAATGGCGGCCTTGATTCCAATTACCACCGCCTGGGGAATGAAGTCATTACCAAGAGCAGAAAAGGCCGTGATACCATAGCCAATGGCCATGGGCAGGGAAATGGTCGCCGCAGAGACTGCACCAAGCAAATCTCCTTTAATGTTGGCAACCTTAATTCTACACCCCCTTCATATTGCTTAAGTGTTCACCCCCAGACTGGATAATAAAGTTTTCGATAAATTGTTGGGTGCTGATTTCTCCACCCACCAATTCTAGATGGCTGGTTCGGTCAAGCTTTTCATCATCTAACTCCGCCACGAAACGAATAATTGATGAACCGTTTTGCTTTAGTAAACCGAGGACTTCTGATTTCGTACAGTTGACATGTTCTTCCGCATGTTTTGCATTCATCTGGTCGATCGCGTCCATGGTGAGGTCCGGCAGCGCTACCCCTGTCACGATCATTTTTACCCAATCTAATATGCCGTAATGTCCTGCGGCAACGTGATGGGCCACAACCCCAACGGGCCATTGTTCACCCGAGGTGACCTTTTGCCAAACATCATCAGGGCAGTTTTCCACGATTGAGATCATGTCATCATTGAAGGTGGTTAAGCGTTCTGCCAAATCTTTCGCGCGCTGATTCATGAGTTGCCTCCTTTGAAAATAATAAGAATCCGCTTTTTGAGAGCCGGATCAAATAAGAGTTCAAGGTTTATAGGAATTGTGAGAGTTGGGGATGAGAAACAACAAATTGAGGCGTTACTGATACGGCACCAAGCCCCAAGCGGCCCCACCAGATAAAGCCCTACGACAGAGGGTATTAATGAAGATTGTAATGTCAACCCAAGAATTGACTAAAATTGGCTGAGAACAGTGGATTTTGGATGTAAAAAGCCTGTGTCAAATTTATCTTTAGGACTTTGTGCCGGAGTTTTTGTTCCAGAGTAAAGGTAGAACGCTGCCAACTAAAACATGATCTCAAAACAAATCCGTTATTAGGCCCGTTTTCTCTAGCCGCTCAATTCAGTAAGGTGCGGGCGATCTCTTGTATCTCATCCACATCCAACGGTTTATGCAGGTATTTGTATACACCGTATTTATCTGCAGTCTCCTGATGATGATCCTGGGCCAGCGCGGTGACGACCACGACCTGGGTGTCTATTCCTTTTTCACGAAGATTTGCCAGCACTTCGAGACCATTACGTCCCGGAATCCTAATATCCAGAAATAACAGCCGGGGATTCTGATCACCGATCTTTTGGATGGCTTCCGTGCCGTTGTCTATCATGATCAGATGATAGTCATCTCCAAGCATGACATCAAATGATTCTAGAATTCCCTGATCATCATCGACGATAAAAATCGGATCTTCCTGCGAATTTCTCATGGCTTTTCTCCTTTTATACCACTAGATTGCTTGTGTTGCAGTCCGCTGCGATCAATATTTACGGTAAATTGCAGTCGGCACACCTGTATCCGGTAAAAAGCGTAGCAAAAAAGATGCCATATAGCGTTTAAGGCCTAACCGAGATTTCGCTTGGTAAAAGTGGTCTCTTCGAGGAAGCTTGAGAGCAACGACACAAGCGACAAATGCCTGAAGTGCCTAAATTAACTAAAATTTATTCAACATCAACAACAAATTGTCGATAAGGCGCTGCTGAGCGCCTAGATCGCATGTGTCCTGAAAATGCTTGATTACTGTGATACGGCAGGAGAAGTCGATCGGATATGCATCCGAATCAGGGCGCTCTGTACAGAAAAATGGGCAGTTGGGTTCAGACCGGCAGATAAACAACAAATCGCGAGCCCTCTCCCAGGGCGCTTTCGACTTCAATTTGTCAGCCGTGCTCGGTGATCACCTTGTGGGTGATCGCCAATCCCAGACCGGTGCCTTTGTCTTTGGTCGTAAAAAACGGATTGAAGATATTTTCGATTTCTGCAGCCGAAATGCCGGGACCGGTGTCCTCAAAAACCACGATAACTTGGTCGACGCCGGCTGTTCCCGGTTCGGCCTGGGATGGATCGCCCGGGTGAAAATAAGCAATGATACGCAACATGCCACCTTGCGGCATGGCCTGAATTGCATTGCGTATTAGGTTGTGAATTGCTCTGGCCAGCTGGTTTGCATCAGCCCGAACCGGCGGCATATCGTCGGCAATTTCAAAACGGCACTGGATATGTCCGGCCTGCAGCTGGGCATCGGTTGCGTCCAGCGCCTGCTCCAGGAGGGTCTTGAGATGTGTGCTCTGATAGACATACTTGGGAACCCGGGATAGATCCAGCAAATCTTCCACCAGGGCATTGATCCGGTTCAGTTCCCGCGGAACGGTCCGTTGGAATTTTTCAAGAAAA
>JARFPZ010000200.1 GCA_029288035.1 Desulfosarcina sp.
CGTATTCTCGGGTCGACCACCATGTATAAAAGGTCTGAAATAAAGGTGCCGGCCAGTACCAGCACCGCTGAGACGAAATTGACGGTCAAAATAATGGGATAATCACGGGCCAGGATGGCCTCGAAAGCCATGCGGCCGATACCGGGCCATGAAAATATCGATTCAATGATGACCGATCCGCCGATTAAGCCCGGCAATATCAGGCCGAACATGGTCACAAACGGCAGCAGGGCATTGCGCAGAGCGTGTTTGTAATGTACCTGTTCCGGGCTGAGTCCTTTGGCTTTGGCGGTGCGCACATAATCCTGGCCTTCGATTTCAAGCATTTGACTCCTGACATATCTGGAGAGCACCGCAATGCCGCCAGTGGCGCCCAGCAGAGAGGGAAGCAGCAGGTGCCAGATCCGGTCCATTGTCATCTGTATCCAGGATGTACCGGCAGTGCCGAACGTTTCCATACCGATGACCGGCACCTGGAATTTCGATACCACGAAAATGATCAGAATATAGGCGAAAAAGAAACCGGGAATTGAAATCAAAAGATAGGCGAAAAACGTGGCACTGCGATCATAGACACCACCGCGGAAAATGGCGGAGCGGATACCGATGGGAAACGAAATGGTCCAGGTGAGAATCGTTCCCACGATGAACAGCGGTAGACTGTTTATAAATCGTTGCCGGATTTTTTTCAGAACAGATTGATTGTCTTTCCAGGACAAGGTTCGACCGGTAAAAAGATCACGGTAAAAATAAATGAATTGTACGTACAGGGGCTTGTCCAGGTGAAATTCCGTGCGGAAACGCTCCACCATCTCAGGTGTAAATTTGGGATTGAGCGGATCCACCTGACTGGGTTCACCGGGTGCCAGGTGAATGATCAAAAAGGATATCACCGCCACAAAAAAGAGGGTAATGAGCTTTTGGATGGCGCTGCGGGCCATGAAGGCGATCATGCTGGATGTCCTGACCCGGATAAACCGGAAATGACTTTTGACTGCTGTATATTGAATATTGGTGGAAACCCTCTAAATTGAAAAATGAAGATTGAAGATTGAAGATTTAAGGAATTCTGTCTTTTTAATTTGTGCATAAGCGATTTCGCTATAGTAAAAATATCGCATTCGAACCCTGCTGCGAAACTCCATCACAACTGAAAGCCGTTCCCAAAAAAATGACGGAGCGAAGCGACTGCCACAAATCTTCAATCTTCAATCTTCAATCTTCATTCGTCAGTCGTCTTTCGTCAAGGCGCAAACCGGGGTGCCTGAGAAAGCTTCACCCACTTGTTGAAATAATAATCATATACCCCCGTGCGGGTGGGTGTAATCTTCTGATAAACAGTCTCTCCCTGGTTATCGATGTCTTTGATCACGATACGTTTGTCTAATATCGTGGTCCATTTGCGCACGAACAGGAAGGTATAGGGCTGTTCCCGGGCAATGATTTCATGCAGCTGGTGGCAGTATCGGACCCTTTTGTCATGGTTGTATTCCTGTCTGATTTTGATTATCAGATCGTCCGCCTGTTGGCTTTTGAAGCCGACGAAGTTTAACTGGTAGGGATTGGTCTGGCTCGAATGCCAAATCTGGAACAGGTCGGGATCCACCGACATCACCCAGCCCAAAACGATGGCGTCAAAATCCGCTTTATCGACGCGTTCTTCAATAAATACAGACCATTCCAGCAGATCGGTGCGCACATCGATTCCGATTTGTTTCCAGGCATCCTGGGCAATGGCCAGAATCGACTTGCGGCGGTCATTGCCGTTGTTGGTAATCAGGGTAAATTCAAAGCGCTTGCCGTCCTTTTCAAGCCAACCATTTTTATTGCGCTTCCAGCCGGCCTGGGCCAGCAATTCCAAGGCCCCGGCCGGATCATAGGACGTAGGTGTAATCCTAGGGTTGTAAAAATCGGTCTGTTTGACAAAGGGACCGGTGATGCGCTCGCCCTGGTTGTAGAGCACGTACTGGATGATTTTATCGACATCGATGGCCATGGTAAGTGCCCTGCGCACGCGGATATCATCGAAAGGCTTTCTGCGCATATTGTAGCCGATATAGCTGAACCCGAAGGCGGTATCGGAAATGCTCTGGTAGCGCGGATCATTTTGAAAGCGTTCATTCTGGTGGGGGGGAATCCCATGGGGCGGGGTGCCGCCGCCATAGACATCCAGGGTGCCGGCATAAAACTCCATTTCCTGGGTTAAGGGATCGGGGATAATGCGAAAAAAATATTTCTTGTAATTTGGGGGGCCCTCCCAATACGCCTCGAAGCGATCCAGATGGATATACTGATCGGATTTCCATTCACGAAACACGAAAGGTCCGCTGCCGACAGGATTGCGGTTGAATTCGCTTTGGCGCATGGAAAACGTCTGGGGGTCTTTGCCGAGACGCAGGGCCTCTTTTTTCAGAACCTCGGCATTGAGAAGATGCTCGGGCAGGATGCCCATGGCCCAGGTATTGAGCGCCGGGGAATACAGGCGCTTATAGACGATCCGAAGGGTACGTGGATCAATAACTTCCACGGTTTTAACCGGTTCATAATCCGCAATCCGCGGCGAGAGATTTTTAGGATTTAAAATGGCTTCATAGGTAAACTTGACATCGCCGGCATCCAATATATGACCATCATGAAATTTAACATTGGGGCGTAGTTTGAATTCGATGATGGGATTGTGTTCGACTGCGGGAAGCAAATCAGCGGCATAGGTCGCCAGTTGATCTGTTTCAATGGGCGGGCTGGCCGATAGGTATTTTAGACCATCAAAACGCTTAAAATAATTATCGCCCATCAGGTCAGCCAAGTTTTGAAATAGATCCTGATCCACCTGTTTCAGAACCAACTTAATTGCCGCCGGTGCCGTAATATCAAATTTTATCGACTTGTTATTTCCGGCCGAATCTTTCAACTGCCTTTCTGTTGAATAATTCCGGGGAGGTATCACAGAAATCTCAGTGATGTTCTCCAGGGTCGATTTTAGCTCCGGGGACGGTGGTGTCTTTTTCAGTTTGGCAGCATGCAGGAAATCGACGATTTGTTGGGCATTGAGATGCCCCCGTCCGGGTATGGCCTCAGATTCATTGAGATGGAAAAATGCTGCTTCATAGACTCTCCAGGAAGTGGCCAGACGACCCCGGAAACGCAGTTTTTCATCATAATCGATGAGTCCCTCAAAAATTTTACTTTCAATTTGGCTGCTGGATGCGTCGGCTGAAAGGATGGGATTTAAAATACTGGCATCACCGATGGATGCAGTAATGTATTCATTAAAGCGTTCTGGATTGCCCCGGGTTTGCTGTTCATAGGTCGGTACCCAGAAATACGACTGGAGCAACACAATCATTAAAATTACAGGGGCAAATATCAGAATCCGCCGGGTGGTCATGATTTGATCTCGCCAGGGTCGCCGGTCGGAATGGCGGCTATCAGCCTCTTTGTATATGGATGTCCGGGATTTCGGTAGAGTGCCTCGGGGGTTTTCAGCTCCACAATGTGACCGCCTCGATTCTCCCTTAACAACCGCTCACGCTCCTCTCCTTCGAACAAATCGGCCATAATGGCGTTACTGCACATGACGGCCACTTGGTCGGAGACGTATTTCACCACCGATAAGTCGTGGGTTATGAAGATGTAGGTCAACCCAAAGTCATCCTGCAGGTCGAGCAGCAGGTTAATCACTCCGGCTTGGATGGAGACGTCCAGGGCGCTCACCGACTCGTCGCAAACGATGAAGTCAGGCTCCACCGCCAGGGTACGGGCTACTCCGATTCGTTGACGTTGGCCGCCGGAAAATTCGTGAGGGTAGCGGTTCAGGTGAGCCGTCGACAGCCAGACCCGCTCCATCAGCCATGCGGCCTTGTCTCGCCGGCCCTTGGCATCTTTGTAAAGGCCGTGGACCGCCATCGGCTCCATGATTGCCTCCTCTATCGACATCCTGGGATTCAACGAGGAGTAAGGATCCTGGAAG
>JARFPZ010000261.1 GCA_029288035.1 Desulfosarcina sp.
TACTCTTCATTGACATTGATAAGGCATACCCCCATGACGGCACAGTTGGTGGTAATCAGTGGCAAAAAGATGCCCAGGCCGGCATACAGCGCCGGAATACTCTTTTTTAAAAACATTTCCACAAACTGGACCAGGGAGGCAATCACCAGAATAAAGGCGACCGTCCGCAGGTATTCGAGGTCAAATTTTACCAGGAAAAATGTGTTGGTCAACCAAGTAATGACGCCAGCCAATACCAGCACGAAGACAACTGCCATAGACATGCCGATGGCGGTCTCCATTTTTTTGGATGTTCCCAAAAAGGGGCAGTTCCCCAGGTACTGGGCCAACAGAATATTATTTATGAGGATACAGCTAATGGCCAGAACGACTAAATCGCCCATGGTGATCTCCTATCTCTTAGGTACCAAATTCATAAGACAAAGCATTAAACCCAGGGCGACGAAAGCCCCGGGTGCCTCAACCATAAACGTAAATGGTTTGTAGGCCGGACCGAAAATATCAAACGTCAGTCCCCAGTCTTTCCAGATTGTCAGCAGGCCGGTGCCGAACAGCTCCCGCACGGCCCCTAAGGCAGCCAATGACAGCGTAAAGCCGATTCCGATGCCAAGCCCGTCCAGTAGTGAGCGTAATACGCCGTTTTTGGAAGCAAATGCCTCCGAACGACCCAATACGACACAGTTGACAACAATCAGCGGGATAAAAATGCCGAGCTTTAAAAACAGTCCATATACAAATGCCTGCATGAGAAGTTCCACAACCGTGACAAATGTGGCGATAATAACAATATAACAGGCAATTCGAACTTTCGATGGGATGACTTTCCGAAGAGATGATACCAGTACATTGGAACCAACCAGTACAAATGTCGTCGCAAGGCCCATACCAATCCCGTTTTCAACCGACTTGGTCACCGCCAAAACAGGGCAGAGACCAAGTACCAGCCGAAATGGCGGTACCTCATCCCAAAGCCCTTTCACAAATTCCTGCGTTAGTGATTTCGCCATCTAATTCACCCTACTGTTTAATACCCTTTAATTTGTCCTCAATTTGAGATTTGAGTTTCTGGTATATACCATCTGCATCCGTGGCTGCCGAAGTTACGGCGCGAGATGTAATTGTAGCCCCGCTGATGGCATTGATGGTGCCGCCATCTGACACCACTTTAATAGGTTCGCCCAGGGCAAGCTCCTTGAACTGGGCCGCGAAGCTGGGATCACTTTTCGCTTTGGCACCCATCCCGGGTGTTTCGGCATGGGTCGTAACACCGACGCCCAAGAGCGCATTATCTTTTACATCGATGCCAACCATCAGCCCGACATCACCGCCATAGCCCTTGCCCGACGTTTCAAGCGCGATGCCCCGGGGTTCGCCGTCTAAAACGCCGACAAAAAAGGTCCTTTCGGTTTCACCATCTTTGATCGTGAACCGGTCTTTGATGGGATCATTGGTGGCACCCTCAAATATGGCTCGAACTGCCGGTCCCTTAACAAATTCGAGCACTTGATTATCAATTCGTTCCTGGGTGTTGTTGCGCAGATAGGCCAGCACACCTCCCGAACCGAGGCTCAGAATCGTAAGAACGACCACCATTTTTATCATTTCACGCATTTTAGACAACCTTTCCCAAAGCTTGTGGTCTGATCTTGTCCAGCAAGGGATTGACAAGATTGATGACCAGAATGGCCAGAATCACACCGTCGATATAGGCGCCGATATTGCGAATCAAAACGGTCATTATTCCACCGACAATACCATATATGAGCATCGGTACCGTATTTACCGGTGAAGATGAATCTTCGGTCGCCAGAAAAAAAGCGCCGATCAGGGTATAGCCGGATAAAATGTGGATACCGGGGCTGACAAAACGTTCCGGATCGATCAGGTTGAACAATAAGGCGGTTATGTAAACACCGGCCAGAAAGGTAAGGGATATTTCCCAGCGGATAAATCCTCTCAGCATCAGGTAGATGCCGCCGATTATCAAACCCAGTCCAAACGTCGCGCCGATGCCGCCGATCTGCCTGCCCATTAAAAGATCATTTAAACCCAAAGTTTCCAGGGATCCGGATCCGAAATGCTTGGCGGCCGCCAGGGGATAAACGGCAGCAAAGTCAAAATCATAGTTGAGGAGCATCCCGTCGAAATTAAATAAATCCTGCCAGGATATCATCATAATCGCCACTGCCAAGGCAACCGGATTGAAGGCATTGCTGCCGATGCCGCCAAAGATCTGTTTGCCGATCACCACGGCAATAAAGGTACCGGTGATTACGGCCCACCATGGCATTGTGGCGGGAAACAGCATGGCAATCAGCAGACCGATCAGGGCGGCATTGCCGTCGCCGATGGTGACGGGCTGCTTGGACACCCGATTGATTGCCAATTCCCAGAACATGGCCGTTGAAACCGACAGGCATAGGACGCCGAAAACAGGGATGCCATAGTAGTATATGCCTGCGAGCACCGCCGGCAGGGTGGCGAGCATAATATGATAATTGCGATGGGTAATTCGGCTGCCGTTGTGCCAGAAAGGCGCATGTGAAACGATCAACTTTTTTTGCTTAAGCATCAGTTGCCTCCGCTCCCTCGGTTGGTTCCGTCTCCTCTGTTGTTTCCATTGTATCCATAGCCTCTGACGCTGCCGCCCGCTCAAGTTCATATTTAGCTAATCTAATATACTGAAATATCGGTATCTTGGATACACATACAAAGCTGCACAGACCGCATTCGATGCAGGAATACAAGTCGTAGCTATCGGCGGCCTCTTCGTATTGACCGGCCTCCAAAAATCTCACAAGCATGTGAACCTGTATCTGTGTGGGGCAAACCCTGACACAGTCACCACAATTTATGCAAGGGTAATCAGACGAATAGGCCGCATCGGATCGATCGATGACGACCATGCCGTCCGTGTCAGGCATCACCGGATGATCCAATGAATATACGGCCGAGCCTGCCATGGGCCCGCCAAAAATAATACGGTCTTCTTCATTGATGGAGACACCGTATGTATCTAAAATATCCCGGATGGGGGTACCGATGGCGGTTTCAATCAAGCGCTGCTTTCCGTCCTTGGTTACCAATGTAAGGATTTTACGAACGGGAATTTGTTGGTCGCTAAAGGCGTTGCCGATGGCTGCCGTCGCTTCGGCCGTCAGAAAACAGACACCCATATCCGTGCAGGTTTTTCCGGCCGGCACAACTTCTCCCAGGACGTTTTTCATGATCATATGGGGCAGTGCCGCAGGATAGGCTGTATCAATATTTTTTACCTGGGCACCGATATGACCGTAACCTTGCATCGACTCACCGGCGGTGATGAGGATGATTTTTTCAATGCCGGTAACGTCCCGCAAAATACCGATTCCCTTCTGTACGGCATCAAGCCTCGATTGTACGATGGCCTGATTGGTACCGATGAGCAGATCGCTGTCGGTCCCCATGATAACAATGGTATGAATTTTAGTTTCGGGATCGGACAAGACCGACAGTTGCGGATTTCCCGGCAGAAATGAAAGGTAATCGATTATGCCGGCTAAATCGGGACGCTGGACTTGTTTCTTGAACTGGTCGTCCAATACCTCACTCTCATCGATGTTAATGGCAATGGCATTGTAGGTTTTGCCGAAATCACCGGAATACGGCGAGATGGATGATATCGTTCCGGTGACACTCGAGGTGACATAAGCTGGGTCATCGGCAAAGAGGGAAATTTTTTGTCCGGTCTTGACCTTGTCTCCGACCTGAAGGGCAGCCGGGGCGTTTTGATTGCCGTTTCGGGTGTGAAACAGGGTGACCTTTTTGGACGGTGCCACCCTGTCTGGCTCCGGTAGACGGGCGGGCAGTAGTTCATACTCAATTTGAGAACGAGACAAACCGAAGAACGATTTTTTTAGCATAACCTAACCCTTTTTATGATACTGCAAGATTCAGCCGCTGCGCAGAAGCACCGGTAGCCAGCTTACCTGACATGGCAGGCAGAACAATCCTTTTCAAGTGGACCGGCACCATATCCCTCGTGGCAACCGGCACACTGCTGGTGAAAGGCATCGGCACGTTTTGGCATTTCTTCATCCCCTTCATCGGGGTCATGGCAGTCACTGCACGACCCTGCATCGGCATACTCGTCCTCGTCAAGGGTATGATGACAATCACCGCATGATATCCCGTAGCCGGTGTCGGCGTGGTGGGTTTTGTGATCGAACAGAACTTTTCCAGCCGTAACGTCAAACATCAATCGTACCGGTTGGTCGGGAGTTTTTTCGGGAAAGGCCGCATAGCATACCACCCCCACAAACAAAAACCAAATTGCCAGACCATACGCCAGCTTCAACTCAAGTTTTGAGAACATAGCTCATCCGCACCTTATCGCGTGTTATATTTTACCGGAAGTCCGTCGCATTGAAAAAACAAGCTTCGACTACCATAATGCCGCTAACCTTTCAAGCTATTTTTAAATCCAGTTAGTTATTGTTATAAATAGTGCCGTGCTGCAAACTCAAAAAGATCAGGCCACTTCGGGCTCCCGGCTGACATCCTTTATCACCCCGATGTCACCGGAGGCTTTATCCGGGTCGTAGCAGGTCAGACAGCAGTGCAGACAGCGATTGCTTTCACCGAGAGCCGCCTGCTCGCTGAGAACCTGGTCCGCTTCGACAAATGACTGAATCCGCTCGGCCACGGGCAACTCCGGCATGGGGGCCCGCTGGGATTTGACAATACCCTCTACCTGATCGAAGAGCGTTTCGCTGATCAGATCCTTCTGCAGCTCCAGAGGATCGGCAACCACCGGTTGGTCCATGACAAACTGGTGAATCGATCGGGCCGCGCGCCGGCCGCCGCCGATGGCATCCACCACCAGACTGGGTCCGGTAGCGGCATCGCCGGCGGCGAACAGGTATGGTATGGTGGATTGCAGCGTTGCAGGATCGACATCGAAGGTGTTCCAACGGGTTGTTTTCAGCTCTGCCAACTGCTGCTGCATGCTTTCGACAAAGGAAATATCCGGTGACTGGCCGATGGCTGTAATCACCATGTCGGTTTCAATCAAAGACTCGGAGCCTTCGATGGGCACCGGTCTTCGCCTTCCGCTGGCATCCGGTTCCCCCAGCTCCATTTTTAAGTACTCAAGGTGGGTGGTGACGCCCGCGTCATCGCCAACAACGCGAACCGGAGCGGCTAGAAACTGGAATTTAACCCCTTCGTGTTCGGCCGCCTCGATTTCAACCGGGTTTGCCGGCATTTCTTTGCGTGTGCGGCGATACACCAGGTTCACCTCTTTGACGCCCAGGCGGATTAAATTGCGCGTGCAGTCAATAGCAGTGTTGCCGCCGCCGATAATAACCGCCGATCGGCCGATGGGTATGGCTTCACCCTCGGCCAGCCGCGAAAGAAAATCAATCCCCGTGTAACATCCCTGCAGCTGTTCGCCTTCCACCCGCAAGGAGGAATCCTTCCAGGCACCGATGCCCATGAATACGGCGTCAAAACCCTCGCTGTCCAGTGTATTCAGATCAAAATCCTTGCCAAACTTCATGTCGGTTTTGCTCTCGATACCCAGATCAAGAATACCTTCGATTTCCCAGTCCAGCACCTTTTTGGGAAGCCGGTATTCAGGAATACCGTAACGCAGCATCCCGCCCAGTTTCGGCATGGCTTCAAATATGGTGACTTCGTGACCCAGTCTTCTCAGAAAAAAGGCACAGGTGAGTCCGGCGGGCCCGCCGCCAACGACCGCCACCCGTTTGTCCGTTGGCGGCGCCATGGGAACCGACAATCGTTTGCCGGAATTCATTTCGAAATCAGCTGCAAAGCGTTTTAACTGATTGATAGATACGGGATCGTCTTCGATGCCCCGTCTGCAATTAACTTCGCAGGGATGCGGGCAGACCCGGCCGCAGGCCAGCAACAGAGGATTGCGTTCGCGAATGGTGTCGACGGCGCCGGAATAGTCGCCTTCTCTGATTTGGGTGATATACTTAGGAATATCGATTTCTGCGGGACAGGTTTGGCGGCAGGGCGCCAGACGATCATCACGTTGGTTGAAATGCAGAATGCGCTGGGAAGGGGTTCTGACTTCCATGACGGATTTGGGACAGATCTGTTCACAAACGCCGCATCCGACACATTTTTCCTTATCCACCACCGGGTAACCGAGGGGACCCATTTTCAAGGCATCAAACTGGCAGGCCCGAACGCAATCGCCGAATCCCAGACACCCCACACTACAATCCCGCTGACCGCCGAAAATTGCAGCCTGGGCCCGGCAGGACTTGACACCGGCATACAGGTATTTGTTCTCAGCCCGGTAACCGCCGGTACAGGTGTTATATGATTTTAGCGGCTCCGCCAGACCAACTTCCATACCCATGACCTCGGCAGCCGATTGGGCGGACTCAGGACCGCCGACGATGCATACACTGGGTTGCGCCTTGCCGGCCACCACGGCGACCGCCGCTGCGGAACAGCCGGCATAACCGCATCCACCACAGTTGGCACCGGCAAAACACGATTCGACCTGCGCGATGCGTGGATCTTCCCATACATAAAATATTCGTGAAGCTGCTCCCAGCACAATGCCGCAGACCGCTCCCAATGCCAACATAAAAATCGTTCCTTCAACCATGGTGACTCCTTCTAATCTTCAGGCCGGGTGTGCGTTCGCACGCCTTTCGTCAACTCTCACCAGCTTCGATTTTCATTGCACAACAGACAATATTTTATCAAAAGGAGCCACATTATCATTTTAACTTTTTTATTTCAAGTTTAATGAAACGAATTTTAGCAAATTTTACACCTTGTATAACACCCTTTTAATTTAGACAGGATTTAGAGGATTATCAGGATAATGGGGTCTAACGCCAGTGTCTGGCACGGGCGACGGCTTCCTCGAAGCGTGCTTTGAGATGGGTTAAATCTTTTTGGGGATAGACAATGGTTTTTGGTTTGACGTCAGCAGTAAAATCGGAAAGATCAGCCACCATGCGGCTGCCGAGCAAGGCGAAACGGCCGGTACCGTAAGCTGTGATATCCGATGATTCCGGTACGACAATTCGGCATTGGGTAATATCAGCCAGAAACTGGCAGAAATAAGAATTGTTAATCAGACCGCCGTCGACTGAGAGGTTGTCCTGTTTGTCGGTCAGTTGGAATATCGCATCCAGCAGCTGGGCGGTACGCAGGGCGATGCCCTCCAAGACGGCCTGGCATAGGTCTTCTCTGGTTGTCTCGAGGCTCATTCCCAACCACAAACCCGCTGCCGACCGGTCCCAATAAGGGCATGCCAGTCCGGACAAGGCCGGCACAAACACGAGTCCCCTTGAAATTGCACTCGGCCTATCGAAGTGATCGATGTCGCGAAATTCAGCGAAAAGACCGATGCCTTTAGCCCAGTTTAGGGCTGACCCGGCGTTATAAACGCCTGCATCGACGGCATAAACCGGTTTGTGGTGGGTCAACTGCCAGGCAACTGTTGATAAAATACCACGGGAATGATCACTTTGAACGGACGCTCCAATATTGGCGAGCGCAAAAACCCCGGTGCCGAAAGTTGCCTTAATCTGGCCGGCTGTAATACATCCATGACCCAGCAGGGCAGCCTGCTGATCGACGACACTTGCAGTAATGGGGATTTCGCGCCCTTTGGATGTCAGAACTCCAAAAGAAGCGGTGGTGGGTCTGATCTCCGGCAGGATTTCAATCGGAATTTCGAATATCTCGCACAGGTCCGGGTCCCAATCACATGTTGCAAGATTCATCAAGCTGGTGCGTGATGCCGTTGTCACATCCGTGGCGTATTCGCCGGTCAAGCGGTAGATAAAAAAGCTATCGGATGTACCCAGCTTGAGCTGACCTTTTTTAAGCAGCCTGGCGGCCTGGGGAACATGCTTTAGGATCCAGCGCAGTTTAGAGGCTGAAAAATAAGGGTCCAGTGGAAGCCCGGCCCGTGCAAGGGTCAGCTGTTCGATGCCTTTGGCCTTGAGTGCCTCGATAAATTGGGTAGTTCGTTGGTCCTGCCAGACAATGGCATTGTAAACGGGGGTTCCGCTGGTACCATCCCAGGCGATGACCGTCTCGCCCTGGTTGTCGATACCAATGGCCTCAATATCGATTGCAGCCTCAATGGATGTTAGAATATTGCCCAGCAGGCTCTCCGGATCGTGCTCCACCCATCCGGGTTGGGGATAAATTTGGCGATGTTGCGCCGAACCGCAGAAAACAAAATGGCCATCG
>JARFPZ010000267.1 GCA_029288035.1 Desulfosarcina sp.
ATAATCTTGTCGCTCGGGGACATAACCGTACTGAAGGATTTTAGATTGAAATCGTTCTTTAGCGGTCCTGAAAGCATCCGGAATCTTGCCGAAATTTTCACCCATGAGCGCCAGCCGGAAATCAACACCCCGATCCTCCAGCGCCCCGATTGCCTCAAAAAAGGTTTCGCAGTTCTTGTCAAACCCCCAGCGATGGTTCCAGATGATAAGTGGGGGATCTATCTTTTTCTTGGTATCGACTTGCCTGTAGTCCGACAGGGTGATACCCGGATAAAGAACGGTCGACTTTTCTTTTATGCTTGTGGCCACATTTCTTGGCCTGAAGTCACGTCCCCTTTTTAAAAATTCCGGTACGCCATCTAAAAAAGCAAGCCGGTGCATATGGGAATTGAAAACAACCCGATCGGCGGCCAGTGCGGTGGTGATATTGATGATGCCGAGCTGAAAAGCGCCTTTGTCGCCGGGCGGCTGTGGATAGGTGATCTGGTTCTCGTGGAAATAGGCCAGAACCGGCGGGCATGGCTGACCGACAAGGGCCTTGAAATCCGCCAGGTTGAACAGATCGGTTACGATGATTCCGTCATATCCATCCAGGGGCGGAATGGCGTCGACCATGTGGAGTGCTGCACCGAGCATACGCCAGCGCCAGTTTTCACCCGGCATCGTGACGACATCGATATCGTGACAGGAGCATGAGGAGAGCCCTTGAACGAAGCGTGCATGGGAGCCCAGATAAAATGTTTCTATGAATAAAAATTTCATTACGTTAGGGATCTCCGTTTTTCTCTCTTAGTTTTAACAATTTGGGTTTCAACAGCCTTTGCTTCGTTTTTAGATTGATAACCATGTTGCAATATTGATTCAATCTATGAGATTAGTAGATTGATAAACCTGTGCATAAAACAATGAGAGAATTAAAATGAATACCATCTCAGACCAGATCCCCAATTATTATGAACTATTGGGAATAGACTCCACCTCCACCGCCAGTCAGGAAGAAATAAAGCAGGCCTATCTTCGCAAGGTCAAAGAATGGCATCCGGATAAAAATCTCGAGCGTATCGAAGAAGCCGAAGAAAAGACCAAAGTGCTGAATGAGGCCTATCATATTCTAAGTGATCCCGAGCGGCGCAAAACCTACGATCGAATGCTTCAATATACCAAAGGCAAGAAATTCGGTGAATATATAAATGATGATGCAATTAGGAATAAAATCAACAAAGCATATCCTGCTTTAAAAAAAGCGTTGGGAAATGTTAGCGAACTTTATTCAATTTTTAAAGATACAGTGAACGGACATTATTCCTTAGATCCGACGCACCTGGCCATGATCGGGGGCGGTTTGCTTTATTTCATCCTGCCCGCAGATTTTATTCCGGATTTTATACCGTTTATCGGTTATATCGATGATTTGGCCGTTTTAACAACCATTATGAATTCTCTTAAAGAGGAATTAAGCGAATATCGTAATTGGAAAGAAAAGAGCAAATAATAATAAATTTCAGAACTATTCTGCCAGATTCAGTACTGTGTTTTTGTTAACTAGAGACGCTGAATCAGGTAGAGATAAGTGGGCAGCCTGCTCAGATTTTTTATCTCAACAAATTTGCTTAGCAGCTTGCGATTATCATAGCTGGTATTCAAGGGCGATAAGTAGATGGCCCCTTTGCTGTAGAACCGATCGAGCCGGTTTCGAATCAATTCGACCAGGGCTTGGTAATGGAGTGCTGAGAGATGGTCTCCCAGGAGAAAATTGGCGGTGATTTCGAGGTTTGGAAAACTGCGATTCACTGCCAGCATCATCTGGAAGGCATCTTCAATTTTAGAGATTTCCAAAGGTTTCTGGATGCTTCGCAGGGTGGCGGCATCCGCCGACTCGAGGCCGATGTTGATATAGGTATAAAAAGGTATCTGGTCGAGAGTTTCGAACAGATGGTCTCCGGCATCGAGCAGCGAACCCACGCTACCGAATAAAAAAAGGGTGGGGTTTTTAACATATGCCTTCTCAAAATCAAAGGCGGCATAAGCTTCGGCCGCGGTCATACAAATATGCTCGTGTCCGGCCGCAAGTGCATCGTGATTTCCTAAAAACAGGGCGTTATGGTTGGCCAGATCGGTGCCATAAAAGGACTTTAATTGCCTGATCTGCTGCCTTACGTTGTCCCGGGACCGGGGGCGAAATTTTTGCCGGGTCTTGATGCAGCAAAAGCCGCAATGGTAACGGCATCCATCGGCCAGCATCAGGGGGATGACCTCATAATCGACATGACGCGTATCCGGGGGAAGTACAGACACCTGCCCGCCGATAATCTGGTGGAGTTTCTCAGATTTTTTTCGCAAAGCGTTCGAATTGCGGCTGGAAACGAGAAACAGAAAATCCTTTACTTTCGAAGGGATTCCGTTGGGTAGCATGCGGCGCAGATTCACCTGAAATCGATTCCAGGCCGTGAGTGCATTTTGGATATTTTCGTCTGTAAAAGGATTATATCCATAAACTGAATTGCTGGGATAGGGAAGACACGGCAGGTAGTATTCACCCAGGGTGTGGTAAATCCCCCGGTATCCTCCGGCAGTATAGTATACCCAGTCATCGGCCTCGGTTCGTTTCAGCCATTCGGCTGGATGGGGCCAATCCTGGTGGAGACCGCGAATATACTTGATGTCACCATTGAGGTTAAACTGGAAGAGATATTCCCGGGTTTCAATCTCGGAATATCTTCCGTAGCGGATGGGATAACTGGCCTTGGTAAACCGCCTGGCCCCCTCCCGTTCAAGAGTGATATTGAGATTGTTCAGCCGGTAGTTTTCCATTTTACAACTATCTTCTCAGGAGTCGAATCCAGCGCCAGACGTTTAAAAGCCCGATCAAAGAATTTGATACATATGTCAGCGCACAGGCCAGTAGAATTTTTTTGGCAGCGGGAATATCTTCCGGCGGGATGTAAGCACCGGATGCCAGCATCGGCAGCGCCCGCTTGAAACTGGCATCGAACTCGGTGGGAAGGGTTAGAAGGTGCACCAGCACCGGAATGCATAGGGTGGCAAAGCCGGCCAGGAACATCAACACGCCAACCGAAGGCACCCGGGTGAGTGCGGCCAGCACCGGAACCCCCATCATAAG
>JARFPZ010000318.1 GCA_029288035.1 Desulfosarcina sp.
AAAATAGCACGTGATTTCGATGGGATCAAGCGCGATCCACTATAAAAGATTAGAAGGTTGAATGCTGAATAATGATTATTCAGAGTCCGCCTGCGACAGATCAGTTGCAAAACGCCGACAACGAACCCCTCGCAACGAGTCGCGGGGTATCATTGGGTCTCTTTAACCGGGAACCCTGAACTTTGAACCGCTTAACCCAGGTTATACGATGTTACTTACGAAGCGAAACCTCACTAAAATATTGTCCTCACTAATTTTTATGACCATGTTTGGGGTGTATGCAGCTTCACCGCTGCTGGCGTCCGCCCCTCCAAAAAAAGTCGATCCTTTTGAATTTCTGCAAAAAAAATTGATCAAAGACGGTTTTAATCATGAAAAAATCCAGCGGCTATATAAGCGGCCCCAGGTTTATTTCGAAACCAAGGGCGTGACCCTGTTGTTCACCTACAGTGAAGCCAAGTTGGACTACGATCAGTTTGCCGCCGACGGGCCGATTGGCAAGGCCAAAGAATATATGGGAACGTACAAAGAAGAGCTTGATAGAACCGAAAAAACCTACGGGGTCAATGGCCGTGTCATCACCGCCATTCTTCTGGTGGAAACCAGACTGGGAAAATATCTGGGCAAACGATCCACCCTGAATACCCTCTCCACCCTGGCATCCCTGATGGACCCGCAGACACGCAGTGAGTTCTATCATAAAATCCCAAAGGCCAAACGGATCTCTATAAAAAAATTTGAGAAATCAGCCCGCGCAAGATCAAAGTGGGCATACAAGGAACTGAAGGCTTTTTTAGAATATACGGAACAGGAAGGACTCGATCCTGCCGAGATACCCGGATCCTTTGCCGGCGCCATGGGCTTGTCGCAATTCGTGCCCAGCAGTATTCTTAATTACGGAAAGGACGGCAACAATGACGGATCGATAGACCTCCTCACCCATGCCGACGCCATTGCCAGCATCGCCAACTATCTTAAAAGCCACGGCTGGCGACCGGGAATCAGCCGCGAAAAAGCCGAAAAAGTTATTTACCATTATAACCACAGTAAGTATTACGTCAAAGCGATATTAAAAATCGCCGACCTGCTGAAAAGCTAAAAATGGAATTAAAAACAATCGCTATTTTTGTTGGTTTATGTGTACCGTTTTTCTTAGGCACCATCTGGGCCGTCGTGGATGTGGCCCAGAAAGATTTCGGCACCATGGGGAAAAAAGCCATGTGGTGGATTATCGCATCCGTGCCGTTTATCGGGTTTATCATTTATCTGATAGTTGGATTTAGAAAAGGGAACAAAACGGGCTTTAGGATATGATGCCTCTGTTTTACTTTTGATTTATTGTAAAAATCCGTCTTGGGAACAACCTGCAACACACGACAAACAACTTACAAATTGGATCTGTACCCAATTATTGTTTGACAACGGCAATTGCTTTCCTGTATTAAGTTCCATCAAAACGTTAGCATGGTCCCATCGTCTAGTGGTCTAGGACGCCGGCCTCTCACGCCGGTAACGCGGGTTCGAACCCCGCTGGGACTACCAATGATTACAAAGGGTTAAGCTGCTACTTAACCTGGAGTTGGCACTCAGGGAGTACAAAAGGAGTAGCTCCCTCATCTGCCTTTTTGTGAGCAGGAAATTGCATTATGTTTCCTGCTCTCCTGTTTTTGGGCGATCGGTTTTGTTCCTGCCAGCCAGAAACCTGTCAAGCCGTTTCATCGCATCCTCGCCCTGCTCCCTGTCCAGGTGGCTGTAACGCAGAAACATTGCAAGGGTCTTATGACCAACTACGCCCTCGTATACCCGAAACGTATTTTCCCCGGCATGAATGACATCCAAGCGGTTCAGTTTTAAATCAGACTTTAGATTAATCCTGCTGATGACTGGTGGAGTGAATGCCTCGGAGGTTTCTTAAGGGATTATGGTGAAGCTTTTCGTTTTGGACAACTTGTAGATAGCAAAATCCTTTTTATCAAAAGTAACAATGTTTTGTATGCCGGTATCCGTGGCGAGACAGACTATGGTTGCATCGGCAAAATCCATCGGTAAATCGGCGTATTTCTTCATCAGGCTTTTAGTCTTCTTCAAGCTCTTGGTGTTGGCAGGCACAATTTCAACGACGGATTCCAAAATAAAATCCAATGCCGCGCACTGGGCGATAATAGAAAAATTCAGAAGATAAAGAACTTCAGTCAGCACTGCCTCAGTTGAATACAGCCTGCCTGAAAAATCCTTAAGCCATTGAACACATTCGGCATGTCTCGATTCGCTGCGATCGATCAATGCCACCCACGGGCCGGTATCTAAAATTGCTATCATTCTGCGTTTTTTTTAATTTTCTTGATTAAATGATCACGATGATTTTGGCCGAGATCCGAAATACCGCTCTCAACGATACCGACTAATCGCTTGGCTTTGCTGTAAAGATCCGTCTCTTCTTCGGTGCTGTATTCATCCAGGAATTTTCGAATTGCCATCCGGGTTACGTCCGATTTTTTCAACCCGCTTAATTTTGCGATTTGTTCAATCTTATAAAAATATTCCTCAGGCATCCTGATAGTAAGTTGTTGCATCTTATATTTGGCCCCCTTTTTGTAGTCGAATAGATGACAACGTAATCTATCTTTCACTAATTGTCAATTTATTCTTCCATAATACGCTTCTGCATACGGGAATACAAGAAAGTGGATTTCAACATCTTTTTCAACAGCCTTAAAAAGAAAGCCACCTTGATTCTTGAATAATTATCTGTTCGATCAAATCAAAGATGGCGTTTTCTCCGCCATCGTTACCCCAATTACTGCTGCCGAAGTGTTAGTCAAACCTTTGAAAAAAGGTCAAATGTCCACTGCAGACAAATATCGCAATGCGATTCGTAATATGCCCAACATCTCCAATATAAAATTCGATGTGGAGATTGGTTTTATGGCCGGATCGCTGAGCGCCAAGTATGGTTTGCCTTTGCCGGACATGCTTCAGGTGGCTGCGGCTTTGTCCCAACCGGCAAATGCAATTATTACAAACGATCGAGACATTCAACGTGTTCAAGAAACCAATGTGTTCTTATTGAGCGATTTGGCTACCTCATCACCGATAGTGAATATTTGATCTAAATTTGATATAGCCGCAGAAAGGCACAAAACGCATAAAAGTAAATGGCAAGCCCGTTGCGCGTTGAATATTCTGGTGCGTATTATCATGATGCATGACCGAATAGCCGATGCCTGCTAATGCCAAAGAACGTTGTAGAATCATCGGTCCGCCCGCACCCCCCCGGGAAAACTTATCTACATCTCACTGATTTTCTTGATGCCAATAAATTTGCTGCAGATGCCGATGCCCAGCAGGGTTGTCAGGATCATTACCGTTGAGACGGCTGCCACAATGGGGGTGACTTCATATCTCAGCGAGCTCCAGATTTGGACCGGCATGGTCATGGTTTCGCTCCCGGTCAGAAAAACGGCCATGTTAAATTCGCCGAATGAGGTTATAAACGAGAAGATCATCGCGCTGAAAACACCGGTTCGGATACGTGGCAGGGTAATTAAAAAAAATGTCTTGATCGGTCCTGCCCCCAAATCCCGGGCCGCATCCTCGACGCTGAAATCATAACCGGCCAGCACGGCCTGAACAAGCAAAAAAACCGTGGGAATTCCCCAAAGGCAGTGTCCGGCCACCACAGCGGTGTAGGTTCCAGCAAGTCCGATTTTGTGGGCGAACATCAGCAGACAGATGCCGATAATGATGCCCGGAACCAGAAATGGCAGCATAATCAGAAGATTGATAACATTTTTGATCCGGAATTGGCGTCGCATGTAGCCCAGGGCGGCCAGCACACCCGCAACGGTTGAGACCAGCATGGTGGGAACGGCGATGAGCAGGCTGTTTTTAAAAACCATGACCCACATGTAATCCGTAACAAACGTTTTATACCACCTCAGCGATATTCCTGTGGGAGGGAAAACGATGTAGTTGCCGGAATTGAAAGAGACCACAATGGTAATCCAGATCGGGGTTAGAATGAACCCGAGCACCAGGATCGTGACTAGTCCCAAAAAGATGGATGGAATATGCATTATTCCGATTCGTTGCTTGATGTGCATGGTATATTTCGAACTTGCCTAGCGGGCTGCTCCCCTTTGCGAAATTCTGTTACTGATCAAAAGGACAACGACCGATATGGAAAATAGAATAAATGCAATGCTGGCGCCGAAGGGCCAGTTGAGGACGTTTAGAATCTGATCGACGACTTCAATGGAAATGGTCCTTTGGGCGGAAGAGCCCAGCAGGGACGGCACGGCGTATTCTCCCATCGACCAGACAAAAGCAAAAAGCCCGGCCACTGCGACGCCGGGGATGCTCAATTTAAAGGTAACTTCGTAAAAACTCCTAAACCGCTTGGCGCCTAAATCGCGGGCGGCTTCGATCATGGACCAATCGATGCCTTCCAAGACACTGATCAGAATCAGCAGAACCCAGGGCAATACCACATCCAAAAGACCGATGACCACTGAAAACGATGTGAAAACCATAGACAGCGGCTCATCGATCAGACCGGAGCCAAGCAGCATCGTATTGACAAAACCCTGGCGGCCTAAAATGACAAACCAGCCGTAAATCCTTACAATCAGATTGGTCCACAGCGGCACGATGATCAGCAGGAGACAGACGATTTTTTTTATCCCCGAGGCTCTCGCCACATAATACGCCACTGGATAACCGGCGGCCAGTGCGATGAATGTGACCAGGAGCGCATTTTTGATGGTGTACAAGATAATCTTGACATAAAACGGATCCGTGAGAAACTTAATATATCCGTCAAGGCGGAATGCCGGTCGATAGACTCCCATACCGACACTTTCAAAAAAACTCACCCTGAGAAGCGTGATAATGGGAACAAAGAAAAAGATAACAACGACCAGAAGGGCGGGGAGGAAAATCAAAAGAAATCTGTTGTGGCGATAAATTTCAACGCTTTTTTCCAGCCACCTTGTCATGGGTTTCGCTGTGGACATTGCTTTATCTGCTGACAGTTTGACGAACACCATTAAACCATCAAGAGGGAAGAACCAGACAGTTTTTCGGCTCAAATTCCAGATAGATGTTTTCGCCCTGACTATATTTCGTGCTGTGTTCGGCAGCGCCGACACTATCTACGGCGATTATTTCTTTTCCGAATTCAATATGAAATCTTCGTGTCGCTCCCATAAAGGTGACATCAATAAGACGGCCCGCCAGAACATTATTTGCACTTTGAGGTTTTTGGCGTCTTAAAGCGATGTGTTCCGGCCGAATACCGATCATAACGTTACCGGAAGAAAGGGCGTTATTGGCAACCAGCGCTTTGATCCGGCTGCCTTCGGACAGGTCGACCATGACTTCATCTTCCTGCAGACATTTGACACGTCCATTTAGAAAATTGGTCTCGCCAATGAAATCAGACGTAAATTTTGATTTCGGATGGTAATAGATATCATTGGGCGTTCCGATCTGCTCGATACGTCCCGCGTTCATGATAACGATTCGATCCGCCATGGTCAGGGCTTCGGTTTGATCGTGGGTTACGAATATGGTGGTGATTTGAATGTTTTTTTGAATACGTCTGATTTCAAATCGCATTTGCTGCCGCAGTTTGAGATCCAGCGCGCTGAGCGGTTCATCCAAGAGCAAAACAGCCGGCTCCACTACCAGCGCACGGGCCAGGGCCACTCGTTGCTTCTGTCCGCCACTGAGCTGGGCGGGGTAGCGGTTTTCGAATCCGGCTAAATTGACTAATTCTAAGTAGGCATATGTTTTATCGGATATTTCCTTGCGGCTTTTTTTTCTCATTTTCAAGCCGAAAGCCAGATTTTCAAAAATGGTTTTGTGAGGAAAAAGCGCCCAGCTCTGAAATACGGTGGCGGTATCACGGGCTTCGGGAGGTTTGTTGGTAACATCTTCTCCCTTGATTTTGACGATTCCGGCAGTGAGGTTCTCCAAGCCGCCGATAATCCTTAAGGTGGTGGTTTTGCCACATCCGCTGGGCCCGAGCAAAAAACAAAATTCACCTTGGTTTATTTGCAGCGATATGTCGTCGACTGCAACGACATCTCCAAAGCGTTTTGTCAAACGGATGAGCTCTACGTCGAACATCTATAACGTCGCCTTACTGGAGTCTTAAAATAAAGATCGGGTTATCCCGGGGCCCCTTTTTACTTTTTGACAGCCTCGGCAGAAAGCAGAACCTCCCAGGTTCACGCTTTCTGCCGAAAATCGCCCTATTTTGTTTTGGAAAGAACTTCTTTTTTCCAGCGTTCTTCAAGCTCGCCCCATTGTTTGTTGAGGAGATCCCAATCAAAAAAAGATATTTTCGTAAACTCTTCATTGCTGGATGGCACAATACCGACCAGGGCCGGAGCAATCTTGGCTTTTTTATTTGAAACCCAGCCACCATTGATATTGGCAAAGCGGGTCTGATTTTCGGAATCAATACACCAGTTGATGAACGCCTCGGCCAGGTCTCGATTTGCGGCTCCCTTCATCACCGTCATGTACCCGATCCATGCCACCGCCCCTTCGTCGGGGAATACCATCTTAACGTTGGTTCCCTTGTTCATTTCAGAAAATGTACCCCCGCTGTAGTAGGTGCCCATATCGACCTCGCCGGTTTTTATCAACTGAAAAAGTTCCGCGCCGCCTTTGTAAAACTTCTTAACATGGGGAGCCAATTCTGCGCTGATGCGGAAGACCTCGTCCATTCCCTCCTTTGAATAGAGCTCCTGGACCCCGGGTTCTTTATCCGAGATAAAGGCGGAGGCGTATAAACCGTAGTAAAATGTCTGATCCAAACTGAGCTTCCTGGAAACCTCCGCTCGGGTGAGATCTCTCCAGGAGGTCGGCTTAAACTTAATCTTGTCGGGAACATATATCGGCAGGTAGATGCCGCCGTCGAATGGAACACCGTAACCTTTGACCCAAGCCTCCCGTTTCAGCAGTTCCGGATAGATATCAGCGGCATTGGGTATGTTTTCTTTTCGAATGGGCTGAAGCCGGTTTATGTTCATTGCGGCGATGTAATTCCAGCCGTCTGCCATGAAAACATCATAGGGCGGTTTATCCTCTGGAGAGGCTTTGATTTTGGCCATAAATTCGGCCCAACCCGGTGAGACCATAACGACCGCGCCGCTGGCCTTCATAAACGGCTCCACGTATGCCTTTTTAAAATCTTCGGTATACGGGCCGCTCCAGCAGGTGACGGTAATTTTTTGTCCTTTGAATTTCGTTAAATCAGCGGCCGAAACGGGAGTGGTCGCAATTCCGATAAAAAGCAACAGCAATAAAAGAAACAAGCCTTTCTTCTTCATTTCAACCTCCTTTTGTCTGACGACGGTTTTTTTCAATCTGACATCTGCTACACTGTGTCCCATGGGGAATTGAGATCATAATTTCTTAGCAATAGCGCTAATTGATGTCAAACGGTATTATGATCACCACCTGTTTTTTGCTTCATGTAGGCATTTATCATATCAAGCAGCCTTTTGACGACAAGAGGTCTATACAGATCCTAAAATAGGATTGTTTTTGACGTGCCGAATTGATAAACAGCGTTCCGTATGAGGAGATAATGCCTTTGATTCAAAATAAAGTCTTATATGCCGACTGTTCGTTCGAAAATCTTGGGGATTTCGACAATGCCCTGGCAGCAGTCGGTGCAACCGTGGTCTTTGGCGGCTGCGAAACCCAGGAAGACGTCATTGCTTCCGGATCGGACGCGGTGTGTATTGTGACGGAACTGATCCCTCTGGACGAAAGGGTATTCCAAGCATGCCCCGCACTAAAACTGGTATTTACGAACAACGTGGGCACGGATTTGATCGACATCCCGGCTGCCACTCGCCACGGTATCAGCGTTTGCAACAACCCGGATTACAATTTCCGGGAGGTGGCCGAACACACGCTGGCACTCCTTCTCAGCCTAATTCGAAAGATCCCCGTCGCCGACGCTTATGTCCGCTCCGGCGGCTATGATTACAATCATCTGGCACCTTTGAGATTGTTCGAAGGCAGTACCGTAGGACTTTTGGGATTCGGCCGGATTGCGCGGTCCGTTGCAAAAAAGCTCACCGGGTTCGATGTCAGGGTATTGTTCTACGACCCCTATGTCAAGCAAACCCGTATCGGTCAAGCCGAAAAGACCTCTTTCAAAACACTGCTTCAAACAAGCGACTACCTGTGCGTTCACGCCCCACTGACGGAGCAGACCCATCATGTGCTGAATGCCGAGACACTGAGTTGGATGAAACCCGGCGCTGCCGTGGTTAATGCCGCCCGGGGAGAATTGGTCGATACGCCGGCCCTGATCGATGCCCTGAAAGCCGGTAGATTAAATGGCGCCGCGTTGGATGTAGTCGAAAGGTATACTTCCCTTGGGCCCGACCATGAATTATGCCGTATGGAGAACGTCATCTTGACACCCCATTCAGCCTGGTTATCCGAAGACGCCTTCGAACGTTGCAAGAACGATCTCACCAACGAAATCGTTCGGTTTTTTAAAAATCAGCCCCTGAAGGCACTTCTCAATCCCGAATTACTAGACTAACCATCAAGCTAAGTGTAAGTGATATCGTGAAATAAATCCAAGCTGTCATATAGGTTGCGAGGGGCACAAAACAAAAAGAATCCATAAAAAGAGGAGGTGTGCCAAATGACTGAAGCAATAGAAAAGGTTCCTGCGGAAACTCGTTGGGAAATTGCTACGAAGGGATTGACCGGTGCCTGTACGGCCATAATTAATGCTCTTAAAGAGGCGGTGAGCCAGGAGAAATTTGATGAATTCCAGGTGGGATTGTGGTCTCAAGCCGGAAAGGGAGCAAAGAGATTAGCGGATACAATTGGATTAGCCACTGAGAAACCCAGAGACATAGCAGAGGTTACTGAACTGCTGGCTATGACGTCAATGGGACCTGAATTTGATTTTGAAATTGTTGAAGCTACCGAGGACAGATGTGTGGGAAGGGCAAACAAGTGTCCTTGGCATGAGAGGTGGAAGGAGTTTGGCTTTAAAGAGGATTTTTGCAATTCAGGCCACCAAGGATGGGGGGATGGGGCTGTTGAAAGTCTAAACCCAAATTTTACTTTTTCGCTTACCAAGAATATGCAACGTAGCGACCCGTATTGCGAATATGTGATAGAAAGGAAAAAGTAGAGACAAAAGAACTTATCTTTTTTTTGAGTTTGTGCCCTTCCTTGTTTGATTCTTATAACAATGACCTCGATGGCAATGACCATTCCACACAAACTCGCCTCACTTAAAAAATCCAAATTCAGATTAAAATTTAAACTTTTATGAAAAGACCGAGATTTCATTTAAGCTGATAGCGTAGAACTCATCGCTTCTGTTGAGCGCGCTATCGGAGAGGTTGCAAAAAGCTGGAAATGCGAAAGGAGGATGATCTGCAGGATAGAAAAACAGAACTTAAAGAAACAATTTCTTCGAAACCAGAATCAAATCGATGAATTGTCAAATTCAGAGACCTGACCCTTTTTCATGTACGCTTAATTTTTCGGGCTGGATACAATCGATTTTTTATTCCAAAAATTTCTTGCACAAATCGATATAATCGCCTACTTTCAATCCCGAGCTTGGACCAAACCCCATTATTGCCGGAAAAGGAGCTCCAATCGTGCAAGAAACAATAAGAAAATCCCATAGTAAATGTGCCGAATGCGGGCTTGAGACCCAAGAAAGGATCTGCATGACTCATGAGGGCAAGGCGTCAAAAAACTGCCCCACCCTTTCTCAAGAAGAAATTCTGAAGCAAGCAAACAAGGCTTACGAATCTCCCGCTACGTATGAATTTGCCCGCAAGGCTTCTATCCAGGAAGCAGACTGCTATGCCAACCGGGACCAGAAACCATATGTCATGCAGCCAACCAAAACCCGCATTGTCGAGATTTGTGAGTTCGCCGAAAAAATGAGCTTTGAGCGACTGGGTTTGGCCTTTTGTATCGGCTTGGCCAAAGAGGCGGGCATTGTGGAGAAAATTCTCAGAGGTCGCGGCTTTGAAGTCGTCTCCGTGCTCTGTAAAGCCGGTCGAACTTCCAAAAATATGATCGGAATTACCGACGATGAGAAAATACACAAGGGTACGGACGAAGCCATGTGCAATCCGATTTTTCAGGCCGAGCTGTTGAACCACTCAAAAACCGAATTTAACATTCTGCTGGGATTGTGTGTGGGGCATGACTCGCTGTTTTTTAAGCATGCAGAGGCTCCGACCACCGTTCTGGCCGTAAAGGACCGCGTCACAGGTCACAATCCCCTGGCGGCAATATACCTCTCAGATACCTATTATCGCAAAATCAAGCATCCATAAAATTATAGCCGTCAACGCCGACATAATCGACGACATGATCTCCTGGATAACAGATCATCGGATTCTGCCGACCTTCAGCATTTAAGGGCGCAACATTGGGTGAAAACATCCACTTGACGTTGGAAGCCCCGGCCTGTTTAAACAAACGATGAATCGTGTTTGCGCCAGGTTGTTCGATATGCTAGAGCGACCCTTCATGTCGAACAGCTATATCAACAACCCCAATCCACTGGCATGCCATCCTTATTTAACTTTAGATCCCAACGCGGTCGCTAAATTTTTCATTACTTGATGGTTGTATTCACAATCACGGCCGGCAAAGCAAGCTCTGGGTCTAATCGCTTGATGTGCATTATTTCTGCCACGGCATAAAAGGTTCGCTTTTGGACGGCGGGATCAAAGGGAGACGCATTTACCAGCTCTTCCTCCGAGAAAGGCACCGGCGGAATCTGTTGTGAAGGGTTTGTTTGCAAACTTTGGGGCACTGTTTTGGCGGTGGTCCCAACCGCTATCCCAAAAACCAAAGCCAATATTAATCCAATCTGATAAACTTTCATGACGAGGAATTCTCCAACTCATTTAAGATTTAAGAAAGTTGTTCTGCAAGCGACAGGCCAACTTTCATGAGTTTTTTGAACTCTACCATCGCAAACAATAAATAAAATAATATCAATAAGATAAGAAATATTTCAAATTTCAATAAAAGGCGGTAAACCGCAAAAACATGGAAACAGTGACATCAGTTGATATTTCAACAATTCTTTGACGGTCATCGGCCGGCGAAACGTCAATTTGTCAACAGCTAGATCCGCCAGGGCGACTGCGAGCCTCGCCGGTTGTGGATTCCTGTTGGCATAGCATCTGAAACCTTGCATTCTCTGCAGCATGTTGTTAGAAATATTCGATGGGAAAACCAGGTATTCCCAACCGACAGCCGGGTTGAAGAGGTGATATTATGAAATACGTAATTTTGGGAAACGGCATCGCCGGTGTTTGTGCGGCTGAAATGATACGGCAACTTGATCCCGAAGGCCGCATCACCATGGTCGCGGATGAAACCTTCAGACCGTACAGTCGGCCCATGATTAGCATGGTACTGGCCGGGCAGGTTACATCGGACCAGCTGCCCATCCGCAGCAAAAGCTTTTACGAAAACGTTAGAATTGCTCCCGTGCTGGGAAACCGGGTATCCGGAATTGATGTGGATCAAAAATCGGTAATGATCGACAACGGCACATCCCTGCCGTTTGACAGACTGCTCATTGCCACGGGGGCGGACCCCCGACCGATCAAGGCCGAGGGTCTGGACCTGAAAAACATCTTTTTTATGCGAACCGCGGCCCATATTCGCAATATGCTGGCGGTCATCCCCCAGACCCAAAAAGCGCTGGTATTGGGTGGCGGGCTGGTCGGATTCAAAGCGGCCTACGGCCTTCTTCAGAGAGGACTCGACGTCACCATGCTGATCACCTCGGGCTATCCCCTGTCCATGCAGGTAGATAATACCGCCGGCGAAATGATTTTAGATGAGCTCCGGGATTACGGTCTCAAGGTCAGGGTGGGCATCAGCGTGGAGGCTTTTGACGGAAACGGATCGGTGAGCGGCGCCCACCTGTCGGATGGGAGCCTCACCTCCTGTGACCTGGTGGTGGTGGGCAAAGGGGTTTTGCCCGCATTGTCCTTCGTACCCCGGGATAAAATTGATATTGATCTGGGTATTCTGGTGAACGAGCAGATGGAAACGAGTTCCGTCGGCATATTTGCCGCCGGTGACGTCGCCGAGCTTGTCGATATTTCACGCAAAACCCGATGGGTCAATGCCATCTGGCCGGAAGCCGTCAACCAGGGGCGCATTGCCGGGACCAACATGGCGGGGCGCCGAATGAGCTACCCTGGCAGCCTGAGCCGAAATGTGTTGAGGATTTTGAACCTGGACGTTATGACCATCGGGCAGGTCAATCCGCCCGACACCTCCGAATATGACGTCATCAGTACCGGCGGTCCGGGCCGTGGAACCTACCGCAAGTTGGTATTTCGTAAGAATATACTGACCGGGGCGGTTTTGATAAACGATATTGAGCAGGGCGGTATTTTTATGGGCCTGATTCAGAATGAAATCCCGCTCAATGTTCCGAAGGAGGTCCTTTTACAGCCATCCTTTAATTTTAAACAGCTGATGGTGTAAAAAGATTGAGCGGTTCAGGGTTCACAGTTCCGGGTTAAGAAATCCTAACACCTCATATCAAGTGGATTCTTTCGAACCTGGAAAGGACGGGCGCGCCGACATCAATAATTCTTCAATCTTCAATTCTCAAAGGAGGCTTTTATGAAACAAGTTGTGGTTCACCCTGAAAGATGTGTTGGCTGTATGCAGTGCATGGTCGCCTGTGCTGTCGCGCATTCGCAAACCAAACAGGTGCATACAGCCCTTATGGAAACCCCCCTGCCAAAATCAAGGGTCCATGTGGGGGTGGGACTGTATGGAGAAGGTTTCCCCAACCGCTGCAGGCACTGCAGCCCGGCTCCCTGCATGCTGGCTTGCCTGTCCGGTGCCATATTCCGTGATACGGAAACAGCAACGGTAATGATTAATCCCGACACATGTATTAACTGTGCCTCCTGTGCCATGGCCTGTCCCTACGGCGTCATACGCTTTCACGAAGACACTGTCGCTCCTCCGGGAAAGACGGTTGCGGCCAAATGCGATAACTGTGATGAACGCAGAGCCGAAGGCTTGATACCGGCCTGTGTAGAGGTGTGTAAATCAGACGCCCTGACCTACGAAGAAATGAACGCTGCCATGAAGAAAAAAACCGATGAAATTGCCCGGAGCGTATCGGCGGCAGCCTCTGAAGAAAGTCCTGTTCCGGCAGGTCTTGCGCTGTTGGCGGCAGCCAAAAAGGCACAACTGGCTACTTATGATAGGTAAATTATAGCTAAAGGAGGAATTATGGACGCAATATATGAAAAATATACGGTGACCGAAGATGGTCGGGCGTTATTAAAAAAAGCCGAAAACGATCAGGTTGAAACGGTGTGGGACCGCCACAAGGCTCAGCAGCCCCACTGTGGATACTGTGAGACGGGGCTGAGCTGCCGCAACTGCATCATGGGCCCGTGCCGGGTGGATCCCTTCGGTGAAGGACCCCAGCAAGGGGTTTGCGGGGCGGATGCCGACATCATCGTTGCCCGCAACCTGGCCCGCATGATCGCCGCCGGTGCGGCCAGCCATTCCGATCACGGTCGCGACCTGGTGGAGGTGCTGCTCAAGGTGGCCGAGGGCAAGGCTGCCGGATATTCCATTAAAGATCCGGCGAAACTACGCAGTGTGGCCGCCGAATATGGTTTGGCGGCCGACGGTAAAGACGATCTGACCCTGGCCGGCGAATTGGCCGATGCCATGCAGGAAGATTACGGTACCCGCAAATCGTCTGTGACGCTGCTGTCCCGGGCGCCTGAAAAGCGCAGAGCCGTTTGGGAAAAAGCCGGCATCGTTCCCCGGGGTATCGATCGGGAAACCTCGGAAGCCATGCATCGCACCCACATGGGCGTCGACAACGACTGGGTCAGCATTCTGCTGCATGCCATGCGAAATGCCCTGTCAGATGGTTGGGGTGGATCGATGATTGCCACCGACGTATCGGATATTCTCTTCGGGGTTCCCCAGCCGAATAAAAGCACGGCCAATATCGGAGTGCTTCAGAACGATAAAGTCAATATCGTCGTCCACGGCCACAATCCCGTCGTATCCGAGACCGTGGTCGCCGCCTGTAATGCGCCGCAATTGCTGAAATTGGCGGAAGACAAGGGCGCCAATGGGATCAATCTCGTCGGGGTCTGCTGCACGGGCAATGAACTGATGATGCGTCATGGCCTTCCCATGGCCGGCAATCATCTGATGACCGAACTGGTACTGGTCACCGGCGCAGTCGAGATGATGATCGTCGATTATCAGTGTATCATGCCGTCCATCGGCCAGACGGCTGCCTGCTATCATACCAAAATGATTTCCACATCGGAAAAAGCCAAATTTCCCGGTATGGAGCATCACGAATTTTCACCGGAAAACGCCTATCAAAAAGCCGAAGAACTGGTTAAAACCGCTGTTGAGAACTTTTCGCGGCGGAATAAAAACAGGGTTTCCATCCCCGCCGTTCAACCCCAGGAAGTCGTCAGCGGCCTTTCGGTGGAAGCGGTCATCAATGCCCTGGGCGGAACCCCCGATCCCCTGATCGATGCCATCAAGGCCGGCAAAATTAGAGGTGCCGTGGGCGTTGTCGGCTGCAACAACCCCAAAATAAAGCACGACTATGGCCATACCCAATTGACCTCTCAATTGATCGCCAATGACATCCTGGTTCTGGATACCGGCTGCGTTTCCGTGGCCCATGCCAAAGCGGGCTTTAAGACTATCGAGGCTTTGGAGCAGGCCGGCCCGGGTCTCAAGGAAGTCTGCGGCGCCCTGGGCATCCCGCCCGTTCTGCACGTGGGAAGTTGTGTGGACAACGTCCGCATCCTGGTTCTGGTGGCGGCTCTGGCCAACACCCTGGGCTGTGATATCAGCGATCTTCCCGTGGCCGGATCGGCGCCGGAATGGTATTCGGAAAAAGCCGCCACCATCGGTTGTTATTTTGTCGCTTCCGGGGTCTTTACCCACCTGGGCCCCATGCCGCCGGTCACCGGAAGTATGAATGTGGTGAAACTTCTGACAGAGGGATTGGAGGATGTCGTCGGCGCAACCTTT
>JARFPZ010000338.1 GCA_029288035.1 Desulfosarcina sp.
ATCAGCGGGGTGGGCGGCCAGGGAGTGTTGTTTGTAACGCGCCTTTTGGCAGAAGCAGCAATCCAAAGAGGGCTTGCGGTGTTTACTTCGGAAACCCACGGTATGGCCCAGAGGGGAGGGACGGTCTTGTCGCATCTCAAGGTGGGGGATTACGCCAGTCCCTTGATTCGTCCGGCCCAGGCGGATGGCTTGCTGGTATTGAAGGCCGAAAATTTGGCGCAGCATGGGGCCTTTTTGAAAAAAGGCGGCTGGGTGGTTGCCAACGGTGCGAATGATATTAAAACCGATCATAAGATGCCACTGGATGCCGTCGATGCGGACACACTGGCCCAAGAAATCGGGAATCCAAAGGCAGTCAATCTTATCGTCCTCGGATTTGCACTGGCAATTGCTGAAAAGAAAGGCAAAAACCGAAACACCCTATTTTGTTCTCCGAAAGAGATTAGCACCGTATTGGAAAGTCGTTTCGGCAAGAAAAAAGAGATGTTGAAGGCATCCCTGAAAGCGCTTGAAGCAGGGTATACGGCATAGAGAAAGTAGCAATGAGCAGTTGAGTACGATCTAATGCAGGATAGGATCGTGATTAATCTTTTAATAAAAGGGTGGTCAAGATGCATAAACCGCTCGACTCCGGTGCTGGTCAGCCACCGAATTCGGAGCATTCCGACCACCCCTTATACTATTATAATTTATCAGCATGATTGGTTATGAGTTTCCAAGCGTACGAAAGGCTGCCGTTTGATTATTGTAACAAGCGCTGCAATCAGCAGGAGAACCGACGGCAGTCAAAAGTAAGCAAACCATGCCGAGCACCTTATTTAATGCCGCCAATTGCGATTTCCACCCGCCGGTTCTTCTTGCGCCCTTCAGCAGTATCGTTGGATGCGACCGGGTTGGTATTGCCATACCAGAATAAAATGACGCGATCAGGATCAATCCGGCTTTGCTCCAGGATATAGTTTTTTACACTTTGCGACCGCATCCGCGAAAGCCTCAGATTGTACTCATCATCACCGGCGCTATCGGTGAATCCGGCAAGGACAGCAAATGCATCGGGGTTATTCTGAAGGAAGTCAGCAACCAGTTTCAATCTGTCCTGACTATCGGGCGGGACTTCGACCCCATCAAATTCGAACTGGACATCTTTGGTTTTGACACCGACCATTTTCGTTTCGGTGAGGGTTTCAACCTCAACTTTAGAGTCGATAACATAAAGCGGTCCGAGGCCGTACACCGGGTTTTGGTAAAGGGCATCGAAAGGGATAACCCGAGAGCCTTCATTCAGCGCAGCGATATCCGCCAGCAGTTTTTCGGCTTCGGGTGTTGTCGCCGAACTAATCAGATAGAAATTAACATTGTATTTTTCGACAAGGTTTCTGGCCATGTCCAGCGGACGCAGCTTCTGTCCGCCGAGTTGATAGGTGCCATCGCTGAATAAGAATACGGCGGTTTTACCGGAAAGTTTTGCTAAAATCGGATCAAGTTTTTTGAGCCCCTCGGCCAGCGGAGTGGCCTGGCCGGCGAAGCCACCTGTTTTTGAGTTGGGAAGACGATCAATCGCCTGTCTGAATTCTGCCTGGTTGTAAGGCTGCATTTCATAATATGTTTTAAAGGGCGTAAACGTGTAAAGTCCTGCATTGTAACCCAGCTCGGGAAGGATTTCATTCTGCTGTTCAAGGATTTGAAATTCGGCATCGATTTTTTTGATTCCTTCCTTATAATCATCACCCATTGATCCGGAGGCATCATATAGGACAATAAAATTATCTGCCGTCCTGATGAGAATATCCTTGGTGACGATGTTTTGTTTGAAATCCTCGGCGGTGAGAATCTCAAAGGCTAAGCCCTGGGTAGCTGAAGACAATGACACTGCTGCGATAATCACAAATAACCGAAAAATAGTACTTTTTTTCATAATGCGCCTCCTTGTTTGGATGATTTCAACAATTATTTAGACACATCGTCTACTTGTCCGACAGCCACATACTCTTCCGGCAGTCCAAAATGTTGTTTAACGATTATCGGCGGCAAGTAGAAGATGAGAGTGAAAGACTTTTCTGTCAAAACGGATGAATCGAAAATATTTGATAGTGTATCGGTATTAGCGACAGCCAAACATATTAAGAGTCTAGTTGACTTTTTAAAATACTGATAGACTAAGGTAACCAATTTGGCATTATTGTCAATATCTATTTTTTCCGAAACCAGGTTAAGCTGACAGAATGGCTGCAAAACGTCAACGACCCACAAAAAAGCGTTTCCCGAAAAAAAAGAAAGGCCGGATGCGACGCTTGATGGCAGGTTTGTTTCGAATACTGCTGGTACTTGTTATCCTCAGTTTTCTACTCGTTTTGATTCTGCGCTGGATAAACCCGCCGACCAGCATGATGATGATCCTCCGGCGAAGCGAAGCTGAGATGAATTATCAAAAGGATTTTCGTATCGATTACCGTTGGGTAGATTGGGATCAAATTGCGCTGCATTTGCCTTTGGCAGTTATCGCCGCGGAAGACCAGAATTTTCCAATTCATCACGGATTCGATTTAGAGGCGATTACCAAAGCCCTAAAAGTTTATTTAACCGGCGGTCGGCTGCGTGGTGCTTCCACCATCACCCAGCAAGTAGCCAAAAATCTTTTTCTGTGGCCGGGGAAATCCCTGTTACGTAAAGGAATTGAGGCATATTTTACAGCGCTTATTGAGATATTCTGGCATAAGCAACGCGTACTGGAAGTTTACATGAACATCGCCGAGTTCGGCGACGGCATTTTCGGCGCAGAGGCAGCCTGCCAAAGATATTTTGGGAAGCCAGCCGGCAACATTCGCCTGCGGGAGGCTGCACGATTAGCGGCCGTATTGCCTTATCCAAGGGCAATGAACCCAAAACGTCCGTCTGCCTATGTTTCCGAACGTGCTCAATGGATCCAACGCCAGATAGACCAGATGGGAGGTAAACGTGTATTGGAAAAAATCAAATCTTAATCATTTATTTTACCATACCCTTTTAAAGGGTGGCGCTTCGTGCTCTGGGTCACCCTTTCCTTTTAAAAATATTTAAATGATACCGAACTATAAGAAATTCTTGACTAATTTTGTCAGATCAATTATTATTAATAATATCAGTGTGATGTAAATAAAAATAGTGTAACATTCTAAAATTATTTGTAAATACAGGGAGAATCATGAACAAACTAGAACTCATTGACACATTGAAGGATGAATGCCAGATTTCGAAAAAAGAAGCTGCAACAATTATTGATTTATTTTTTGGTAAAATATCTGAGGCCCTCGTTAAAGGTGATCGGGTTGAAATACGGGGATTATGCTCTTTTTTTGTCAAAGAATATGGTTCTTATGAGGGTAGAAATCCCAGAACCGGTGAGTCCGTTAAGGTGGCCCCTAAAAAACTGCCGTTTTTCAAATGCGGAAAAGAGTTGAAGGACCGGGTGGATTATTGATTAAAAGAAATTAACCCCTTAAGAAAGCGAAGATTGAAACGCTCACAGATGGCAGTATCTCCCAATATCCCCTCACCGCCGTTAAAGCCCGCGGCGGACATGCAGAATTCAAGTTAAACCCGCATTTTTTCTAATGCATCCCAATCAAGAACGACGCCGTGGCCCGGGGTGTCCGGTGCTGTAGCAAAACCCTGATCGATTAAGAGCGGATCGGCGATATAACGCTCCAGCCCAAAGCCGTGAACTTCCAGGTAGGATTTTTCCAGAGTTTAAAATGGAGATTAAAAACTATCTAATGGAAAGGATTAAAAATGTCAAATATTGCATTTTATATGGATCTATGTTACCGACCCGTAAAGGTGTGGTAACAACAATTCGGTTGTTAACCCCCGATAATCATGATCATGACGGTTGTTTTGTTGATCGGCTGCTTCATGGAGACCATCGCGGCCATCACCATTCTGGTCCCCGTACTGCTGCCGATTGCGGAAAAAGTGGGCATCGATCCGGTCCATTTGGGCATCATCGTCATTTTAAATCTGATGCTTGGACTGCTGACGCCGCCTGTGGGAATGGTGCTTTATGTACTGTCAAAAGTATCCGGCGTCAAATTTGAACAATGTGTGATTGCGACGGCCCCCTTTATCGTGCCGCTGCTGGTGGTGTTGGCCATGATCACTTTTTTTCCTGATATTGCCATGTGGCTGCCCAATATCGCTTACCGAGGAAATTAACATGCTAAAATTAAAACGCTCGCTTTGCACTGAATGTGAAATCTGCATGGCCATCTGCTCGTGGACCCACTTCGGCGAAAATACCACCAAGCGCGCCCGCATCAATATCGAAGCGGACTGGCCGAAAACGCCGGTCATCAGAGTGTGCCTGGCCTGCAAGGATCATGAGTGTGTTACGGCCTGCCCCCACGGGGCGCTGACCTGGGAAAACTGGATTCAGCTGGATCAGAACCAATGTGATGGCTGCGCGGTATGCGTCGATGCTTGTCCGGTGCAGGGAATCCACCTAGACAAACGGACCGGATTCCCTTTGATTTGCGATACCTGTGAAGGCCAGTATCAATGTGTCCAATGGTGTCCCACCAGCGCCGTTCAAAAAAAGAATAGAGAGCTATGAAACCCTGGTACGGTTATACTGGAAAAATATTGGATGTGGATCTTACCTCAGCAATTCTATCGAAAGCTGAATTGGATCCTTGCCTGGCAAATGATTACATGGGGGGGAAAGGCTTTGGTGCCAAAATACTTTATGACCAATTGCCGCCCCGGTGCGAACCGCTTTCTGCCGACAACATCCTGGTGTTTGCCACCGGACCGCTCACCGGCACCCTGGCCCCTTCCAGCGGACGCTTTGAAGTTTGTACGAAAAGCCCGGCGACCGGTTTGTGGCTAGATTCCAACTGCGGCGGGTATTTTGGACCGGAACTGAAGTTTGCCGGTTATGATATGATCATTGTCAGGGGCAAGGCCAATGCACCCCTAATGCTTGTGATCGACGATGATAAATTCGAGTTGAGGCCCGCCGCAGATCTCTGGGGAACAGACACCATCACAACGCATCGGCAGATTAAGACGACCTTTGGCAAGGACTTTAAGGTAGCCTGTATCGGGCCAGCCGGGGAAAACAGTGTCCTCATCGCTGGAATTATTTCTGAGTATCGAGCCCTGGGCCGAGGTGGAGCCGGTGCCGTGATGGGATCAAAGAATCTGAAAGCGATTGCCGTCCGAGGCAGCGGCAACATTCCCATATTCGATCCGGACGGTTTCATGAAGACCTGCCGCGAAGCCTTCAATGAACTAGCCAACAATCCGGATACCGGCGGCGGACGGCAAAAGTACGGCACCAATGTCATTTTATCACTGATGGATGAGGTCGGCATTCACCCGGTACGAAACTTTCAAAAGGGCAAATTCGCAGGCGCCGACCGGGTCAACGAAGACGTTGTTGAAGAATACTATGTTAGAAATAAAGCCTGTTTCGGATGTCCGATTTACTGCAGTAAGATCGCCGAGGTGAAGGAAGGCAAATACAAGGGCAGCTTCACCGAAGGGCCTGAATACGAAAATGTCTGGTCCTTTGGGGCCAACTGTGAAAATGTGGATGTGGGCGCTATCATCCAGGCGGAATATCTATGTGATTATTACGGACTGGACGGAATCAGCGCCGGCAACGTCATCGGGTTTTTGATGGAGTGTGTGGAAAAGGGTTTGTTGAAAGAGGCCGATATCGGATTCCCAATGAGCTTCGGCAATGATGAATCCATCATCAACGCGATCCACCTCATTGGCAAGGGAGAAGGACCCGGAAAGCGATGGGGTCAGGGCGTAAAAAAGTTGGCCCAACAAATCGAGGGAGCTCACGAATTTGCCATGCATGTCAAAGGGCTTGAGCTACCCGCTTATGATCCGCGAGGCTCTACCGGAATGGCACTGGCCTATGCCACCAGTGACCGGGGAGGGTGTCATCTACGTTCCTGGCCCATCGGTGATGAGCTCCTGGCCACCGAGGGCCGCATGGATCTGGTTTCCCTGGAATTTAAAGCCGAACTGGTCAAAACCCAGCAGGATCTATTCGGCATGGTAAATTGCAGTGGTATGTGCCTGTTTGCAACCTTTGCGGTAAACTTAAAACAGATCACGCCCTTTCTGCAGACCGTCACCGGACTTGACGTATATTCATCCTCCGAGGAAGTCATGAAAGTCGGAGAAAGGGTTAACAATTTGGTAAGGCTGTTCAATATTCGTGAGGGCCTTACCAGGGATCTGGATACCTTGCCCAAACGCTTTTTCAGCGAGTCGCTTGAAGATGGACCCAACCGCGGCCGGGTGGTCAGGCTGGACCAATTGATGGCGGAATATTATATGGTCCGCGGCTGGGATGAAGATGGTGTGCCTGGCAAGAAAAAGCTGGAAGAACTGGGAATCGATGCCAACTAAAATAAAAATCATACGTTATTGGTTATTTGGTATTGGTTATTGGTGTTAAAGGAATGAAATCGATTTAATTTCCAATGTTGCAATATGCTAGAATTGGACCCGTCAATAACTCCGATTTAAACCTTTGAACCCCTGGCCCAGACCTGGCTTGGCAGAATGTGGTGATGGAAAGCTAAGTTGAAAAATTGTGAAAAAAATTTTTATAGCAACATGCCGTCGCGCCGGGGCGGGCTTGAACCCTGAACCTGGAACCAATCACTGGAGGTAAATTATGTTTAAACCCGAGGGCGTCTACGTAGCGATGCTGACACCATTTGACGAGGATGGTGCGATAAATGAGGGTGAATTACGACGAATCATTGATTTTCAGATCGAAGGAGGGGTTGACGGCCTGTTTCCCATAAGCTCGGCAGGAGAGTTCATTCACATGAGTCGGGAGGAAAAGGTGCGGATGATGGAAGTTATGGTCGATCAAAATAAAGGCCGTGTTAAGATTACGCCAGGAGTTGGGAGCAGCCTTCCGGCCGAATCCATTTTCCTGGCTCAAAAAGCCAAAGAAATCGGCTGTGACGGGGTCGTTGTTGCGCCGCCCTATTATTATCATTTATCCCAGGAAAATATTGAAACCTATTTTGAGTCCATTGCCGATGCCGTCGATATACCGAATATTCTCTATAATATCCCACTGTTTACGCAGCCTATCTCTTATGATGTGGTCAAACGTCTTGCCCGACATGAAAACGTCGTCGGTATGAAAGACAGCAGTGGCAGCATGGTGGATTTTATCCATTTTATCGATAAAATCAAAATCGCCGGTGAAGATATCAATGTTCTGACCGGACGGGAAGAAACCCTCTTTCCCTGCCTGATGGTTGGCGGGAAAGGCTGCGTGACGGCGACCGCCGGAATCCTGCCCGAAATTATGGTGGACCTTTATAACGCCTGGAAAAATCAAAACTATGCGGCGGCGAAACAACTACAGGAATCGATTCTGCTCATTCTGCGGACCATGTTTTCGCTGCCCTTTCCACTGGGGTTTAAATATGCCATGGAATTAAGAGGGTTTAAAATGGGTCCCCCCAAGCAACCGTTATCGGATGCCGAGCGGTTCAATTACCGCAATACGAAGGTCAGAATCGAAAAAATCATGAACCCGATTTTGGAGAAGCTCCAAAAAAATCAAAAGGCAAGCGCTTAATCAGCGACCACCAGCTGGGGGTATGAGGATGGCTCCAGGAAGGGGCACAGCCCACCTCTGCTGGTGGCCGCTGATTTTTAAAAAGATTTTTTTTGATCTCTGTTTTATCGGATCTGTCAGGTTTGATGACCACTTGACCGATTCATCAGTGACAGTATATTTTTGGCCCCAGTCGGCGTTGGTGCTGGTTGTTCAGCTGGCCTATAACAATAAGCTGTAATAAATAAGCAAAAATTCTTTTTTATCTCAATTCATAAGCCGCCGGCATCGATCGGATTTGCACCCATGAAGTATGCCCTTGCGGTACCGGTAGAACCTTTTAGATTCTCACCTGCAAAGCCGGTGGCTTATGAATTGAGTTGTCTCCATATTTTCATTTGTGATTGGACAGAAACCTCATGAAAGGCAAACCCTGTGAGTATAAAGCTGAAAATATGGTTGATGTGTTTATTGTTGATCGTGCCGACCGGGCATTCAAATGCACAGGCACAAACCTCTGCAGACGGCCGCCTGTTTATCCGGACCGCACCTGAAGGGGCAAGAATTCGGATACTCAATATCAAACCCAAATTCAATCAAGGGATGTTGCTCACGCCCGGACCTTATCAAATTGAGGTCTCGGCCGAGGGCTATGAAACGAGAAACATATGGATAACGCTGGAACCGCAGGCGGAGGTCAATTTAGGCATTTCATTAAAAAAACGTTCAACACCCTCGCCAGAGAATCCTGACGAATTGGTGCGATTGGGTATCGACAATCAAAAAAGGAAGGAACACGAACAGGCGATTGAAGCCTACAAACAAGTTATTCGGATGGATCCCGACTATGTGGCTGCCTATTATAACCTGGGATACGCCTACAGTAAACTCGGTCTTTACCAAGAAGCCATAGCGTCCTACCAGCAGTCCGTGCGGCTTGAGCCGGATAACGCGGATGCCCGCTACAACCTGGGAATTAACTTGAGCAAACTTGGGCTTCACAAGGAAGCCGTCGCGGCCTATAAAGAGGCCATCCGGATTAAGCCCGACAACGGGAATGCCCACTACAATCTGGGTCTCAGCTACGGTGCGCTTGACCTTCAGCCAGAGGCCATCGCGGCCTATAAAGAGGTCATCCGCCTTGATTCAGATGCTGCCGACGCGTACAACAATCTGGGCATCAGCTATAGTAAACTTGGTCTTCAGCGAGATGCCGTAAAAGCATATGAACAAGCCATCCGGATTAAGCCCGACGATGCAAACACTCACTTCAATCTAGGTCTCAGCTACGTTGAACTGAGACTTTACAAAGAAGCCCTGACAGCCTACAGGCAAGCCCTCCGGGTTAAGCCCGACGATGCAAACATCTACTACAATCTGGGCCTCAGTTACAGTAACCTCGGTCTTCATGGAGAAGCCGCAGAGGCCTGCCAGCAGGCTATCCGGATAAATCCCAATTATACCGATGCTCACTACTTGCTGGGCATCAGCTACGATGAGCTTGGCTTTCACCGTAAAGCTGTGGATGCCTACCGGCAGACTATCCGGCTGGATCCAGAATTCTCAGAGGCTTACTACAACTTGGGGACCAGCTACGGCATACTTGATCTTCATCAAGAAGCGATAGACGTCTACCAAGAGGCCATCCGCCTGAATCCGAATTCTGCAGACATCTACTACAATCTGGGTAACACCTACCAAGACCTAGATCTTCATCAAGAAGCCGTGGAAGCTTACCAGCAGGCGCTCCGGATCGCTCCTGATCATAAAAATGCGTATTACAACCTGGGTATCAGTTATGGTAAACTCGACCTTCACGAAGAGGCGGTTGATGCATTCAAGCAGGCGATTGGGCTTGATGCGGATGATAAAGACGCCCACTACAATCTGGGTATCAGTTACGCTAAACTCGACCTTCACCAAGAGGCGGTTGATGCATTCAAACAGACCATCCGGATCGCTTCCGATTATGCGAATGTCTACTCCTTGCTGGGTTTCAGCTACAGCAATCTGGACCTCCAGCAAAAAGCGGTAGATTCATACCAACAGGCCATTCGGATTAATCCCGATGATGAAAATGCCCACTACAACCTCGGCATCAGTTACGGTAAGCTGGAGCTTTACAAAGAGGCCATCGATGCCTTTAACCAGGTCGTCCGAATCGACCCCGATAACGTGTCCGCCTACTATAACCTGGGACAGATGCATAGAAAACTTGGGCTCCCCGACAAAGCCAGCGAGTATTATCAGCAGGTCATTCGGATCAAGCCCGATGAGGGCAATGTTCATTTCGCTCTGGGAAATATCTATCTTGAACTGGGTCGCCGCAGAAAATCGTTGGATGCATTCAACCAGGCCATCCGGTTTGATCCCGATAATCCCAGAGCCCACTTCAGCCTGGGTTATTTGTACAATAGTCTTGGGCTCCACACAGAAGCCATTGCGGCTTACAAGCAGGCGGTTCGTGTCAACCCTGATTTTTTTAAGGCTCATTTTAACCTGGCAATTAGCTACGGTGAACTTAACCTGGACAAAGAAGCTGTTGACGCCTACAAACAAGCCCTCCGGCTTGATCCGGATAATG
>JARFPZ010000384.1 GCA_029288035.1 Desulfosarcina sp.
CGGTTCAATTAACGCGCTATCAACCGCAAGTCAAGGACTGTTGAAGCAAGATGCATCGGATCCATATCTATTCCCATAAAAATGAGGCCCTCACCAAGGTACTAGATAAGATCTATGCCGAAGAAAAGTCTGAAATCGACCTGGTGATCGATTTGATGCAACTCAGATCATTGCCAAAGGTGTCGTGGTGATACAGCGGTGAGAAATTTAGTGCGCGGAGCTTCATGAGACGCATTCATGAGGGGTTGAGGCTTGTTTTATCCTTGTAAGCACGAAGCAGAGAGTTCATATCTCCTGCATACAGTTTTCCAGTTCCAGGGCCAAAACCACCCTTCTTGAAATTTCAAGCATCGTGTCAGAATCCAAAGTGCCGATGAATTTTTCCAGCCTCTTTTTGAGGACGGTATGGATGTTATCGGTCTGGACAAAAGATGGTTTGGGCAAGTTGGCTTTTTGATCAATGAACACTTCCGTGGGATATCCTTTCCCTTTGGTGGTTATTTCGGCAACGATAACATTATTAAGGTATTTCAATACATTTTGTCTGGTAAGGACAACAACGGATCTTGTACCGGCCTTGCCACCGAGATTAATCATCCATATATCACCACGATTCATCGATCCCCCCATTGTTCGGTGTGCAACCATGTTTCCGAGTCTGCAATATCATCCGGATTCTCTTTGAGTTTGCGAATCCAGGCTTCTTCAAACTCCTGTATTTCACGTTGGCGGATCCAGTTCTCAAGCGCTTCTCTCACCATGGCAGACCGGGAAAGTTGATAAGACGCGGCAATACGGTCTATGGTTTTCAGTAAATTCTCATCAAAACTGATTTGTACATTTTTCATTTAATATGTCTCCTTTTATATCGTATAAAACATATTTTTTTTTATATATTATTTTATATAACTTTACCAACAAAAATGTCAACTCTAAAAATATCTGAAAATATTTTGGTTTTCAAATCCTTTCCGATAATGCTAAACATAAATTGACTGAATTTATTAATCCTAACCATTTATACCTGGAGGAGATGACACCAAAATGACAACCACCGGCCTTCTAAGACCCAAATCTGCAACCGAAACTCACCAGTTGATGAGAGTGGCTTTGGGTAAGGAAAAAGCGGACCTCACCGTTGTGAATGCAAATGTCGTCAACGTTTATACCGGTGAAATCCTGCCGAATTTCGGCATTAGCATTAAAGGGAAATGGATTGCTTACGTGGGCGAAAATGCCGGGGACAGCATCGGTCACCAGACCGAGGTCATCGATGCCGAAGGCCAAACCGTTATCCCGGGTTTAATCGACGGGCATACCCATATTGCCTGGATGTTTACGGCCGCCGAATTTTTAAAATACGCCATCGCCGGCGGCACGACCACGATCGTCACCGAAATCTTAGAACCCTTCTTTGTCTGCGGTTTTGAGGGGGTTGTCGATTTTCTGGCGTCTTTGAAGGATCAACCGATTAAAATCCTGGCAACCGCTCCTGCTTTGGTATCCATCAGCCGAACCGCCCGCGACATGCCACCGGAGACCCTGGCAAAACTCCTGAACCGAGATGATATTCTCGGGTTGGGAGAGAGTTACTGGCAAGCGGTGCTGCAGGTGCCTGAACAAGTACTGCCGCGCTTTGAACAGGCCCTGGCGGCCGGGAAAACCCTGGAAGGACATTCGGCCGGAGCCAGTGATAAAAAACTGGCTGCCTATGTTGCCGGTGGAATTTCTTCCTGCCACGAGCCGATCAATGCCGACCAGGTTCTGGAACGATTGCGGATGGGGCTGCATATTATGGTCCGCGAAGGCAGCATTCGAAGGGATTTGGCAGAAATTGCCAAAATTAAGGACACCGGCATCGATCTACGCCGTCTGATCCTTTCGACCGATGGTGTCGAGCCCCGCGATCTCATTGAAAAAGGCTATATGGAGTTCGTGCTCCGCAAGGCCATCGAGTATGGTTTTGATCCAGTGGCGGCCATTCAAATGGCCACCTTAAATGTTGCCGAACACTTTTCGCTGGACGGCGTGATCGGCGGCATCGCCCCCGGACGATATGCCGACCTGGTGATAATCCCCGACGTTCAAACCATCGATGCACAAATGGTTATCAGCAGCGGCAGCGTCGTCGCCAATAAAGGTACACTGCTGTCCGCTCCCCGCCGCCACACCTTTACAACACCGAGCATGAACAGCATAAATTTGCCGCGGGATATGAAACCGTCTGATTTTATTATCCGTACCGATTCTAAGACCTCCCACGTCAAAGTAAGAATCATCGATATGGTCACCGATCTGGTCACGGCCGAGTTGACAATGCAGTGGCCCGTGATCAATGGGCGGATCAATTCAGATGTCGATCAGGATGTCATCAAAGTCGCCGCCATCGACCGCACCCATAATCCCGGCAACATTTATGTCGGCCTGATCAAGGGGTATGGCCTGAAATCGGGTGCCATGGCCTGCAGTTCCGCCTGGGACACATCGGATATCATTGTAGTCGGTGCCGACGACGCGGATATGGCCGGCGCAGTCAACCGGATCCGCGCGCTTCAGGGCGGCGCTGTGGTTTACGAAAATGGTGAAATTCTGGCCGAATTACCGCTGCCGATTTTCGGCGTTATGTCGGATCTACCGATTGAAACCATTGCCGACCGCTTGCAGGAAATTAAAATTGCCGTGTCGGACCTGGGAGTAGCCTTCCCCGATCCGTTGCTGACCTTGATCACACTGACCGGTGCGGCGATTCCCTACCTGAGAATCTGTGAAGAGGGACTGGTCAATTTAAAAGACGGCAGGACCGTGGAACTTATCATCAGGAGTTAGTTCAGCCGGCCAATGGCGGCTATCAATTCATAAGGCGCCGGCATCGATCAGGTTTGCACCCATCAAGCATGCCCTCTCGGTAACGGTAGAACCTTTTAAATTCTCATCCCGATAGGTCGGGGTGGCTTATGAATTGAGATAGTCGATCTGTTTTTCAAAAGGTGGGTTCGGCACACTTGGGGATGAATAAAATACCCAAATCCTATCCATCCGGATGCACTGTTTCATTTCGTCGCAATGGTATGTTCAACAACTTGGCCTGGGCAGTTTCCAAAATAGATCCTGGCCGAATTGCCGCTGCCGATTTTCGGCGTTATGTCGGATCTGCCGATTGAAACCATTGCAGACCGTTTGCAGGAAATTCAAAGGTTGCCAAAAGGTCTTGAAACTCTCGGCCTGGGAGAACTGGAGTGATGGAGTATTGGTGTGTTGAAAAATAAGACATCAATCCTTTGGTCATTACTCCAACACTCCACTGCTCCAATACACTGAATTAAATTGAAAGCTCACACGATGGACTACATTCTTTTGGGCTATTGATACGTTAAACTATCTATCCAAGCGATAGCGAAAGTCGCAAAATGGTGCCCCTTCCATGATGGTCTGAGTTCGCGTTAAGGAAACATCCGGATTAAATCCTTCGATCAAAGCAAAATCACGCGTACAGGAAAATATGGCCCCAAGATCGCCGACGCCTAAACTATTGTAAAGCTCGGCATATCGGCAGCGCGTCACATTGAAAGACAACACCTCCTCGGATTCTTCGATCACCTCGATGTTCAGGGCGTCATCCCGGGTCCAGAATTGAAGTGTCTCGGTAAAATCCTGCAGGGAGTTGCCCCCCATCTGTTTACTGAGATCGGCGCCCTGCTCCCGGGCAATTTTGATAATGGTAAGCTGCACCACCGCCAGCACCTGATCACGCCCGAACGTTTCACCCAACGCTTCGATCACCGGTGATAAAATTCGGGCTTCGACTTCGCGCCGGGTCAGCACGCCGATTTTCGCATTTAGATTGTCCGAGGGCACTGGTTCTTTAGAGGAAACCTGGTATCTTATATCGTTTTCAGCGGTCATTTACTATCCCCTTTCGTAATCGATTCGCTCCAAAGGCACTCAGACACTAAGATCAACAGATAATTCAATATGAATGAAATCCGTTGATAATTCAAGCATCAAAAAGTAAATACTGGCCCAGACCGGATTAACCCTTACTGTATTTGCTGCCTCTAACTGAAGACCCGCCACGGATTCGGAAATATTATATATTTTAATACTTTACAATTAATAGTGAATTGTTCTATAAATAAAGGAAGTAACCGTTCACAGGTTCAACCCGCCCTGGTGCGAACAATAGCATCATATTACGTTCCGTGTCAGGTCCCCAAATATGAATCTAAATAATTGCGCAACGTAAAGTCAGGACCGGGCCAGGGGGTTCAACCTTCAGGGTTAAGGGTTAAGGGATAAGGGAGCATTAATTAACCGAAGTTCTCATTAAAAAGGAAATTCAAGTATGAATGAATTCGGAGACAAATTAATCAGCCTGAGGACGGCGCGCGGTTTAACGGCCAAAGAAGTTTGCAAGCAGGTCCATATCCCTCAATCCAGATTGAACGAACTGGAATGGGGTGTTCGAATCCCCACGCCCGGTCAAATCCAAAGCCTTGAAAGCTTTTTCGAGATCGATTCGAATGTGCTTGGCGATCTGGCAAAATTCAAAACTACTGATGTGTCGCAAAATCTGATGCAACAGAAATGTTAGAAATCGAGTCAACAAGACTGAAGCGTCGCCTCAATCGGACAAGTCGATCAAAAACATGAAGCGTATATTAAAAGCGGTGTTTATCTGTATCCTGATGGCTGTGGTCTCAGCCGAAGCCGATCAACAGACCCGGGTCACGGATTCCAAACCGGATACCGTCTGGGAAAAACTTTCTGACGGATTGGAGCTGGGTTTTTTTCACTCCCCCCAACCTTCCGAAACGGGTGATTCGATGATTCGGGTCCTCAGAATCGATCCGGCCTGCTACCAATTGCGATTGCTAAATGCCTCGGCCTCTAAAAAGGGACGACCGTTGTCTGCAAAAGAATGGTGTCGCCAAAACGGTTTAGTGGCCGCCATTAACGCATCCATGTATCAAGCCGATTTAAAAGCCAGCGTTTCACTGATGCGTACCAAAAGCCATATCAACAATCCCAGATTGTCAAAAGATATGGCGATTCTGGCCTTTGACAGGAACAGCCCCGACGTCCCGCTAGTGAAAATTATCGACCGCCAATGCGAGGATTTCAAGGCCTGGGAAAAAAACTACAAAACACTGATTCAGAGTATTCGGATGATTTCTTGCGAAGGGAAAAACGTGTGGGCCCAGCAAACCCAAAAGTGGAGCACGGCGGCAATGGCCGTCGATTCTCTCGGGCGTGTTTTGTTTATCCATGTCGGCTCGCCATACAGCACCCACGATGTGATCGATATCCTTAAAAAACTTCCTCTCAGCATCGACAGAGCGATGTATGTTGAAGGCGGACCTCAGGCACAATTATACATCAACATCGGTACCCATGAGTACGAGTTCGTTGGCAGCTACAAATTAGAGATCGAGGAAAACGTGAATTCTCTTTTTTCCCGACCGATTCCTAATGTGGTGGGGATATCCTTAAGAAAGGACTAAAAAATGACGACATGGCATAAATTTATTTTGGCTATTTTGCTTTTAATTGTTCAGCTGGGTTGCGCCGGCAGCATGAAGGGTGTTGTCAGACAGGATGCGAAAAGAGTAGAGTTCAGTTACACGGATTCAAGAGTCGGGGCAGGCAGCCTGCAAGCACTCCTGCCGGGCGGGGAGCGCTTTGAAGGTAAAATAGTCAGGATCGGATCAACGGATGACCAATCCGATACAGCCATCTCGGGGAGCGAGTCGATCGATTTTGAAGACGTAAAATTATTTGACGGCAATGCAGAGGCCACACTCTCCGGTAGCAAAGGCAACATCATGAAATGTCGGTTTAATCTGGCGGATTCCATTATCGGGCTCTCCAGCGGTGGCTTTGGATTATGCCAGGTCTCCGATGGGCGTGTCATTGATATTTTCTTTTAGCAAAGGGATATCCCATGAAATCAGCATATATCATTTTTGCCTGCCTGCTTCTGATGTGCACGGCAGCCTTTGCCGGAGAAGCAGACGTCATCGAGGTGGAGGTTAAGCGCATCGGTGGTGATACCTATAAATTTGATGTGACGTTACGCCACGCGGATGAGGGCTGGGAACACTTTGCTAACAAATGGGAGGTCACAGCGCCTGATGGACCGGTTCTGGGCACCCGTGTCCTTGCCCATCCTCATGTCGAAGAGCAGCCGTTTACCCGCAGCCTTTCCGGGGTGAAAATTCCCGAAAATCTCACTGAAGTAATTGTACGGGCGCACGACCTGGTCCATGGGTATGGCGGTAAAACAGTGGAGGTGAAGGTGCCGGGAAAATAGCATCATATGAGATAGAAGGATTGCATAATAACCTGCGTTGGGTAAAACTAAATCTCAAATTACAAGCACCAGATTACAAATAAATTCCAAATTACAATATCCAAATCCGCCGGCGGATCAACTGCCGATTGTTTGAAATTTTGAATTTTGGTCATTGTGATTTATTTGTGATTTGACTGGAACTTGAGTGTCCCCGTACAACTCGCCGATCGAATCGGGCTCTTCGGCAGAGACATGTCGGCCCTAGTCGTATAAAAAGACTGAACGTTAAAGGATAAGGAATCTTATAAAGGCTAGAGTTAAGCGGTTCAGGGTTCAAAGTCCCGGGTTGAAAAATCCCAACCAGCTCCTATAAAAAAGAATCAACCTTAGTGAGTTGATAACGCCTTTTCACCCAATGGGTGAAAGCAGATATTCCGGATCTTGATCAATATAGTTTACAGTTTCAATCAGTTGTAACTGTTGAACCTGGAACCCTGAACCTGGAACCGATCTGTTTAGAAAAGGAGACCATCGATGCTAGAATTAATTCCGAAACCTCGACCGAACTGGATTCCAATCGTCACTGTATTAATCTTTTTGATGGGATGCTCAAGTGCCTATTACGGTACCATGGAAAAGCTGGGCTACCACAAAAGAGACTTGATGGTCGATCGGGTGGAAGCCGCCAAAGACGCCCAGGAGGATGCCAAAGAACAGTTTAAATCCGCCCTGGAAAAATTCAGCAGTGTTTTGAAGGTCGACGGCGGTGAGCTGGAAGAAAAGTATGACCAGCTGAAAACTGCCTACGATGAAAGCAATGATAGAGCCGAAACCGTGCGGGATCGCATTGAATC
>JARFPZ010000406.1 GCA_029288035.1 Desulfosarcina sp.
CATCGACCCCGCACGATGACGACAGACAGCCCTTTTAGGCTGAAAACCTGCTGAAGCATTTTTCTAATTTTCTTATCATCAAAGGCATCCAGCGTGTAGACATTGTCGATACCCATTGCCTTGGCCATATCTTCAGGATAAATCGGCCGAACATTTTTCCCCATGGCCGTAATACCGGCCCCGGATCGATTCTGAAAACCGGTCAGGGCAACCGTTTCGTTGTCCATGATGACCACAATGATATCTGCCTGGTGATGGGCGGCGTTGACCAGCCCGTTTAAGGCGGTGTGAAAAAAAACGGAATCTCCCGTCACCGCCAGAATCCTGTCCCTGACACCACTGTGCCAAAGGCCGCTGGCGATGCCGATGCTCGATCCCATGGAGTATTTCACATCCAGCATCTCGAAGGGAGGATTGCTGAGTCTGACCAGACAGCCGGTCTCACCGACCACGATGGGTTTTGGTATAATTTTTTCAGCGATCATTTGCTGCAGCGATTTAAAAAAGGGCGTATAAGAGCAGCCGTCACCGAAGGGCTGAAGGCTTGGATGGGTCCGGCTAGGCGCTGGGGCTGCCGTCAGAGGCTGTCCGAGTTCCTCCGTCAGCATACGGGCCAACCTTGCCGGATGAAGATCTCCTTCCCAGGGGACATGACCGGTGGTCTTGCCACAAATTTCAATGTTTAATTTCTGCATCTGGGCCAGTACCCTGACCTGGTTCTCGATAAACGGCTCGACTTCCTCAAGGACAAAGACCCGGTCGAGATCGGTCAGAAAAGCGGTAATCTGCTTCTTGGGAAGTGGAAAAAGGGTACCCAGTTCGAAAATGCCGACACCCGCAAGGGGGAGATATTGCCGCAACCGGGCTGCCATGTGCCCCGCGGCAATAATACCCGTACGTCCACCGCCATCGCAGTGATTCAAAGATGGATAGGGTGGTTGGTCGAAAGATTTGCCGATTTGTTTCAGTTTTTTATGCAAGGCGACATGATCATCAATCACCCTCGCCGGCAGGGCTTGCCAACGCATCTTCCGATTGAACTCAGCGCGGGTCGCCCGGGAGCGAGGCTCGGTGGTAAAGGGTGCTCTTTCGGCCGTATAATCGGCCACAAATCTCACCATGACCGGGAGCCGATACGCTTCGGACAACCGAAAGGCCTGGCGTGTCATGCGGTAGCCCTGGTTAGGGGTGGCCGGTTCCAGAATGGGAATCTCGGCAAAAGCGCCTAAAAGTCGGCTGTCCTGTTCGTTCTGGGAGCCATAGGATCCCGGATCGTCGCCTGCCAGAATTACCATACCGCCGCCGCAACCGGTGAGATTGACGGTCATCAAGGGATCCAGAATGTGGTTGATGCCGACGTGCTTAGCCGCGATCACTGACCGCCGGCCCGCCAGCGAACACCCCAGTGCCACCTCAAACGCCACTTTTTCACAGTTGGACCATTCCACATAGAGATCGCAGGACTTAGAAAGATCAATTAATTTTTCAACAATCTTGGTTACCGGTCCGCCGGGATAGGAAGCCGCCACCGCAGCGCCGGCATCGGCCACCGCCCGCGCAATACTCTCACTTCCGGAGAGGGTTTCTTTTCGAGTTTCAATATCCCCACGCAGGCCTTTTTTATCCAAATTGTTTCCCATATTTGTATCTGCAAGCGTCCGTGGCAATTACCAGAATAATTGCCAAACTGTTCATAATGAAGGTTTGGAATACCTATTTTTTTTGCTTTTAGCAAGCCGATTTTGGTGGTAAGCTTCAAATGCTATATAAAAAATGACGGGAGGCTATTTGAAACAAATGTCTCATAATGCAACCGACAAGTTGGCTAATGTAATCGAACTTGCAAATTATTCAGACTTCACCGCTGAAGTTATTGCTGCTGCGAAGGCGTCTCTGCTTGACTTTATCGGCGTCGCCATTGCCGGTTTTTCCGAGACCCAATTGAACCGGCTGCTCATGGACGCCATGGTACGATCAGACAGCAGTTGCGAATGCACCATCCTGGGTAAAAGTAAAAAAGTGTCCGCTGTCCATGCAGCCCTGATCAATGCAACCAGTGGTCACAGTTTGGATCTGGATGACGGCCATCGACAGGCCCTGGGGCATCCCGGCGTTTGTGTGGTTCCCGCGGCACTGGCCTTGGGTGAATCCATCGTAAGCAGCGGCAAGGATATCTTGACGGCCATCATCGCCGGCTACGAAACATTCATTCGAATGGGAAAATCGATGAACCCCGCTATTTTTTCACGTGGATTTCATACGACCGGTGTGTGCGGCACCGTTGCCGCAGGCGCAGCCGCCGCAAAAATGCTTTCGTTCAACCGAAAAAAAATCTGCGACACAATAGGAATTGCCGCCATTCAGAGCGCTGGTTTACTGGCTGTCGTTCACAGCGGACAAATGATGAAACCGCTTAACGCCGGCAAAGCAGCATTTAACGGGGTGCTGTCTGCCATATTAGTGCAGGGCGGTGCAGGGGGACCCCAAAATATTTTAGAAGACAAAGATGGATTCGGCCAGGCCTTTGCCGGTATCTGGGACCCGTCAATGCTGCTGAAAGATATAGGCAACCGCTTCAGCATCACTGAATGTTACCGCAAATTATATCCGGCTTGCAGGCATTCCCATGCCGCCATTGATGCCGCACTGTTTATTCGAGATACAAACAAGATTGCCATTGAAGAAATCAAAAAGATCAAGGTCACAACCTACCCGGCAGCATTGGAGCTCACCCAAAAAGAAGAAATGCCGACGGACATACCCGGAACAAGGTTTAATCTTGCCTTTGCCGTATCGTTGGCCCTGACAAAGGGCGCGGCCGGGTTGGCCGAATTTTCGATGGACAGCGTCAACGATCCGAACATCCAAGGACTTTTTAAGAAAATCCAATTTGCCAGTGACCCCTCCTTTGAGTCGAAAAAAGATAACATCCGAGGCGCTGAGGTAGAAATCATACTAGCCGATAATAAGTCTTTCAGAAATAAAGTTCTCTTGCCTAAGGGCGAGCCGGAAAATCCTGCTACCATCGAAGAACTGGAAGAAAAATTCAAAAGCTGTATCGGCGCTATCTGGTCCGCTCAAAAAAAAGAAGAAGTAAGCCGCATTGTTAGAAACTTGGAACAGCTTGATAATATCCGAATGCTTACAACGCTCCTTCGGCCTGAAAAAGGCAAACGGCGCTCATGAGTTCAGCTATCATAAGTCTATTATCTGGATTAGGGGGTATGTTCGGATGGGGAATATACGATTTTTTCGCGGGGGTCTATTCCAAGAAAATAGGTCCTTATAAAACGTTCTTCTGGTCACAATTGGCAGGTCTATTTTTCGTCCTTCTGCTTATTTCAGTATTTACGATTACCCTTAACATCTCCGTTTTGACAGTCATTTTGCTCCCAATCGCTGCCCTATTTTATACTACTGGATACTTGTTATTCATGAAAGGTTTTGAAATTGGTAACATATCGATTGTTGCAGCCATCATGAATCTCTGGGCGGTGTTCACAATGCTCATTGCTTTTATCTTTATGGGCCAGCGGCTTTCTACACTGCAGACTATCGGCGTCTTAATGATAATCTCCGGCGCTACGTTGGCATCCTTAAATCGGAATGACATTAAAAATAAAAGCTTTCAGCTTTCAGCAGGTGTTAAAGAAACAGTTTTAGGGGCTTTTTTCTTTGGCGTTTTTTGGAATATAAGCGAAGTCATATCTGAACAAATCGGGTGGCTGCTCAGTACGTTGTTTGTGAAGATTGGAATTATTTTGTTCCTGCTGCTCTTTTCCTTTCTCATAAAACGAGGGCTTTACTTAACGAAAACCAGCACCAAAACAAAAATAATGGTTGTAATGATGGGTATTATAGAAGCGGGTGCCGTCGCAATCGTTAATTTCGGTCTAACGATTGGAGATGCCATATTGATTACGCCGATCGCATCTGCTTTATCGGTGGTTACCATAACGATGGCCATTATATTTTTAAAAGACAACGTCACGAAACTTCAGGGACTTGGAATCTTTGCAGCTATTTGCGGCATAATTGCAACCGGCTTCTAATTTCGTCCGGTTTTTTCTATTGACAAATTCAGAATATTTTTTTCACACTATAGATTTTATAATTTCAGAAATTTTACGATTGCAGATTATCAAGATAACGCAACCTTTAGATAGTCTAAACTTGCTTGGACAACCTTCTCCTTAGTTTTTAGCAAAACTGGAAGGAGATCAGACATGGCTGACATTTTCATAAGCTATGCCAGAGCGGACCGGGAGAAAGTCCGACCTTTTACAGAATCGCTTGAGAAAACAGGTTGGCAGGTCTGGTGGGATCGGCAAATCCGGTCTGGATCGGCTTTTGACCGTAAAATTGAGCAAGCTTTGGATGAAGCGCAGTGTGTAATCGTTATTTGGTCTCATAATTCCGTAGAATCAGACTGGGTGCGTGCCGAAGCCGGTGATGGTCTTGAGCGCGGTATTTTGGTTTCCATTGCAATTGAACAAGGACTTAGAGTGCCCCTTCGATTTCGCAACGTCCACACAGATCTACTTATAGATTTGGCTGTGGATCAAGCACCATCGGTATTCAAGAAGATCCTTGAGGATATTAATACACTAATTGGAGGCCTGAAGACAGAAGGTACAGCGACGAGAACCGAGACCAAACAAAAAACAAAAATGATTGAGCCAAAAGAAAAAGAGTTATCAGAACAACAAAAAGTTTTGACAAATATAATCGGCATGGAGTTTTTTTTCATCCAGGCCGGGTCATTCACGATGGGAAGTAGCACTGGCAACGATGACGAAAGACCACCGCATAAGGTCAAAATCTCTAAATCATTTTACTTACAAACTACCCAAGTCACCCAGGGGCAGTGGCAAAAAGCTATGGAGGGTAATCCATCAAACTTCAAAGATCGCGGTGCTTACTGCCCGGTTGAGCAAGTTTCCTGGGATATGACCCAAGGATTCATCAAAAAACTAAACAAAATGGAGGGTAGTAGCAAATACCGTTTACCAACCGAAGCCGAGTGGGAATACGCTTGCCGTGCTGGGACTACCACTGAATTTTCATTTGGAGACTATGCAGGACAACTCGGAGAATACGCTTGGTTTAACGGAAATTCTGGTAAATGGTTGAACAAAAAAACGCATCGGGTCGGAACAAAGAAGCCCAATCCCTGGGGCCTATACGACATGCATGGCAATGTCTGGGAATGGGTGGAGGATGATTGGCATGATACTTATGAAGGAGCTCCTGCAGATGGTTCTGCATGGGTGGATAATCCCAGGAGCGCCAACCGCGTAATCCGCGGCGGCGGCTGGGGCTACGGTGCGCGGCTCTGTCGGTCGGCGGTTCGCCACGGCTACTCGCCCGGCGGCCGCGGCCGCGGCATCGGCTTTCGCCTTGCCAGTTCCGTTGCCCTTGGTCCTTGATCCCTTGAATCTTTGACAATCAAATAGAAACGTAGCGAAGTGAAGGGCCAGCGTACTTTCAAGAAGCTTTCTATTGGAAAAGAACGACGGTAAGGTGGTACAGCGGGATTTATCCCCCTGTCAGCGACAAAAATTATAGTTCATAAAATTGCAGGTTAACTGCTTCTATCTGATATTAAGTAAGTAACTCGCGCAAACAGTTTAGATTATCCCAGGACTGCCTCAAGCGCCTGCGGCAACTGATCCAGTTTGACTGAAACCGGCGACACATCGAATTCTTTCAGAACCGGCGGATACTTCAGGCCGCTGCCGGTCACGACGACCACCACCCGGGAGCCGCGCGGTATCATTTTTTTATCTACGGCCTCAATCAACCCGGCCAGTGCGGTAGCCGAAGCCGGCTGGGCAAAAATTCCCTCTTGCGACAGAAGCTGCATGGCCGTTAAAATATTCTCATTATTGACTTTCAGAAGGAGGCCATTGCTTGCTTTTAGTTTTCGCAAGACCTGATTGCCGCTGGGCGGATAGGGGTTTTCCAGTACATGATCGAGGGTAGAAGAATTCTGAAAGCATTCAATATGGTCGGCGCCTTTCTCAAAAGCGTCGACGGTCGGAGAATTTCCGGCAGCCTGAATCCCGATAAATATAGGTACATTCGAAGTAATCCCGCTATCTCTCAATTCTTCAAATCCTTTTAGAATACCCCGGCAAAGTCCGCCTGAACCCAGAGGAACGGCCAGAAGATCCGGCAATTGACCGTCCATTTGCTCCAACAATTCGAATGCCAGACTTTTGTATCCTTCTATCCTCAGAGGGTCGTCCGAAAGACTGAAATAAATCTGGTGATGATTGCCAATCTCAAGCAGCCTGGCATAAAGTTCTCCATAATCACCGTATACCTGAAAGGCTTTGGCACCATAAATTGTCAGGGCATCAATCTTCTCTCGCGGAACATTATCTTTTAACATGATGAAGGTATCCATGCCGGCTCTGCTCCCATAAGCGGCCACCGACGCCCCCATGTTGCCGGATGAAAGGGTGCCAAAACGCCTGTATCCAAGGGCAATCGCATTTTGGACGCTGCAGGCCGTTCCCCGGTCCTTAAAGGTCCAGGTCGGATTCTGGGTTTCGTTCTTAAAAAGAAGCTCCTTAAGGCCCAATTTCTCCACCAAAGATACCGAACGAAGCAAAGAGGTCTGGCCCTCTCCTAAAGAAAATAATGGATCGGGATCCAGGTAGGGAAAAAAGGGGGCGTAACGCCCGGCAAAAAAACCGCTGCGTTGACTTTGAAACCAGTTGCAGGGCACAGAGCCCAGGTTGAACTTTACTTCCAGGGGCTCATCGCACGCGCATCTGGTGTTAACCATGCCAATGGGATAATCCCGGCCGCAGCCGACGCATTCAAGAAAATATTCATTCATGATCCGCTCCAGTCAAGGAGCATGGCTCAGAAGGCCAAGCTTTGATTTGCCCTTTAAGGTTCTCCGGAATTAAACATCTGGAGTATTGGAGCAATGGAGTATTGATTTAAAGCCTTACCTGTCCTTTTTCCAGTATGACGTTGCCGTCCAACTCGATGGTCGCCTCCCACATGAGAAGGTCGTAGTGAATAGCGGCCTTTACGTTCCCACCCAGGGTAATGTTGGTGCCGATCCCGATATGCACACTGCCGTAGACGCCCTCGTCCTCGAGCATAACACCCTGCATGATGCACTTCGGATTAAGCCCCACACCCAGCTCGGCCACATTATAGACTTTTGCATCATTGCGACTTTTGAGATCGTCTGCCAGTATTTTCGCCTGATGCCCGCCTTTGATGTCCGTGATCATTCCTTTTTCCACGGTGGCAGTTACCGGCTCGGTTAAGACACCGATGTCGATATAGGGGATGCTGGCGTCAGCAACAATAACCCCTTCGGCACTTCCCTCGGTGGGTGAAAAATTGGCCTCGACATTGGGTGCCGGTGACATCTGGCCCGGCTCAACAATGCAGAACAGCGCATTGCCCGGACGGCCTTCCTTGCGCATCGTCAAATGTGTTCCGCCCGTGCTGGTCAGCACCGCCTCATTGCTCTTTTCAAATGCCCGGGCAAATTTCAGGCACATTTCCTTGGTCTCGTAAAAATCGGCCTCCAGCCCGCCCTTAATGAGCATATGTTCCCGGTAGTCCGTCAGGGCAATGATGCGGCTGCCGGCCTCGCACGCCTCTTTAACCGCCCGGGTGTGCGTAATGGAATATGTCACCGGGGTAAAGATGACATCCGCTTTTTTCATGGCCTCTGCAATCGGTGGCGGCGGTTCCTGGCCGTGCCCGCTGCGCGGCAAGATAGTACCGATCATCACTTCCGCCCCGGCATGGTATGCCGCTGAGGCCACAGCCTCTGCAATCGTCATCATCATAAAATCCGTCACGATTAAAACATTTTCACGGGATTTGACCCCGGCACAAACTTCGACCAGGGTTTTGGCACCTTTGCTCATCAGTATGTTTTTCATACGGTCTCCTTAATTTCTCCCGGTTTTAATTCCCCGCAGCTTGCTGCGATAAAAGTGAGTTAAATTCTAAAAACATGATACTCCGCGGCTTGCCGCGGAAAGATTTCATTTTTCATTCAATATTCAGGTTGTAAATTTATAAAGACTTATGTACAAGTTGTCAACTGGACAGATAACTGGCAGGGGGTGACCTGCAACTAGAGTTTAAATCAACCGCAATAAAAGGCCAGGTAAATTTATGAAAAAAAAAGCGATAGATCCGATACTGTTTACACCCGGCCCGGTGAGCATATCCCCCAGGGTTCTGGCGGCCGGCAATCGACCGATGATCCATCATCGAACACCCGAGTTTCATGTAATCCTGGAAAACGTTATCGAGAAAATGAAGCAATTATTCGGCACCACGGAAAATGTCCTTCTGGTGCATTCCACCGGCAGGGGCGCCATGGAAGGTGCGTTACGCAATATGTTTTCTCCGGGAGAGAAGGTATTGTGCATCTGCAACGGAAAATTCGGTCACATGTTTGCGGATGTTGCCGAAGCCTGTGATCTGGAGGTTCAGCGTATTTTTACGGAGTGGCTGGCTCCGGTGACAACGGAACAGATTGATGAGGCACTCCAGCAGGATCCGGCCATAAAAGGTGTCACGGTTATTCATAACGATACGTCAACCGCAGTGATCAATCCCATCGCGGAAATCGGTAATATCGTCCGCCGGCATGCGCGCCTTTTGCTGGTAGACTGCATCAGTTCACTGGGAGCAATGGAGTTCAAGATGGCGGACTGGCAGGTCGATGCCGCCATTACCGCCTCCCAGAAGGGACTGATGACACCCACCGGTATTAGTTTTGTGGCGATTAATCAGAGAGGTTGGGCTGCTGTTGAAAGGGCCACCAAACCCGGCTACTATGTTAATTTTAAAAATATTAAAAAATTTTATGAAGAAAAACATGAAACGCCCGGCTCGACACCGGTTTCGTTAGTTGTTTCCGTCAATGAGGCTCTGGAAATGCTCTTTGAAGAAGGCCTGCCAAATGTCTATTTGCGACACGAGATCCTATCACAGGCAATCCGCAGCAGCGTGCAAGCCATGGGGTTGACACTGCTGCCGGAAGGCAAGGTCGTCCGATCCCGCACCGTCACGCTGGTCAAGTCCCCGGAGGGCGTCAAGCCGTCTTTAATCAGAGAGATGGCCAAAGAAAAGTTCGGCATTTTGATTGCCTCCGGGTTGGGCAATTTTAAAGAATCGGCCTTCCGGATCGGACACCTGGGAATGATGACGCCCCGTGAGGCTCTGCTGGTCATCGCTGTCTTGGAACTTATCCTTTTCGAACTGGGGGTTGTCGAAAAACCGGGCAGCGGTTTGGAAGCATTGCATGCCTGCCTGAAAGAGAAAGAAAGAAAAACCTCATTCAAACCATGAGTCAAACCATTGCCGAAAAAATAATCAGCTCCCACTGCGGGCAGGAAACATATGTCGGTGAGACAGTGGTTGCCTCTATCGATATGGTAAATTATATTAGCAGCACCGGCGACTTCCCTTCCGCATAATTTCGTTTACTCAGGCCGCTGTTGTCAAAATCCGCTTTAGCCTTTGCGCCACGATCTGTGCTTCGCCCTCACTTAGAAAATAAGTATCAATGATCCGCCAGGCTTTATTGGTGTAATAATTTTCGTAATGCCTCTCCTTTAACAAAACCG
>JARFPZ010000416.1 GCA_029288035.1 Desulfosarcina sp.
GCCCCTTATTTCTTCACAAATACACTCAAGTTTTATCACTGCAAGCCGATAACTCTTTAGAAATCTACATAATTCTAGCTTTTTTCACAGCAACTTTCGATATTTCCCCATGACGAATCATGATCCGGAGAAAATCATGCAAAAACAAATTCAATCATTTATCAAGGACCTAAAGTCAAATAAAAAATTGTCCTCTTTTGATGAAGCTTCCACGAAACAAGCAGTGGTTTTGCGAATGCTCTCATTTCTGGGTTGGGACATTTTTAATGTGGAAGAGGTTTGTCCGGATTATGTGGTGAATTCCTCGCAGGTGTCTTACGCCCTGCGGACAGGGGATAAAAGTAAAATTTTTGTCGAGGTCAAGAGAATTGGCGAAAAATTAGACAATCATCAAAAAAAATTCGTCGAGAATGCCTCCGGCGAAGGCGCTGACATTGCTGTGCTTACCAATGGAATTATCTGGTGGTTTTATTTAACGGCCTCCAAAGGCGATTGGCGGCAAAAATGGTTTTATTCCGCCGATTTTCATACCCAGGAAGCGGATGCCATTGTCCCCCAGCTGGTCGACTTACTCGACATGAACAAAGTCTCCAAAGGACAGGCGTTAAAAGCCGCAAAGAAACTTTTCCGCGACAAAAAACAAAAAATGGCTGCCGATTTTCTGCCAAAGGCCTGGAATCAGATCATTTCTCAATCCAATAAGATATTTATCGAATTGTTAAGCTTGCAAACCGAAAAACTCTGTGGCTATAAAGTCGATATCAAATCGATAGAAACGTTTTTGGGTCAACATATTGAAGACTGGTTAATTACGGACATTCCCAACACCGTGAAAGCGCCACCCTCTACCAGTCTGGACCCAGAGATATCAGATAGCAAAGACAAACCCGCTTCGAAGACCTCGGAGTTATTCGACAGCGATGACAAACCCACCTCAACTAAATTTGAAGAGACTCCTGTCATTGAAAAAGAAAGAAAAGTCGAAAGCTATACGGACAAATCCATTAAATCCTTTACCTTTATCGGTCATTCCCATATCGTTCGTGCCTGGGACGAAGTGCTCCCGATCCTATGCGAGTATTTAGCCTCGGCTCACGAGAAAGATTTCGAGAAGGTGTTGTGGATATCCGACAATCAGAAACCCTACTTTTCCCGCTATTCGGATCAGCTCCGCATGCCGGAAAAAATTCAAGAAACGGATATCTATGTAGAAACCAGAATGAATCCCGACGAAGTTGCCAAAACAGCCCTCAAACTAATAGAGGCATTCGGTTACAGTCAGGATGATTTAAGTATCGATGCTCGATGATAGGAAATTTTAGACTTGTGATAAATTCTAAATTTCTAAAGACAATTTATCTATCTAATTCGACTTAATTATAGTATTCGTAGCTCAATCCACTCTCTTTCAGCCAATTCAAAGTGTGATCCCATGGCCGCCAGTTTCCTTTTTTATGACATAGAAACCACGGGGTTAAACAAGGCTTTTGACCAGGTCTTACAGTTTGCCGCCATTCGCACAGATCAGCAACTCAATGAAATAGGTCGCTATGAGCTCACGGTAAAGCTGCGGCCGGATGTGGCTCCATCTCCGGCCGCAGTTCTCACCAATCGCATTCCCGTCACCCAATTTTCTGACGGGCTGTGCGAATACGAAGCTGTCGAGCAGATCCATCGGTTGATGAATCAACCCGGCACCATCAGCCTCGGCTATAACACGATGGGATTCGATGATGAGTTTTTGCGTTTCTCATTTCACAGAAATTTACTGCCGCCTTATACCCACCAATACAAGAACGGCTGCCGCCGCATGGATTTGTTTCCGATGGCCATTCTATATCGACTTTATAAAAAGGACGTGTTGATTTGGCCTCAGATCGATGGAAAATCATCGCTAAAATTAGAACATTTATCTTCCGCCAACCGACTCGTAACCGGTCAATCCCATGAAGCGATGGTGGATGTGGCTGCCACGGTTGAGTTAGCCCGTCGTTTCTTTAAAAAAAAGAAGATGTGGCGGTATTTGGAAGGCTATTTTGATAAAGAGACAGATGCGTATCGGATGGCTCAATTGCCGGTTGGGCTGCAAAGCGCCAGCGGCGATCACAACAGGGGGTTGATTGTCAGCGGCGAATACGGTCCAGATCAAAATTACCAGATCCCGGTGATCTCAATCGGAACATCGATTCCCTACCCGAATCAAACCTTGTGGTTGAGATTGGATCTGCCGCAGCTTCGCGACACCACCCCCGAATCCATTGCCGAGACGACCTGGGTTATCCGAAAACGCTTGGGAGAGCCGGCCATATTGCTGCCGCCCCACGATCGTTACTGGGAAAAAATCGGTAATGACCGCAATGCAATCTTTGAAGAAAACCTAAAATGGCTGCAGGAAAATCACGATGTTTTTCAAAGAATTGTCAAATATTACCGTGAATTCCGTTACCACTTCATTCCGAATTTAGATCCCGATGCTTCCTTATATCAAATCGGTTTCTATTCCAAGGCTGATGAAAAATTATGCCGACGGTTTCACCGGGCTTCTTTGGAAGATAAAGCCGACCTCGTCGTTCAGTTTTCTAGCCCGGAAGCCCGCACACTGGCCTGGCGCATTATCTGCCGAAATTATCCGGGTGCCGTTTCAGCAAAATTTGCCGCGGAATTCCAAAGGTACATGGAACGTATCAATCCTTTGATGGATGCCGATGCGATGGTCGACTACCGAGAAGAAAGGCGCGCAACGCCGGTAGGAGTTCTAAATGAAATAAACCGTCTGAAACATAGCGAAGATCTCACTGATCACCAAATCCAATTGCTCACCGACTTGGAAAATTACCTTCACACTGAATTTAAATCTTAACTTCCAAATACTGTCAGTAAATAGACCGCCGCATAAATACTAAAGCCCACGATTGAATACATTATCATGTTATTGAACATTTATTGTTTCCCCCATCAAGACAGTCTTGCAATGTCATTTCAACTTATATCGGCAGATTCTGTTGAGTCTTGATGGTTTCTGCACCATGTCTATGACCTCAAAACCAGAAACATCATCAACAAAGAATACCTGAATGTTCAGCAAGAGCTTCGAACGGAATTCAAAGAGATGGGGCTGGAACTTGTTCAGTCTTAATCTGGGCTGGTAAAATCAGGCTTACTTTTGCTTCGATCGTGTTAAAAGTGAGCCACTTTTATTCCTCATTCTGATGTGGGTTACTTTTTCTTTTGAAAGTCAACAATTTCTCCGATGGCTTCGATAGCGGTCCTGATATGATCCTCTGTGTTAAAGGGACCGATTCCGATCCGAACCGCCCCCCCGATTCGATCGGTTCCCAGTTGTTCATGTACAAGGGGGGCGCAATGAAGTCCGGTACGGCAGGCGATATCGTATTCACCGTCCAATAGAGTACCCACATTGAGTGCCTCCATCCCATCGACATTGAAACTGATCACAGCGATATGATCAGTCAATTCATTCTGGCAATAGAGGACCACGCCATCCAGTTCATTAAGGCCATCCCTTAAAATGCGGGTCAACCTCATTTCCTGTTTGTGAATGGTATCCATCCCTTTCTCTTCTATCCACTTCAAACCGGCATACATTCCGGCAATTCCCACGACATTGCCGGTACCGTATTCAAGCCTGTAAGGATATTCGTCCAAATGCATACGTTCGGCAGATCGAACTCCGGTACCACCGGCGCGGGTATGCCGGATTTCGACCCCATCCCTTACATAGAGGCCGCCGGTACCGGTCGGCCCCAGCAGGGATTTGTGGCCGGTAAATGCAATGATATCGATGTGGTGCTGCTCCATGTCAATCGGCACTTTACCGGCGGACTGGGAGGCATCGATGGCAAAGGTTACACCTCGTTCGCGGCAGATACGTCCGATAGCCTCTAGCGGCTGGATCGTCCCGATCACGTTGGAAGCATGATTTATGATGACAAGACGGGTATTTGCTTTAATTTTATTTTTAATCTCATCAGGGTCGATGAATCCGTTGGTGCCGAACGGAACGTAGTCGACCTCAACGCCATTGAATTTGTTCTGATGATAGAGGGGACGGAGCACGGAATTGTGTTCGAGGGTGGTGGTGATGGCATGATCGCCCTTTTTTAATATGCCAAAAATAATCAGGTTGAGGGCGTCGGTGGAGTTATAGCAAAAGCATAGCCGCTTGGGATCATTGCCATTAAAAAAGTCGGTGATCAACTTACGGGTTTTGTCGACCAAATCACCGGTTTCCATGCACAAATCATAGCCGGAACGTCCCGGGTTGACACCGAAATTGCGGTAAAATGAATCCATAAAAGTATATACTTCATCCGGTTTGGGAAAGGAAGTGGCGCCATTGTCAAGATAAATCAAATTTTCCATAAAGGTATCTCCTGGCCACGCTCGTTAAAGCGTCACGATTAAATTTCCAAGTTGAAGAGCGAAATCTGTACATAGAGTATTCATCAGAATTTTTCAAGTAAATGGATCACAGATGACGTGATCGGGTTGAATTTTCAAACGGCATTAATTTTTTTATTGCTTTTTTCATTATAAATGTAAAGAATCCTGGTCCAGCTTACAAAACTGCTGCCAGCTTGCAGAACGCACCGCTCGGCTTCCAGCTCGTAGAGCCTACAGCTCGGAGAGAGAGGAAGCGCAAAGTTTTCAATTGAACCTGATGTTCAAGAAACACCCAAGTGATAGGTGATCGTATGCATATCGTAAGATTTATTGATGACCAGGGTCAGGAATGTCTCGGTTATGATTATCATAACGGCAAGACGTCGCGGCTGTCAGGGGATTTATTCTCCGGTCTGAAGGACAAAGGCAAGAGTGTCAGTGTCCAAAAAATTCTCGCCCCCCTGGTGCCCTCCGCAATTTTGGCTATTGGACTCAACTATCACCAGCATGCGGCCGAGACCGGCTTAAAGATACCGAAATACCCGGTGCTGTTTATGAAAAATCCCGCTTCAGTTACCAATCCGGGAGACCCTATCCTTCTACACCCGTCATGCATGGAACCGCCCGAGGTTGATTTCGAGCTTGAGCTGGCAGTGGTCATCGGTCAGGCGGCAAAGGACGTCTCTGCCGCTGAGGCCCTCGATTATGTGCTCGGCTATACGGTGGCAAACGATGTCTCCGCCAGACGATGGCAGGGAGGTCGGGGATCAGGCCAGTGGGTACGCGGAAAAAGTTTTGACACCTTCTGCCCTTTGGGACCCGAGCTGGTGACGACAGATGAGCTCGCCGATCCTCAGAACCTGCATATGACCTGTGCACTCGACGGCCGGGTCATGCAAGATGCCAACACATCCGATATGATTTTCCCGGTTGCCGAACTGATCTCATTTCTTTCAACAGGCACAACGCTGCTGCCGGGTACCGTGATCCTTACCGGGACACCCAGTGGCGTTGGATTTACCCGCAAGCCCCCCGTTTTCCTCATGCCCGGTAACACCATCGACATGACTGTCGAAGGCATCGGGACACTCAGCAATCCCGTCGAATTGTATGATTCTAGTGTACGATGAGATACAATATCTGTATCATTGGTACGGGTTCATTGTATGGATGGATACAACTAAACACATCTTCGTTAAGCGACGTGCAAAATTTCAAGATGACAAAGGCAAAAAAAGCGCCTCCCATCAACCCGCCAATGTGGGCGACATATGCCACATGTCGGGCGTCTCCGAAAAACAGCTGAAAAAATTCGTTCCCGATCCAAATCGGCAAAAGAATGATGGCCGGAATTTTTGAGTAAAGAATATATCGGCTTGGGACTAGGGGAACTTGAAATAATTCAAATGGAATGAGCAGGTTAGAATCTATCTTTCTTCAATGGACACATAGCGGGTGTCGTTCGGCCCCGTATAGATTTGGCGCGGTCGGCAGAGTTTCCAGTTGGGATCATCGATGCTTTCCTTCCACTGGGCAATCCATCCCGGTAGCCTGCCGATGGCGAACATGACGGTGAACATATTGGTGGGGATTCCAATGGCTCGTAGGACAATACCGCTATAGAAATCGACGTTTGGATACAAATTATGCTCGATGAAATAATCATCATTTAAAGCGATCTGCTCCAGCTCAATAGCAATCTCCAGCAGCGGGTCTGAGAATTTTGATTTTTCCAGCAATGTGTCGCACATGTTTTTCATGATCTTCATTCTCGGATCAAAGGTTTTGTATACGCGGTGGCCAAAACCCATCAACCTGAACGGATCATTTTTATCTTTAGCCCGCTCAATTACCCGTTTCATATTCTTATTGTCCGCAATGTCGGTCAGCATTTCGATGACGGCCTGATTGGCGCCGCCATGCAATGGTCCCCAGAGTGCGGCAATCCCGGCGGAAATCGCGGCATAGAGATTTACCCGCGCACTTCCAACCACCCGCACCGCAGTCGTTGAACAGTTCTGCTCGTGGTCCGCATGCAAGATCCAGAAAACATTCAGGGCCTTGACCACATCCGGGTCTATTTCATAAGGCTGAACCGGTGAGTCGAACATCATGTTCAAAAAATTGGCACAATACGTCAGATCGGGCCGCGGATAGACGACCTTATGTCCTCTTGAAATCTTATAGGACATGGCAGCCAGGGTCCGGACTTTGGAAAGCAGCCGTGTAACGGTCATGTTAATCTCTTCTTCCAGGTCATCCAGCGCCGGATAAAAACTTCTCAATGCATTGACCATGGAAGAAAGAATTCCCATGGGGTGGGAAGAACGGGGATAGTTTTCATAAAAGGCCCGCATGTCTTCATGCACCAGGGAATTATCATTGAGCAAAATGGAAAAATCCGTCAATTCTTTTTGTTTGGGCAATTTCCCGTTGATGAGAAGATAGGCGGTTTCTTTGAAGGTCGATTTCTCAGCCAGCTGCTCCACCGGAATCCCGCGGTATCGCAAAACACCCTTTTCACCATCCATAAACGTAATAGAACTGGCACAGCTGCCGGTGTTGGCATACCCGGTATCAAGCGTGATCAAACCGGTTTCCTGCCGGAGTTTTGAAATATCGATGGCCTTCTCGCCCTCCGAGCCCTCCACTAGCGGGAGCAGATACTCTTTTTCGCCGTAAATCAATTTAATGGATCCGATCATAATATTTCCTTCTAACTCAATTCATAAGCCACCCCGACCTAACGGGATGAGAATTTAAAAGGTTTTATCGTTACCGCGAGGGGATGCTTCATGGTGCAAACCTGATTGATATCGGCGGCTTATGAATTGAAATAAATCAGCGACCACCAGCAGATGTGACCCTGGCTTCTTTCAGGGGCCATCCTCATACCGCCAGCTCTGTTAGTGGTCGCTGATTTTTACCGCGCAGCGAATTCTGTTTCGTATCTTTATATCAATAAGCAGCGAAGGTCAAGTTATTGTCTCGATCGGTTTACTTGATGGGGGCTCTATGGTAGATATGACTGGAGAAGGTCGGAAGATAAACTGGATATTCTGCCATCAATAGGGAGGCCCTATGTCATTTAAGGAAAATCTGTTAAAAAAAATAGAAATCAATAAACTATCCCGCCAAGTTTTGCAAACCATAGGACCGGCGGACAGCGGTCTCAAAATAGACAAAGAGGCCATGCGCAACCTCTTGGAAATAGGTCCCTACCAATACAAAAAAGAAAGGGACCTCGATCTTTACATCGAGCAAGCCGACGACGGGCAGAGCATCATCCTGGTGCTGGACAATGAGCTGCCCATTTACAAAACTACCATCGAAGATGTCCTCATACGAAAAAGCCCCTATACCAAGGAAATGTTGAATATCAGAAATATAATAAAAATCCTAAAGGATTCGGATGTTAAGATCAGTCGCAAGGAAGCATCGGTTGAAATCGTACAAAAAAAGTGCCTTGAAGGTTTGGATTTAAAATTTAAAGAATCCGATATAACTGCGATGGTTAAGGAGGGTTCGGACTCCTTGGAAAATGGCTACACGGATGGGGTTATGGAAAGCCTTTCTCTGTTTTCAGAATTGTTGGGCTATCGGCCCCCGCCCAGAGCGTTTCAGATCCCGCATCATGAAATCTTTGGCGGCTTAAACGAAAAAGCCGGCGCAGAAGTTTTATACGGGCCGGTGGTAGCGTTAAGCCATATAGACAACTCCTTGAGGTTGATGAAAGATCAAATCAGTAACATGGATAAGAGCAAAATAGACATCTTCCAGAAAGCGATTCAGGGGAAGGGAAAGGCCGATGTCGAGGGAACCGACGTCTTCCGCTATCTTAAGGAAGAGGTTCTGAAACAACCGTAAAAAAAACCGTTCAGAGGTTCAGGGTTCACCGTTCAGGGTTATCTTTAAATTGTTTACATTGTTCATATAATACCATTTACTTGATAAAACCTCGAATGACAGCTCAGGTGCGCCGGCCTGATCATAAGACTTTGCGCATTAGTTCCATGGCCAGTTGCCATGCCTCAATATCTTAAAATCTTTCTATCCCCATAAGTTTGCCCATCAAAACTTACGAGTCCGCAGATCAGATCAACTCAGAACCCTGAACTTAGAACCTTTGAACCCTGAACCTCTGAACCCGGACCCTTATAGCCGATAAACGATCGGCTTTTCATAAGAATCAATTTCGATACCGACCGTGTCCCCGGTTTTAAATTTGAGCTTTTTGAATTTTTTTACCATCTTATCGTGCTTTTCCATCTGCCAGAATGCAGACCACATCGGGTTGCGAACGGTATCAATCCCATAAGCGTCATGCCCGCAAAGATTGAGTCTGAATTTGTCCTTTGCGATTAGGGTGTCGGTTTCGGATAAAAAATAATCAATTTTGTATAAGTTATCATGCAGCGCTCTGGAAAGGCTTTCTTGCAATTCCGGAAAGTTATCCAGATAATGATTTGCAATCTGGTATAATTCTTCCGGTTCTTGTATTGACAGGCCCAGCACACAGAACCGCGGATATTCCAAGGCGAATTGTTCAAGGTTTAATTGATAGCTGGAAATAATGTCAAGCAGATCTTCCATGGTACGGCCGGAATCTCCGCCGCCGAGCACAAATTCTTCACACCTGCCGATTATTTTTAAATAAAAAGCCTTATTGTCCATCACGAACAAGGGGCGTTCCCGGTAGTTATGGTTCTTCCTGACCCTGCGCACACCATCAAGATGAACTGATTTTTCACTTTGTTCTAATTCAATGATTTCAATGTGAGATATATCTTTGGCCTGAACGACATAAATCTCACCTTTTTCTGACACAACATATTCAATTTCGCAGCGATACCCCAGGTGCCTTTGAATCTCTTCGGACAATTGGAGTAGTTGCAAGTCATGCGGTGTTCTGGTAATGTAGGGCTCCTGCTGAACTTTGTGACTACGGTCCCGGCAATATCCGAACTCCCAGTGGTTTCCTAGCATCTTCGCCATAACGCTGGTGCCGCTGATAAAGGGCATAACGATCAATCCCATATTTTCCAGATCGATTTCGGGGGCATTACTGAATTTTTGTTGCCTTCGTATCGACAGCCGTTTGGCATTTTCCGCCAATTTAATAATTTTTTTCCTGGCATACTGAATCCCACCCAAATCAGCATAAGTTTCCAGAGAATCAAATGTCCCACCTTTGAAAAATGCCTCTCTCAAGTGAGCACTTCGGGCAATGACCTTAAAACTTTCACGGTGGCGGTCTAGAAACGTCTCCAAAGCCTTAAAATTTTTATTTTTAAAATCGGAAGCTGATACATAGATAAAATCAGGTACATTAAATTTTCCTTTTTTCAGGAGTGTCAGTAGCGCGGCTTTTTCAGGTATCTTGGTTTCCATTGAACATTCCATTAAAATTATTGGTGACCCGTCATCGAACAGACGATTACTGGGTGAATATAAATACTTATTCAATCCTGTCAAACATCGGTGGCGCAACAATGACCGGTCCCAAAGTTTTGCTTGACCGGAGAATTCCAAATACGCAATACTGACGAATCCGTCAATCAGCGACCACCAGCAGAGCTGGGGGTATGAGGCAGGTCCCTCGAAGGGACCGGGGCTATGCTCTGCTGGTGGTCGCTGATTTGTGAAAAGAATTTTGGCTTCATGTTGCTATTTCTGGTATCTTGTGCCTTGACATAA
>JARFPZ010000494.1 GCA_029288035.1 Desulfosarcina sp.
ATTGCATATTTCCTCGAATACAAGTTCTAATCGGTTGCAAAGAAGCCGGACTTCGGCCTTCGACGAATGCGGCATCAAAAGCGCAAACGTCCGATGATCGAATCGGCTCAGGGTGTCGCATTTCCGAATCTGTCCTGAAAAAGCCTCTCCCAGTCCCCGCAGAATCCGCTCAGTTTCTAAATTTTCACGTGCAGGGGTGACACCGTCAAAATTAAATTTCATCAAACCGACCGTCAGCTCAGCCTGATAGCGCTGCGATCGCTCTATTTCGGCATCTACGATTTTTAAAAAATTCTCCCGGTCGTAAAGTCCCGTGGAATCATCGAGGATCTTAATTTCAGAGAAGCATTCGGTCAAATTTTCGAGCCGATCGCAAATCAGCGTCATCAGATTGAAGAAAAATTTATGGGACGTCGGCGGGTAGAGCCATTGCAGGCGTTTGATCATTTTCCAGTTAATTTTTAAAAGTTCGACCGGTTGCGTTGCGATAACGCTTGCTGATCGCGGCACGTTGCGCAGAAATCCCATTTCTCCGAGCACATCACCGCTTTTTAATTGGTTGATCAGCTTGTGACTCCCGAGTTCGTGGGGGGCTGCTCCTTCAATGTCGGGATCCAAAACATCCATTTCTCCTGAAACTATGGCGTACATGGAATCACTGGGGTCCCCTTTATGGAAAAGAATCTTGCCGGTATCAATATTTACAAGGGACCCGGCCATAATAATGTAATGGACCTGGTTGTGCGACAGACCTTTGAAAAGTGGTATTCCCTCCGGCGGCTCCTTGCCGAGTTTTAAACGCAGCAGGTCCCACAGGGTCACGACTTCAACGTATTGGATCAAAGTAGGCAGCACGATCAAATCCCCGACCAGTGCGGCCAGCGAGGTAATCACCATCATCACGCCAAAAATGGCGGTGGGCTTGAAGCTTGAAAATATAAAAACGGAAAACCCCACGCAAATAGTGATCGTTGTAAACGTAACCGGTCTGCCGACGTGGGCGAGCGTGTCTTTAATGGCCCGTTTTTCATCTAAATCTGTTTTGAATTCACGGTTATAGCGCACCAGATAATGAATGGTGTCATCCACTGCCAGACCGATGGCGATGCTGGCAATCAGGCTCGTGACAATGGAAAGCTCAACGCCAAACCATCCCATAATGCCGAAATTAATAATAATCGGAAAAATATTGGGAACGAGCGCAATCAGCCCGACTTTGCTCGACAAAAAGAGGGCAAACATAATGGCAAAAACAAGCACCATCGTTATCGAAAGGCTCTTGATCTGCCCGGTGGTTAACTGATCGCTGCTGACGGCAATCGTCATCCCCAGGCCGGTTACTTCCCAATTCAGATCCTTTGAAAAATTATTCTTGACATGATCGATGATTTTGTCACGGATTTGAAGAAAGTCCTTGGAGCTGGATATGTGGGTGAGCAAGAGGATGTTGGTCTTTGAAAAATCAGAACTCATGAAACGCGTGAGCATATCCTGGCCGAGTATGGTGGTAAAATTATTGATCGCCATCCTGACTTCAAAACCCTCCTGCGGCAGAACATAGGAGGGCGGCTCGAAGTGATTGAGGGAATAATTGATCAGCATTAAATAATCGGCAAATGAAACGGTTTTGTCCACACCCGGCAGCTTTTCGAGAAATTCCTGCAGACGGGCAATATCCGCCAAATGGTCGGGATCCTCGAAATAGTTGGCTTCCGGATTTTCCATGGCCACATTGATCGGAAAGCTTCCGGATAAATGCTGATAAATATCGTCAAAATTGCGTTTGACCTCTGTATTTTCCTTCAGATATCCGACCGGATTGGTCTCGACCCGAATACGCAGGATGCCGACCAGACATATCAAAACAATCACTCCAATGATCGATAGAGTGACCTTCTGATGATTCAGGTTGAGATCGACAATGACGTCGACAAATCGCTTAAACAGAGGCGAAATACCTGCCTTTTTCTTCTGAGCTTTTGCGGAAGCCGGCAAAAGCGACATGACCGCCGGAAGAAAAGTGAGCGCAATAATCAATATACTGACCATGCCGAAGCATGAGAACAGGGCAAATTCCTGAATCATGGTAATGCGGTTTATGAATAGAGACCCCAGGCCGATAATGGTTGTCAACACCGCCAGAAAAGTCGGGAAAGCGATATAAGAAAAAGTCCGGGTGGTCACATCCGCAGGAGAATCGGATCTTTCCTGGCAGGCAATGTATTCCGAGATGATATGCAGACAATGGGCTGTTCCGACTGCAATCAGAAAAACCGGGACGATCATCGTCAGCATCGAAAGGGGAATCCCCAGCAACGCCATGAAACCGAATGTCCAAATCAGCGCAAGCCCCACACAGGTAAGCGGGATGAAAATGTAGCGCAACCTACGGAACAGGCAAAAAAGGATCATGGCAATCAGTAAAAAGGTGATCGGGGGCAACCGTGTAAAATCTTTCTCGGTAAAATTGGCAAGCGCCTCGGATACCAGCGGCATACCGATCTGATAAGCGCTAAAATCTGCAGATGTATCGGCAATGAGCAGCCTCACATCATGTATGACATTTTCAGGCAGGGCCTCGTTCTTTAACACCAGCGTGAGCGCGGTAACTTTGCCATCGGCTGAAAAGAGGTTATCCTTGAACAAATCGACCCCCATGACGACGGCTTGAAATTTTTCCATATCCCAATTGCCGGTTACATCTACTGCTTTCTTTATGCCCGGGAGGCTGATCACTCGCCGGACGCCATCGATCTGCGCTGCTTGTTCAACCAGTTTTTCGATTTTAATGTACGTCGCCGAATCGAAAATATTTTCAGCTTTCAAGACTAGCCGGATAATCTCATCGGAGCCGAATAATTTTTTGAATTCCTCATAGCGGGTCGTTTCAGGCAGGTCTTCGATCTGAAGATCGTAGATGGAGGTCTTAAATGACAGGTTACGGATCTGCCATACGAAAAAAAAGGTGATTGCCAAAGTGATTGCAATCACAACGAAAGGCTTGCGCAGTGTCCATTTCATCATCTCTTCGTAAGAGAGGTGCATCGGCATACCCTATGATACTGCAAGTCAAAATGATTGGAAATATTTTTATGACTAATCCTTTAAGCACCTACCTTGTCTAAAGAATTGGCGAGGATCGAAACCCGGAATTTTCAAAGTCTCCAGGAGGTAATTTTTTTGTCTGGTGATCATCTCCTGATACAGGTTTCCAGGCATCCCCCACCTCGAATGAAAATGCAAGCCCATAAAGCGATCGACCGCCCCAAGCTTTGTTTGGATGCGATGATCGAAGATGTCGTAAAAAACAACCGCTTTTTGGAGAATGTCCAATTCGCTTTCGTAATTCCCCATCCCGGATTCCCTGAACTCGCGATGCAAAAACTGAAGTTTTTCCAAATACATCGGATCGGCCAGTTGGGCCATGAGATCTGCTGCACCGAGCATCTTACCCAATAATTCAATCTGATAGGATGCAAACGACAGGTCTGCAATGTCCACATCGAGATCGGTGCAGAGCATAATGGTCCGGCCCGCGGTGATTTCTTCGGGGGACAACCCGTATTTAGCACCGTGACGGCTTAGAAAATCCATGCTCCGCTGCTCGTGAATAGCGGTGTATTTGGCTCCGGTACCCTGCCGGTCTGATTTTTCCTGTATGTATCCTGCATCATGAAATATGGCAGCAATTAATCCCAGAGTAATCTGTCGTTCAGTGAATTGTTCACCAGCTATCACGGCGCCGTGGATCAGCCGTGCCATGGCGAGGAAGGTATCGTTGGCGTGGCGCAGATCATGATATCCCGTGTTGCAGGCTCTGTACCCGGGATAAATTCCATTGTAAAGCCGGTTTGCATCGTCAAAGACATGGTCGATAGCAACCGTATTAAAGACGGGAAAAATTCGGCGCAGAATTTCCTTTACTTCGTTCAACACAGCCGGCGGAGAATCCACCGGAAAAAACTTGGCAATCTGTCTATCGGTCATTGTTGCGCACATGGCTGTATGAGAGCTTCCCCAGCAAAACGATAAGCCTCAGGAACCACCCTTGAAGGGGGTGGGGGCAATCTTCCTATCGTATAAATACGAAATCATAAACTCCGCAGAGCCGAAGTTTATGATCGGATCAGACTTCCACTAATGATATGTCACTTTATGCCGATCTTCAACCTTAATTAGGGTTGACACCCAAAGAACACTTTCCTATGATGAATAACACAAATTTTAAAATTGAGCTTGAACGCCCAATTAGAGAAAAAAAATGATAACGAATTTGAATCCACACGCCGTAGAAGTTACGCTGTGCAACCGGCTTGGCTATGAGCGCATTGCCATGGAGTGTTCGGCCTCCTTTGCCAAAATTTTCGGATGTCCTGCCGATCGCATCGAAGATCTTAAGACCGTTGTGGCCGAGGCAGCCTTGAACGCCATGGAGCACGGTAACCAGGGGCGTGCCAATGCCAAGGTGACGATCTTTATGGATTTCAAAGATGATATCATCAATGTGGCTGTGATCGATGAAGGCAGTGGCATCAGGGAATTCCCTCCAGAACCGGATATCGCAAGGATCATTGACAATATGGATCCCCCGATCGGATTTGGCTTATTTTTGATCAAGCAGCTTACGGATCAAGTTGAATTCGCTCGAAGAACCGACGGTGGCCATGTAGTCAAAATGGCCATTAAAATTAGCCGCACGGATGAGAAAGCACAGGGTGGAAATGCAGTATACAAATGAAATCAAGCTCGAACAACGCGGTTCCGTAACAATGCTGGACATCCAGGGTGATATAACGGGCTTTTCCGAGCCTTTCCTGAACGAAGCGTACAAAAATGCCGACAATCAGGGTGCAAGCAATATCCTGCTGAAAACTGAGAGAGATATCTACATCAACAGCGGTGGTATTGCGGTACTCATCCAGATTCTGGCCCAAACCAAACAAAACAATCAACTCATCGGAATTACCGGCATCTCCGACCACTTTAAAAAAATTTTTAGCATGGTGGGCATCACCAAGTTTGCCAAAATCTATTATACCGTTGACGAAGCCCTCGAGAAGATGACCTGACCCTATCCCGGACAATCCGGGATTGACTATCGAATACTGAAAATTTAGTATTTGCTGTTAATATCCGTTAGAAAACCAATGTTCCATCGTTCTCTCCGACCCGTAGGCTCTACGAGCCGGAGGCCACCATTGCATTATTCACTTTCGGGGCAAATTCGAAAACCCCAAAAAAACTTACATCTTCTAAACAGTTTGAATAAGTGCCGTGATGTTCGGGAGGCGGACAATGCAACTACCTTCATGTTATCTTTTTCAAAAGCTCTCTGCGCCCCAGATGGATAGCCTCGCGGCTATTACGTTTGAAGAAAAGTACCAAAAGGGAGAATGGCTTTTCCACAAAGACCAGGAGGCCGATAAGCTCTATCTGGTAATAAAGGGCGCCGTTGAGTTGTTGATTAAGGTGCAAGATACGATCGAGATCCCTGTTGCCCTTATGCGTCCGGACAATGGCTGCGTTGGCATTAGCGCCCTGGTGGATCCCTTCC
>JARFPZ010000679.1 GCA_029288035.1 Desulfosarcina sp.
ACCCCTGGATTATATTCCGGCGGAAGTCACCTGTTTTCCAAAGGGCCACGGCGCTATTGCAACCTCCTGGTCGCGCCCTGATTCCGCCTGTGCATTGCACACCCGATTTGGCGACAACTACCGCGGTCCGGTCCGCTTCCATTTAGACCTTGAAAAAGATCAGGAAAAAAAGCGGAAAATCCGGACCAAGAAGGCTAAGGCTTGATGCCGCACCAAAGAGGTGGTGATTGCTGTTAAATTGCCATTGGTATAATGGAGTTTGGTTACAACATCGCATAACCTCTTTGGTCTTACCCAAAAGAAACCAGCTCCTCGATGCGAGAAGATAACCGGATGGACAGCCAATTTCTAGAATTCTGGGGGAATTATCTCCTGGCAGCCGCTAAGGGGCAAAAGCAGCTGGAAGATCTGAATCAATGGATCCGTCAGGGATTCAGCGGATTTGAAGAACTGACCGCCATGTTGAAAAAGTTTTATGGCATCGATGCCCCCCGCAACAGTGACGCGGATTCGACAAATGCCTGGCAGAATGCAGCGGCCGATTTTCAAAGCTCCCTCGACGCCTATTTAACGCTGATGGGATTGATACCGCAGGAAAAATACCGGGCGCTAGAGAAAAAGTATGCCGCACTACAAAATAAGGTCGCTGAACTGGCGGACACTATCAAGGTTCTGAGAAACCTGCTGGCCGAGAAGGGCACCTATCAGGGTGAGACGACCAAAGTGTTTCAGGATCTGGTCAACAGGCAAGCCGAGGCATTTGAGACATTGATGCAAAATATTTCGGCGGTAGATAAAGACAAAGAATAAAGACTCAATTCATATGCTTGTGCGTCTCAAAAGTAGCTAGCCGACGTCCCATCTTCCCAGCTTAAGACCTACGATTCACAGTTTCTTTTCAAGAGTTTACTCAACAGCACGCCCGCTGACGTCCGATATTGTCTTTGGTGCTTTTATTCCGGTGCTGAATCCGCTCATCCGCCTCAAATTCATCGATTTGGATATGAAGTCTAAATTTTGAGAATCTTGACTTTTCGCGAGAACATCAATATTGTCAGTAACACGGATATCATTATCGTGTGAGCGTAAGGTGTTTACGGTTTTCTCATTGAGTGCGATCCAAACCAGTTCGAGGGGGTAAGTCGAATTATGAATAAAACAAAACAGGAAAGCACAGGCGCCGAGACTTTACTGGCGGCCTGGCTGAAAACAGCGACAGAATTTTGGGGATCGATGGCCAGCACATGGGCCAATGAGCCGGATCCTGCCGCGATCTCTGATGAAGCTGATAATGACGCCGAATCTGAAAAAGACGCCACACAGCGCGCCCAAGAATCGCTGCAAAGTGCTTTAAAGACATGGCTGGCCTTGTCTTCACTCATGAGCGATCCGGGAACCCTTGATGCCCAGCTCAAAGGCGTTCATGGTCTGCCGGAAGTCCTGACCAGGCTGGTGCAATCCGGATGGAACGGTTATTTTCAGCTGCAGCAACAGTGGTTTCAAAGAGCGGAAAGGATTGGAAAAACGACGGAAGCCTATAAATTTGAAAAGCTCGACCAAAATGTTTTTACGTTGTGGAATGAGCTTTACGAAAAGGAATTTCGTCAGTTTTTGCACCTTCCCCAGCTAGGACTGACCCGCTTTTATCAGGAAAGAGCGGGCCGGGCAGTAGACGAATTCAATATATTCCAGGCCAAAGTAGCTGAGTTTCTGCATATTTTCTTCCTGCCCATGGAAAAGTCAAACAAAGTGATGCAGACGAAGCTAACGGAAATGGCGGAAGCCGGGGAACTTCCCGACGACGCCAAAGCCTATTACCAGATGTGGATTAAAATCCTTGAAGGCCACTACATGACCCTTTTTAAATCTCCGGAGTACGCCGAGACCATGAGTCAGACCCTGAATGCATTGGAAGATTACAAAATGACTTCAGCAAAGGTCGTTGAGGATATTCTGGCGATGTTTCCCGTACCCACCCAAAAGGACATGGATGAGTTGTACAAGGAAATTTATCTGTTAAAAAAGAAAGTAAAAGCTTTAGAAAAAGAGAAAGCTCGATCGTTAACGAGTTGAATTGGAGGGATTCATCGCGAACGATTTTCTCTTTCGATTTATCGGGATTAAGACAAATCAACCAATCAGCTACTTAACAGGAATCAACCAGGGGGTGATCTTATGGCGCAGTCCAAAATAGCCGTTGATCTCATTCTTTCTAAATTGGCCGAGGATGCCGAAAAGTCCCGGGAACGGGTTCAAAAAGCCTCCAATGTGCTGCTGGAATCACTGGATACGGAAATTGCCACGACGCCATACGAGGTCGTATACGAAGAAGATCGAGTCAAGTTAAAGCATTATCGTCCGGTAACCGAGCCTCAGGTAAAAACACCGCTATTGGTGGTCTATGCCTTAATCAACCGGGAAACTATGCTGGACCTGCAGCCCGGCAGAAGCGTGGTTCAAAATTTTTTAGATAAGGGGATCGATCTTTACATGATCGATTGGGGTTATCCGACGCGCAAGGACCGATATCTCACCATTGACGATCATGTCAACGGCTATATGGATAACATAGTTGATTTTATACGCCAGCGGTGTGCTATGCCGAAGATTAATTTGATGGGAATTTGTATGGGCGGCTCCTTTTCCGTCATGTACTCGGCCCTTCACCCGCAAAAGATCAAAAACCTGCTGACCACGGTAACGCCCACCAACTTCGACACGGATCAGGGGCTGTTGCATATCTGGATGAAGGCCTTGGACGTGAACCGAATGGTGGACGCCTTCGGTAATATGCCCGGTGATCTGATGAATTTGGGTTTTCTCATCCTTAACCCTGCCCGGCTGATGATCGACAAGTACGTGGGGTTTATAGAAAACATGGACAACAAGGAATTTGTGGAAAATTTCGTCCGCATGGAAAAATGGATCTTCGACAGCCCGGATGTGCCGGGGGAGACCTTTCGGCAGTTCGTCGAAGATTGCTATCATAAAAACCTCCTCATTCAGAGCAAATTGGAACTAGATGGCAAGCGCGTCGATCTAAAAAAAATCACCATGCCGCTGTTGAACTATTACGGTCAGTACGACCACCTGGTCCCTCCCGCTGCCTGCGAGCTGCTCACGAGCAAGGTTGGCAGTAAAGACACCGAAGATATTTGCTTGAAGACGGGTCATATCGGGATCTATGTGAGTTCCAAAGTCCAAAGTGAATTTGTTCCCAAAATTGCCGTTTGGCTCAAGGAGCGGGATGAAGAAAAAAACGAGAGGAAAGCCCAAAAACCGCCGACTAAAAAATCAACGACCCATAAGGCAACCGTAAAAAAAGTTGGGGCCAAGGCTCCTTCGGCCGCTAGAAAGGCCAAGAAATAGCCATGTTGTTTAGATAACGTTAGTGCATATCTATTAGGATCGCATCATATTTGCGAAGGATTTATCTAAAAAAAGTATTTTCGCCACCAAGGCACCAAGACACGAAGTTCTATTATAATAAATAGTTAGAGTTTGTGTCTTTGTGCCTTGGTGGCTATTCTATCCGGTTTATCCGGGTTGGGATTATATTGAATACAATTAACAAGCGGGAGATTAACCATGACGAAGAAAACCGATTTTTTTAAAACGTTCTGCAAAGTCAGCAAGGCATTCGGTGGGACGCTCAAGAGGAATGAATTGCTGGATTTAATTGTAGAAAGTGCGATCGAAACGATGGACGGAAAAGCCGCCTCTTTGTTTCTAGCAGATGAAAAAAAAGATGTGTTTGTGGCGGTGGCACATAAAGGGCTTTCCAAAGGCTATTTTCATGCCGAACCCATGAAAGCCAAAAAGGTCGTTGCCAATGTTTTGAAAGGCGGGCATCTCTCAATTCGTGACGCCACCACAGACACCCGATTGGAAAACCTGGAAGCTAAAAAGGCCGAAGGGATTGCGTCCATTCTGGTGGTGCCGGTCATGGTTAAAAACAAGGCCATTGGGGTCCTGTCCCTCTATACTGCCAAACCCAGGGATTTTTCTAAAGACGAAATTGATTTCTTGAGCGCCCTGGCCGACCAGGGAGGCATGGCCATTGCGAATTCCCGCTTGTTTGAGCGCATCAAGCAAAACTCGACCCTTTTTCTCGGCCTGGCATCCAACATCAACTCCAGTCTGGACGTTAAAGAGGTCCTGCACAATCTGACCGTCGAATTAGCCAAGGCCCTCAATTTGAAAGGAGTTGCCATTCGTCTAGTAGATGAAGACAACGGAACCTTGAAGCTTGTCGCCAGCTACGGTCTGAGTGAAGAATATCTGAACAAAGGACCTGTTTCGGCTACCAAAAGCATCGCCCCGGCCCTGAACGGAGAAACCGTCGCCATTGAGGACACAGCCACCGACGATCGGATCCAGTACAAATCCGAAACCCAAAAAGAAGGGATTGTTTCCATGCTTTGTGTTCCCATCAAGGTCAGGGAAAAGGTTATTGGTGTGATGAGACTCTGCAGCGGGGTTAAACGCGATTTCCCGGAAGATATCGTTACCCTGGTGAATGCCGTGGCCCATCAAGGGGGCTTGGCGATCCAGAACGCTTCCATGTACCTGAAACTTCAGTCAGATAAGGAGAGTTTGGAAAAAGACATCTGGAGCCACCGGCAGTGGTTCTAAATTTTTGATTTCCTTTTGAAATGAATCGATGCTGAGGAAACGATGCGCCTATATCCTGAAAAACCGCAAAAGGTATATTATTTCGGCACCTGCCTGGTGGACATGATGTATCCTGAAGCCGGGATGGCGGGGATTAAACTGATCCAGCGCGAGGGGGTTAAAGTCATATATCCGCCTCGACAAACCTGCTGCGGTCAGCCCGCCTACAATTCCGGATTCCCGGATGAGGCCAGAACGGTGGCCAGAAAACAAATTGAGTTATTTCCTGAAGATTATCCGATTGTCGTACCTTCCGGCTCCTGCGCGGGAATGATGCGACATCATTACCCCAAATTATTCGCCAACGACCCCGACAGCGAGCGGGCCATAAATTTTTCAAAAAAAATATATGAGCTGTCTGAATTTTTAGTTCACGTTTTAGATGTCAAACTAGAAGACCGCGGCGATCCCATTAACGTAACCTGGCATTCTTCCTGTCACGCATTACGCGAAATGAGGACCACCGAAGATTCCAAGTCATTGATTCGAAGCCTTAAAAATGTCAATTTAATTGAATTGCAAAATGAAACCGAATGCTGCGGCTTCGGCGGAACGTTTGCAGTGAAGCAGCCGGCCATTTCCGCTGCCATGGTAAAGGATAAAACCGCTGATATCCGACAAACGGGTTCGGCGCGATTTATTAGCGGGGATTGCGGCTGCCTGATGAACATCTCCGGCGCCATGCAGCGTGACAAAGTTAAGATTGACGGCCAACACCTGGCCGAGTTTATCTGGGAGAGGATCAATGACAAACCATCAGCAAGTTGATTTTAATGATAACGTCTCTCGTGCGTTAAACGATACCCAATTAATCAAAAATATAAAAGCCGCCATGGGTACCCTGGTTGCCAAACGGAAAACTATTTTTTCGGATGAAGCCGAAACCGAGCAATTAAGAACCTTAGGAAATGCCCTTAAAAAAAAGGCCCTCAGCAAGCTGCCGCAGTTACTTGAACAGCTAGAAGAAAAATGCTCTCGGAATGGCATCAAGGTTCACTGGGCGGAGACCACCTCCGAAGCCAATCATCAGGTCTTGGAGATCATGAGATCCCATGGCGCCACCAGACTGGTCAAGGGCAAATCCATGGTATCCGAAGAAATGGAGCTCAATGCGTTTTTGCAAAAAAACGGTATCGAGGCCCTGGAAACCGATCTGGGTGAATTTATCATTCAGTTGAACCATGAAAAGCCGGCCCACATCATCGTTCCTGCCATTCATAAAAATAAAGATCAGATTTCAAAAATATTTCATGAAAAGATTCCCAACACGCCTTATACCGAGGATGTCGCAGAGCTCACAGCCATCGCCCGCAAAACTTTGCGTAAAAAATTTTACGAAGCCGAGGTCGGGTTGAGCGGGGTCAATTTTGCAGTCGCGGAAACCGGGACGCTGTGCCTGGTTGAAAATGAAGGCAACGGCAGAATGTGTACCACCGTGACGGGAGTTCATATTGCCCTTATGGGGGTGGAAAAAGTTGTCGAAAGACTGGAGGACCTCCCCCCGCTTCTGCGGCTGCTGACTGGCTCGGCCACCGGCCAGTTAATCACCACGTATGTCAATATGATCACAACTGCGCGCAAGCAAGGGGAAAAAGACGGCCCCAAAGAAGTGCATTTAATCATTCTGGACAATGGCCGCTCGCAAATTTTTGCCGATCCTGATAGGCGACAAACGCTGCAATGCATCCGCTGCGGCACCTGCCTCAGCCACTGTCCGGTGTACAACCGCATCGGCGGTCATGCCTATGGCTATACCTATCCGGGTCCCATCGGAAAAATTTTAAATCCCCAGATTGAGGGATTGAAAGCGGCCGGGGTGCTGGCGACTGCATCCAGTCTGTGTAATTCCTGTGAGGAGGTTTGCCCGGTCAAGATCCAAATCCCGGATCTGATCCGAAGGATTCGAAACGAGAGTTATTCCAAAGACCCCGCCAGTACCCTGGCGGGACATGGTTATAAAAGAAATCTGCTGGAAACGATGACCTGGAAGGTCTGGGAAAAAATAAACATCAATCCTGTAATCAATGCCGCCGGCCTCAAAATCTTGAGCGTATTGAGGATAAAATTACCCAACATCGGACCGCTCAAAAATTGGACACGCTACCGGGCCACACCAGAATTGGCGCCAAAAAGTCTACATGAGCTGGTAAAACATCACGGAGTCGACCATGAGTGAGGGTTCACGCGATCGAATTTTTTCCAGGTTACATGCTGCCAGCCGGCAAACATCAACACCTGATTCACAACCATCGGGACTACCCATTATTGAATCCAATCACAAGGAAAAAATAGAAAAGCTCAAATCCCTGATGGAAGCCATGCGCACCGAAGTGTTTATTGGCAGTACCAAAAATTGGGAAACCAACCTATCAGAGATATTAGATCAGCGAAACGTGAAAAGCCTGCTTTACGCACCCCGGACCGTCATCGGCCAAGCGATTGAAAATCATTTGAAAAATTACTCCGGTCAAGCGCTGCAATTGATCCCCTATGAGAATGATATCGAGCAGCTTAAAGAAACGGTGTTCAATGTGGATGCCGGTATCACCTCCGCCGTGGGCGCCATCGCCGAAACCGGTGCCCTGATCTTGTGGCCCTCGGAAAAAGAGCCCCGCCTGATGTCCATCGTTCCATCCATTCACATCGCTGTCTTAAAGGCGGATACCATCCACAACACGCTTTTAGAGGCCATGCAAAAAGAAAACTGGTCTGAGAAAATGCCCACCAATGTTGTGTTGGTGTCCGGACCTTCCAAAACCGCGGATATCGAGATGACCTTGGCCTTCGGTGTGCATGGACCCAAGGAATTGATTGTGCTGATTGTGGAGGATTAAAAATCTTATCCAGCAAATACAATAATTTCTATCAAGACCTGCGGTCTGCAATCCCTGAATCACGGCTGATCACAGACCCCCTGCGAACCCTGGCCTACGGAACCGATGCCAGTTTTTATCGTTTGATACCCAAGATCGTGATCAAGGCGGATACGGAATCGGAGGTGGCCAAAATTATGAAAGCTGCCGACCGTCACGATATTGCGATCACGTTCCGGGCTGCGGGAACCAGCCTTTGCGGCCAGGCCATTACCGATTCGGTCCTGGTGATTGCCGGCAGCAACTGGAAGGATTATTCAATCCTGGACAAGGGACACCGCATCCGGCTTCAACCTGGAATCATTGGCAGTCTGGCCAACGGCTACCTGGGACCCTACGGCAGAAAAATCGGTCCCGATCCGGCATCCATCAATGCCGCCATGATCGGGGGCATCGCCGCCAACAACGCCAGCGGTATGTGCTGCGGCACGTCCCAAAACAGTTATCGTACCGTCAGCAGTATGCGCCTCATATTACACGACGGCACGCTTTTGGACACCGCCGCCCCTAACAGTCGAGAAAGTTTTTACAAAACCCATCCCAAGCTGATAGCGGATATCGATAGCCTGGCTAAAAAAGTAAAAAATAACCCCGTCCTGGCCGATCGTATTGGCCACAAGTTCAAGATAAAAAATACCAGCGGCTACAGTTTAAATGCCATGGTGGACTATGAAGACCCCATCGACATCCTCTTGCATTTGATGATCGGTTCGGAGGGCACCCTGGGATTCATTTCGGAAATTGTTTATAACACGGTCGTTGAGCATCCATACAAAGCCAGCGCGCTGATGATTTTTCCGAATATTGAAAATGCTTGCAGCGCAGCGGCGGTTTTAACGCTGGCGCCGGTGGCCGCTGCTGAGATCATGGATCGGGCCTCACTGCGATCGGTTGAAGATAACGAGGGAATTCCATCTTATATCAAAACGCTTTCGGCGACCGCCACCGCGTTACTGGTTGAAACCCGTGCATACACAACCGAAGAGCTCCGAATCAATATAGGCAAGATCATTCAATCGCTCGAAGGGATTGAAACCGAAAGACCGCTGGAATTCACTGAAATAGAGACTCAATACACCAAACTCTGGAACATCCGCAAAGGATTGTTTCCGGCGGTGGGTGCGGTTCGTACCATTGGAACGACGGTGATCATCGAGGATGTTGCCTTTCCGATAAAAAGACTGGCCGAAGCAACCTTGGAGCTTCAGAGCCTGTTTGCCAAATATCGTTATGATAACGCCATCATATTCGGTCATGCCCTCGCGGGGAATCTTCACTTTGTGTTTACTCAGGATTTCAGCACTGCTGAAGAAGTTGAGCGTTACCGCCGGTTCATGGACGATGTTTGTGTAATGGTGGTGGAGAAATATGACGGATCGTTGAAGGGGGAGCACGGAACCGGCCGCAATATGGCCCCCTATGTTGAAATGGAATGGGGTAAAGATGCCTACGAGCTCATGCAGGAAATAAAAAAAATATTCGATCCGAAAAACCTGCTTAACCCCGGGATTATTATCAACCACAATCCGCTTGCCCACATCGAGAACCTCAAACCGCTGCCAAAAACCAATCCAATCGTAGATAAATGCACCGAATGCGGATTTTGCGAAACGAGCTGCCCATCAAAAAATCATACTCTGACACCCCGGCAGCGCATCGTCATCCAGCGTGAAATTTCCAGACTGCGATCAACCAACGAAAACGCCGCCAGACGCCAAAAAATGGAAGCGGATTACATCTATCAGGGAGAGCTCACCTGTGCCGTCGATGGCATGTGCGCCACGGCCTGTCCGGTGGACATCAACACCGGAGAGCTCACCAAAGCCCTACGGTATCTAAACACGCGCAATAACCGAACTCAAATATGGGCAAACCGGACGGCCGAAAATTTCGATCGGGTTGCAGAAATTTTGCGATTGGGTCTCAAGGTGGGTCACCTGGCGCACACGCTTCTCGGCTCCCGGTTGATGGGAAAAGTCACCCGAGTGGCAAGAAGCATCAGCGGCGACCGGATCCCGCTTTGGAGTCGGTACCTGCCGCGGGGTGTGAACGCGCCGCTTGGAAATCGCAATCACCAATCTTCCCCGTTGCAAGTGGTCTATTTCCCCAGCTGTATCAGCCGAACCATGGGTCCGGCTAAAGGAGACCCGGACGAGGATCCCCTGCCCAAAGTGACCCTCAACGTTCTTTCCAAGGCCGGTTACGAGGTTATTTATCCGGAAAACATGAATCGACTGTGCTGCGGCACCCCATTTGAGAGCAAAGGTCTTACTGAACAAGGAGATCAAAAAGCAGCAGAACTGGAAGTGGCGCTGATGAAAGCCACACAAAGCGGCAGGTTGCCCGTACTTTGCGATACCAGTCCCTGTTTATATCGCATGCGCCAGGTGATGAACCCTGTTTTAAAGCTATATGAACCGGTGGAGTTTATTCATGAATTTTTAATAGATAAGCTGATCTTCACCCAGTTGCCCCGGACCATCACCATCCATAACACCTGCAGCGCCATAAAAATGGAACTCAAAGATAAATTCCAGGCCGTTGCCCAGGTATGTGCTCAGAAGGTAATCGTCCCGGAAAGGGTTGGCTGTTGCGGGTTTGCAGGAGATCGCGGCTTCACCCATCCCGAACTCAATGCATCTGCCCTAACTGATTTGCGATCGGCGGTCTCTGACGCATGCAGTGCCGGGTATTCGAACAGCCGTACCTGTGAAATCGGCCTTTCCCTACACAGCGGACTGTATTATAAATCCATTCTTTACCTGGTGGATGAGTGTACGAAATCAGCATAAGTAACGGCATAAATCAAAATTGCAGAAAAAATTTCCTAAGGCCCGAACTTGAATGGTGGATGCTAAAGCGGGGATCACAAACATTAAACCAAAGACACCACCTTTACGCCTGGCATGGATCATCTGGGGATGGGGTGCTGTCTTTTATCTTGTCGGCTTTTTCCTGCGAGTGACGCCGGCTGTCATGACAGCTGAACTCATGCAGGCATTTGACATCAGTGCCACAGCCCTGGGCAATTTATCTGCCTTCTATTTCTACAGTTATGTGGCCATGCAGATACCCACGGGGATTTTAGCAGATATCTGGGGGCCGCGTCGTCTATTGACAACCGGAGCCTTTATCGCCGGAACCGGCATTATGATGTTTGCACTCGCACCGACTATTTTATGGGCCTATCTCGGTAGATTCCTGATTGGCGGTTCCGTAGCAGTTGCTTTTGTCGGCACATTAAAATTGGCCGGAGAATGGTTCCCGACCAAATTTTTCGCCACGGTCTCAGGAGTTGCCCTGTTTTTTGGGATTGTCGGTGCAGTATTCGCCGGGACTCCTTTGCGACTCTCTGTAATTGCTTTTGGCTGGCGGCATACCATGCTGGTTGCGGCTGGTGTGAACTTTGCTATCTGTGCGGGAATCTGGTTGACCGTCAGAGATCATCCCGCCGAAAAAGGATATGCCGGTTTTACCGATGACGCTGTTGCGGCGGACACCAAATCACGCAATCAGATCATATCGGGCACCATTGAGGTTTTGCGCTATCCGAATACCTGGCTTTTGTTTATAATTCCGGGCGGTATCGTCGGATGCGTACTAACCTTTGGCGGACTATGGGGAGTTCCCTATTTGAGCACCCATCACGGTCTGTCAACCGCCCAGGCTGCCGGATTGAATTCCGCCATGCTGGTAGCTTGGGCAGTTGGTGGACCTATTTTTGGGGGAATTTCTGATCGTATCGGTCGCCGAAAACCGCTTTACATAGTAGGATGTATGTTAGCGGTGATCGGATGGGCAATCATTTTGTTCTTGCCGAATTTGCCGCTGCTATTGCTCGTGATAGTGCTGCTAATCGCAGGCTTTACATCAGGTTGCATGATCATCAGTTTTGTATTTGCAAAGGAGTCCGTACCGGCCCACCTGTCCGGAACGGTAAATGGGGTGATCAACATGGGGATTATGTTAGGACCCACCCTGCTTCAGCCTGTTGTAGGATTGATGCTGGATCGAAACTGGAGCGGCGATGTAGTGAATGGAATCAGAACCTATACTATTAGTGCGTACCATACAGGCTTTACGTTCATTATCCTATGGGTTGTGCTTTCTTTTATATTGCTGTTTTTTACTAGGGAAACCTATTGCCGGCAGCAGAGATGAGCTCTGTCGAGGATTGCAGGTGGCCCCATGAGCACCGGTTTCTCTTTCTATTGGGATTTTTATTGATCCGTCGCATATTAATTAGCATACACACAAAGGAGCAGCGATTATGAAAGAATTCACCCTAGAACAGATTTCCGCATTGGCTGCGCTTGTGGAATCCGACCGTTTTTCAACCGGCCAATCCAACAGGGAGCTGCATCGGCATGATATCTCACCCCACTATGGCACCTTGCCGGCCGGTATCATCTGGCCAAAAAGCACCGATGAAGTTGCCGATATTCTCTCCTGGTGCTATGAAAATAATGTTCCCGCCACGCCCTGGGGTGCCGGGACCAGCACGGAGGGCAACCCCGTACCCACCTTTGGCGGACTGGTTATTAATATGAGCCGAATGGACAAGATCCTCGAAATTCGTCCCGGGGATCTTCAGGTTGACGTCCAGCCTGGGGTTCTCCGCAAAGAATTGAATCGCAAAGCGGGCCGCCATGGACTTTTTTTCCCGCCGGATCCGGGTGCGGACGCTACTATTGGCGGAATGATCGCCAACAACGCATCCGGTGTTCAAACGGTTAAATACGGGGCTACCAAAGATTATGTCATGAAGTTAACGATGGTCCTTCCCACGGGCAAGGTCATTCACACCGGGTGTAAGGCACATAAATCCTCTTCCGGCTATGACTTGACCCGGTTATTTGTCGGATCAGAAGGAACTCTGGGCATCGTGACCGAAGCCACGCTTAAGCTTTGCGGCATACCATCCCACCGATTAGCGGCTACCATTAACTTCAATGATCTGGAAAGCGCATCCGGTGCGGTGGCGGCTTTAATCGGATCCGGGCTGGGACCGGCGGCCCTCGAACTACTGCCCCCGGGTCTGATCAATCTCATGAACCGCAAAAAAAACCTGAATCTTCCGGAAGTCCCATCACTTTTCTGTGAATTTCACGGAATCAGCAAGACGTCCTTACAGGAAACTGCAGATCTTACAAAAGAATTGTGTGCAACCTGTGGCGCCTCAGGCTTCCAATTCGGCATCGAGGAAAAGGATCGCAATGAGCTATGGCGTGCGAGACACGAAGCCTGGGAAACCATCCACCAAGCACATCCCAAGAAGGAAACCCTCATTGTCGACGCCGCGGTCCCGATTTCCCGCTATCCGCAAATGATTGTTTTTTCACAGAATTTGGTGGATGAGAACCATGTCGATGGGTATGTTTTCGGTCATGCCGGCGACGGCAATTTGCATGTCGTAATCGCGGGTGATCCGAAGGATAAAAGCGAATGGTCTACCATCGAAAAAATAAACCATTTGATTGTTGAAAAGGCCGTTGAGCTCGGCGGCACCTGTACGGGTGAGCACGGTATCGGCATTGGAAAACGCCAATTTATGAAACTGGAGCATGGCGACAGTTACCAGCTCATGCGCCAGATCAAAGAACTCATTGACCCGAAAGGTTTGATGAATCCAGGCAAGATATTTATGTGATTCGATTCTGAAAAGCAGGAGACAAAATTAGGGTTTTCAATTATAAAGTATACATAGTACC
>JARFPZ010000034.1 GCA_029288035.1 Desulfosarcina sp.
TCCCTAATATCTTCCGCCCCGGCATCCAAAGCGGTTTCCATCAGGGCTTCCTCATCGATGGAATTGCTCTCAACTGCAATGTAGCCTTTTTTGTCAAACATCCAGGCCACGCACCCGTTTTCACCCAGGTTGCCGCCATTTTTACCGAAAATGCTGCGGATATCGGCCACGGTTCGATTTTTATTGTCGGTGAGGGATTCTATCAGCACGGCAGCACCGCCGGGACCATATCCTTCATAAGTGCTTTCTTCATAGTTTACGCCTTCAAGCTCACCGGTTCCTTTTTTGATAGCCCGCTCAATGTTTTCCTTGGGCATATTTTCACTTCTGGCCGCTGCAACCGCCGTTCTCAGCCTGGGATTGGCCTCTATGTCTCCGCCACCCATGCGGGCTGCCACAGTGATTTCTTTGATAAGCTTGGTAAAGATCTTACCTCTTTTTGCATCGGTGGCGGCCTTTTTATGCTTGATGCTCGACCATTTGCTGTGTCCTGACATGTGTACCTCCTGCCTAAATTCAGAACTACTGATGTGTCGTAAAATCGGAAGCAGCAGAAATATCAGAAATCGCGTCAATAAGACTGAATTTGGGCGAATCGTTCTGAATTTAATTTTTTATTTCGCTTCTATAACCAAAATAAAGATCGCCGATATTACCTTGTTCCAAGTTATCGTTCCATTTATTTTTTGAAACCTAACCCTATCACGTATATCTCCTTACTGGCTTTGCGGCTGCTTTGGGGCTTAAAAATTTTCAGCCTTTGGAATCCGGCCCGGACGTCATCTAAAAGAAGGCTAAAATCCGGTCCCTGAAAAATCTTGCAGACCAAAGACCCGCCTGGTAGCAAAATGTTCTGTGCAACCTTCAGTGCCGCTTCGCAGAGGTTATACGATCGTGCTGCATCAACGGCTTTATGGCCGGTGGTCGCCGGTGCCATGTCACTTAGCACGACGTTAAAATCTTTTCCGAGGGTCGCGGTGTCCAACGCAAAAACATCAGCGGTGATAATTTTAATGTGTGATGAAACCTGAATCGAAACAGGTTTAAGATCGACACCGATGACCCGGCCTTTTGGGCCCGTCAGTTTAGCGGCATAAAGCAACCAGGACCCCGGCGCACAGCCCAGATCCAGCACCTTGTCACCCTTTTTGATGGGGCGGTGTTTTTTTTGAATCTCTTCTAACTTATAAACGGATCGAGCCGGGTATCGCTCCTTTTTGGCCTGCTGTGAATAATGATCCTGCCAGGGCTTATTTTTTTTTGAATTCCTCACAAACTTGGTCAAAGCTGGTAACCTATACTATCGCTCTTACGATCAAGTCAAGATCCAGAAAGCACGGGTTTCTGAAGATTTATACTGCTCAAACTGATATAAAAATCCGGATTAATTATTAAAAGAGCTTATCAGCCACATCTGAAACTGTTTTCACGCCCACGATGTCAATCCCATCGATGTCAGGTAGACGCCTTAGATTACTTTTCGGCAACAGGCATCGGCTAAAACCCATTTTTCGGCTTTCCGCAATCCGGGTATCCGCCTGGCCGATGGCGCGCACCTCCCCGGTCAAGCCGATCTCCCCCAGAACCACGGTGTTGTCTGAGATGGCCTTGTCCAGAAAGCTGGAAGCCACTGCCGCTACAATGGCCATATCCATGGCCGGTTCTGTAACTTTGACCCCACCGGCGACGTTCATGAAGATATCATAACTCATTAATTGCATACCGAGTATTTTTTCCATAACGGCCGCCAGCAACGCCACCCGGTTGGGGTCGAGACCCAAAATGGTTCGGCGCGGTGTTCCGAAATTTGTGGCACTTGCCAATGCCTGAAGTTCGACGAGAATCGGCCGCGTACCTTCCATGCTGGCGGTTACCACCGAGCCGGCCGCCCCGGCAGGACGTTCGGAAAGAAACACCGCCGACGGGTTGGCGACCTCATCCAGCCCCTTATCTTTCATCTCAAAGACACCGATCTCATTGGTCGAGCCGAATCGATTTTTCACCGCCCGCAATATCCGAAATATGTGGTTGCGATCCCCTTCGAAGTACAGCACGGTGTCTACCATATGTTCCAGCAGTTTGGGCCCGGCAATGGTTCCGTCTTTGGTCACATGGCCCACCAGGAAGATCGGAATACCCGTTTTTTTTGCCGTCAGCATCAATCTTACGGTGGATTCTCGTACTTGGCTGACAGTGCCCGGGGCGGAAGTCAAATCTCCATTAAACATGGTTTGGATCGAATCGACCACCACCGCCTTTGGTTTGATGGTACCGATCATGGTCAGGATGGCTTCAATTTCGACCTCGGAAACCACCAGCAAATCCGGGGAAAGCGTGTTGAGCCGTTTGCTGCGCAGTCGGATCTGCCGAATGGACTCTTCGCCGGAGACGTACAGGACCCGGTTTCCCTGTCCGGCAAGTCCGTTTAAAGCCTGCAGCATCAGTGTGGATTTCCCGATTCCCGGATCTCCGCCGATCAGAACCAGGGTGCCGGGCACCAGGCCTCCGCCCAATACCCGGTCAAATTCCTTGATCCCCGTGTGCAGCCTTAATTCGGTTTCCAGGTCGATGGAATCAATCGGCACCGGAGCGGTCTGCGGGGCGGAAATTGCCCTGAAGCCCTGCCGGTCTGATCCGGCAACCGATCTTTCTTCCACAAATGAATCCCATGTATTGCAGTCCGGACATTTGCCCATCCACTTGGCAGTCTGAAAACCGCAGCTTTGACAGCTAAATATGGTTTTTTGTTTCTTTTTCACAATGGTAAACTACCGACAAATATGCTATGATTGGCAATGAAAATAGCACGTGATTTCGATGGGATCAAGCGCGATCCACTATAAAAGATTAGAAGGTTGAATGCTGAATAATGATTATTCAGAGTCCGCCTGCGACAGATCAGTTGCAAAACGCCGACAACGAACCCCTCGCAACGAGTC
>JARFPZ010000147.1 GCA_029288035.1 Desulfosarcina sp.
GACAGTGCCTGGGTGGTATTCGCCAGTACTGCCGAGGAGAGATGGCCCGGCAAACCCAGAATGTTGCGGTGGAACATCAAAGATGAAATTCCGATCAGAATGCCGGCCACAAATAACGGAGACAGGTAAAGAACGGCAAAAAGGCCTCGCCAGCGGGATTGGTATTTTAGCAGCCCGATGGCAGCCGAGGCAGCGAAAATGCACGCCAAAGCACCGGTCCCCGCTCCAATCAAAACACTGTTGAACAGACCCAGATGAAAATCACTCATCATCCACAAGCGCTCATACCATTCCAAGGTGAACTCCGGCGGAAACGGCCAAACGGTATTATCCACGAAGGAAACGTAGATGATAAAGAAAATGGGAAAATAGAGAAATATATATAAAAAAATGAGCAAGCTCGTTTGGGCGATCACAACTGTCCATTCTCTGGGTCCGACCGCGGTCATATTAAAATTCCTCCCCGGTATAACCGCTTCGCTGCAGGTTAATGGTGCGCCAGATGATCAGAATAAATATCAGACAGATGATGAATAACACGACACCCATGGCCGAGCCTAAGGCCCAGGTACCGGTGGCGCCGAACTGATGTTCGAGAATATTGCCATAAAGCGCTCCGTTGACGCCACCAAGAAAACGAGGCGTCACGAAAGCAGCGAAGGTCGGGATGAACACCAGCACAATACCGATGGCAGTTCCGATCCAGTTCAAGGGCCAGGTTACTTCCAAAAAAGCGCGCCAGGGCTTGGCACCGTTGACATAGGCGACCTCCAAAAGTTTAAAATTAAAATTGAGCAATGAAAGATAGATGGCAAGCATCATAAACGGAATCCAGAGATATACCAACCCAATGGCGGAAGCGACATTGGAGTACATCAGAATTTGGATCGGCTCCAAACCGAAGGTTTGCAGCGCCATGTTTAACAGCCCGATCGGGCCGAGAATTTGTTGAATTGCGGTTACCCGTAAAATGATACCGGTAAAAAATGGTGCTGCGGTCAGGAGCACCAGAATTAAACGATAGCGACCCCCGCGTTTGGCAACGAGATAAGCAACCGGATACGCATAGATCAGGCATACCAGCGATACGGATACCGCCATAACCAAAGACCGCCAGATAAATGTTAAATAGGTTTTCTCACCCAATATGGTTATATAATTATCGACGTTCCAATCCGCAATCAGTTCGTAGCTCTCGGTTCGCCAGAAACTGAAAACCAGGATGGAGATCAGGGGTAGAATTAAAAAAAGCAGCAGAAAAAAAGCTCCCGGTAGCGTCAGCAATGCAAAGTGAAAATTTTTATTTTGGCGCCATTGCCGGAAGGTCTTCATGTTTAATTATTCTCCGCCAAAAACGCGTCGCCGTCTTGCGGAAGCCAGGACACCTCGACGGTTTGGCGGATTTTGAGTGATTGCGGGTCGACGGCGACGCTGCCGACCAACTCTTCACCGTTTTTTAAAACGACAAAATAATCTGAATGCTGTCCCTTGAAGATAATATCCCTCAGGGTACATTCAAACCGGTTTTTTCCCCGGGATAGATCAGCTTCCCGCAACGGTTGAATCAGGATTTTTTCATGCTTCAAGAAATAATCGATCTTATCGCCGGTTTTGGAATTGGAAGGTGTTGGGATGCGTAAATCCAATCCCTTCCAATCCAAAATGGCGATATCGTTTTCCACTCGTTTCATCCGTCCCAGAATATGGTTGGGTGATCCCAGAAACGACGCGACAAAACGGGTATTCGGGCGATTGTAAAGGTCAAGTTTGGCACCGACCTGTTCAAATTTACCTTCATGCATCACCGCCATACGGGAGCTCAGGGTCAACGCTTCCTCTTGATTGTGGGTAACATAGATAAAGGGGATTTCCAACTCAGCTTGGAATCGGCGCATTTCCACTTCCATCTCTTTGCGCAACTCAAGGTCCAGGTTGGCTAAAGGCTCATCCAGCAGCAGGATATCAGGCCTGGCAACCAATCCCCGGGCCAGGGCAACCCGCTGTTTTTGGCCGCCCGAAAGCTGGTGGGGGTATCGATTTTCAAATCCTTCCATCCTGACCAGCCCAAGAACCCAATCGAGTTGTTCTTTTTTTTTGCTTGCCGGTAATTTCTGCATCTTGAGGGGGAAGGTGATATTCTCAGCGACGATTTTATGGGGAAAGAGTAGAAAATCTTGAAATACCATTCCGATACCACGTGCATAGGGGGGCAGTCTGGTGACGTCGCGGCCACCGACATGAACCCTACCGTTGCCCGGTGTTTCCAGACCGGCAATAATTCTGAGCAATGTCGTCTTGCCGGAGCCGCTCGGACCGAGGAGAGAGAAAAATTCGCCTTGACCGACATCAAGGCTGACTTGGTCGACCGCCCGAACCTTGCCGAATGTCTTCTCAACTTGCACCAGTTTTAAAGCAGGCTCCGTCATTACTGATTCCCAAAGCGTCAAAGGTTGAAACGATATGAAAGTGCAACCGGCTGGTCACACTATCAATATAATATATCGCAAGCACCCTGCTAATTGGCGGCAGTTAATTAGTTTCCATCCACAAATAGTCTTTTTGCCCAATCTCAGCGTCAATCTGTGCGCTGGCTTGTGCGGCGTAGTAAACTACGCCTCCGCACAAGCGCTTGATTTCCTTGACCTTGGACAAAAATCCTCATTTCTGGATTGGAAACACCAAAAGGTGCCCTTCTTCAGTAACGGTCTTTTATGGGCGGGCACTAATTAGGAAGCCTCGACATCCGACCAGATACGTTCCCATTTCTCGGGCGACGACGGGGCATCAAACTGATACAACCCCTTGATGGCATCCGTGTTGTTTAGGAAGAGAGTGTCCACGTATCGCTTGGGAATCATTTTACGCACGTCGACCGTGGGTGCCCAGCCGATCTCTTCGGCTACAATCACCATGTTTTCAGGTTTCAATCGATAGTCGATCCACTTATGCGCCAGTTCGCTTTTTTCGCTGTCTTTGACACCTGACGTCAGACACCAAGTGTCCACCCATCCCAACCCACCTTCTTTGGGATGGAGCAAATGCTTCATGCGAAGCTTGGATTTGCCGTCAAGATAGTCGAAGTGGATCAGGCGATAGACACCGGACCACTCAGGCGCAGCCCAAACCGCCTGGGCGCGCAGCAGTCGTTCCAGGGTGGCCTCATCGTTCCAGCGGGTAAGCAGGTATTTTTTCTGTTCGATCAGGAGTTTTTTGCACTCCTCAAGCTCATTGTCATACAGCACGTATGGGTTGAAGGGCTTGCCGTCCGGACGCTCTTTATCTTTTGTTCCCATACGGTGGCAAACCAGAATACCGGTTAAGGCGATGTTCTCCTCGAAACGGGCACTGACACAAAGATGACCTTTGTATTTCGGGTTGTACAAGAGATAAATCGAATCGGAATCTTCTTCTGCCACTTTGTCCATATTGATCGTAATGCCGTAGCCGCCCCAGCAGTTGGGTGCCGCGATCATGTTGTCACCTGTCTCCTCTTTGAGCAGCATGAAATTGGGCGGCATAAAGACCGGAAACACATATTGCATGTTTGAAATCTTGCCGTAGTCAACCGGTTGGGTGAGGCCCTGTTTGGCATACAGCCGGGGCCAGAAACCATCCGCCATGACCAGGTCGAAGTCTTTGACACCTCCGCCGCGCAGCTTGTTGTAAGCCTCCGAGTTGCCGTCGAAAAACCCGGCGCTGACCTTGCAGTTATACTCGTTTTCGAATTTGGCAGTCAGTTTCTTTACATTATAGTGTTCCCACCCCAACCAGCGCAGCTCCAACTTCGCTGCTTTTGAAGTTCGAACGAATGGACCCATATTGGCTGCGGTAAAGGCCACAGCGGCACCCACTGTGCTTTTTTTGATAAACGCCCGTCGCGTCAACGGTTTCTCAAACGTTCTCTGCTGCTTCCCATTTTTTTCTTTGGTGATTTTACGCATTTTTACCCTCCTTTTTTAAGGTAAGAAGTTTATCCACCATTTCGGCAAATCCGAAACCGCCCTCCTTACGGGTGATCCAGGCAGGATTGCAAGGCATTTGACCTTCAAACTGCAAGACATTGGCCACGCCGACTGAATGGGGAAAGTAGGCAAACATCGGCGCGTCATTGGGGGAGTCTCCGATATAAATGACGTCCTGTTTTATGTCTGCCAAGTTCTCTTGAAAAACTTCTTCGAATAAAAAACGGGTCATCGTCAGTTTGTCATACTCGCCAAACCAGCCGTTGACGTGGATGGAGCTAACTTTGGCCTCGGCACCGACTTCTTTAAATAAACCGACGATCTGATCGACCGTCTCTCCGGACAAGGGCGGGATGTCTTCACAATAGTCGATTGCCAGATCCGCTTCACGGTAGGGTTGGTCGGCAGAAATGCCGGCAGCTGGAATTTTTTCCAGGATATGCCGTTTTAATTCTTCCAACTTCCGACGATCGGCCTCTCGCTGATTTTCCGGCTTGAAATAGCGTCGCAGCATTTTGCGCGCCGTCTCGTCGTAGCGAAAATAAAAGGCGCCATTTTCGCCCACCAGGCCATCCACCGGCCACATCCGGGCAATGTGATCACACCACCCGGCCGGCCTGCCGGTGATCGGAATGCTGCGAATACGCTCATCTCTCAAACGTTCCATGGCAACAAAAACAACGGCAGGCAGACGGCCCTTTACGGTAAGGGTGTCGTCAATGTCTGTTAGGATATATCTAATTTGCCGACTTCGCTCAGCGGGGAATTCATCAAATGGTTTCATCTTGGCTGCCTGACGTTAACTCAATTCATAAGAATTACTTTGCAATTCGCCGGCGGGTTGCCGGAAAATGCAAAGATCTCACATACAGGGGACTTATTATCGCGGAGTTGGATTACAAAGGTTTCTATAAGGAAAAGAAAAAAAAAACAACCTTTTTATTTGACAATAATATTCATTTTCTATATAGTATTTCAAATTCTAAATATGGTTATTGTGTTGGTTTCGGTAGTTTGGAGACGAATGCGTACTTTTTATGAAACCGTGAATTCTGGTCCGGAACCTACCGCAGATATGACAATATGCCGAACGGCGTAAACCATGGGATTCGTTCGCCGAAAGGGACAGGATATTTTCTATTTTGGTGCAAATAGGTCGGCATTTAACACCCAGATTAAAAAGGAGGAAACATGAAAAAATTTTTAATTGCAATTGCTCTCATCACATTGTTATTTGCGGCCGGAACCGTTCTGGCTAAAGACTGGAAACTGGTGCGCATCGGCGTGGAAGGTGCATACCCGCCCTTTAGCTATACGACAGCCGACGGCGAGCTAGAAGGTTTCGACATCGACATCGCCCGAGCGCTGGGCAAGGCCATGGGAGTTGATATCAAACTGGTGGCGCAGGACTGGGACGGCATCATTCCGGCCTTGATGGCCAGAAAGTACGACGCCATCATCGCCTCCATGTCGATTACCGAGGAAAGAAAGAAAAAGGTAGCCTTTACCAACAAATATTACAATACCCCCGCAAAATTCGTCTGCAAGAAAGGCGCCATGAAAGATTTCACCCGCGAACAGGTGGCAGAAGCAACCGCCGGCAAGAAAATCGGTGTTCAGCGCGCCACCATTCACGACAATTTCATTACCGATAACGGCGGTGAAGGCGTAGAAATCAAGCGTTACGCTACCCAGGACGAGGCCTATATGGACCTGGTGGCCGGACGAGTGGACATGTTGCTGGCAGACAGCGTCGCCATTGACGGGGGCTTTCTTAAGAAACCTGAAGGGCAAGATTATCAGTTCGTCGGTCCTGATTTGACGGACAAAAAATGGTTCGGCGAGGGGTCCGGTATTGCCTGCCGCAAAAAGGATACGGATCTGGTAGAAATGTTCAACAAAGCCATCGTGCAAATCCGTTCAGATGGAACCTACAAGAGCATTCAGGACAAATACTTCGATTTCGACGTGTACGGCGAATAGGCCGAAGCAGTAAGGATGATCCTGTTTCACGGTTGATCGTTGACACAAAAATTAACCATTTCACTCAATGGGGGAGGCTTGCTCCCCCATTGGTTTTTGAAACGCGCACATTTTTGTTACTGGCAATTTATGAGATTTTGATTGTGGGAGCGGCTTCCAGCCGCGATGATAGCTGTAAGCGACTTTTTTTCGCGGCTGGAAGCCGCTCCCACGAGAAATTGATGTAAATTTGATGACATTGACCCCCTATTTAATCAAGTTTCATACAAGGTTTCGGGTGTCAGGAAGGCGCGTCACTAAATCCTGAACAATGAAACCTGTAACCCTCAGTTTCTAAGCAACATGTTCTCAGAAAAGACCCGCTAAGCAACTAGTTAAGCGAAAGAACATCCAATGGTAGGGTCAACTTTTTCTGGGATGCAAATAGGCATGCCAATGCCGTTCGACCCTTTTGAATCCCCAAACGATAAGAAACGTCAATGCTAAATAAAACAGCCCTGCGGTGATAAACGATTCAAACGGGACAAAATTTCTGGCATTGACAATTTTGGCGGCACCGAACAAATCGACAATGGTAATGACACCTGCCAGTGCGCTGCCGTGCAACATGAAGATCACTTCATTGCCGTAGGCAGGCAGAGCACGCCGGAAGGTACTGGGCAATATAATGCGCCGATAAATCAAGGCCTTGGACATGCCGCAGGCCTTGGCAGCTTCGATTTCACCAAAGGCGGTTTGTTCAATCGTGCCGCGCAGGATTTCGGCCGTATAAGCGGCAGTATTCAGTGCAAAAGCAAGCAGGGCACATGCGTAGGCTTGCTTGAAGATTACCCACAGGAAACTCTCATGCACGGCCTCAAACTGCCCCATGCCGTGGTAAATCATAAACATTTGCACCAGCAGCGGCGTACCCCGGAAAAAATAGATGTAGGCCTTAGGCACCATGCTTACCCATCTATTTTTTGATGTCGCCAGCAAGGCAATGGGTAAGGCCAGGCACAGTCCTAACGCCAGAGAGGAAACAACCAAAACAATCGTGACTCTGAGCCCTTGAAAATACAGCGGCAGATTATCTATAATGACCTGAAAATCCATAGCCAAATACTCTATGACTTGCGTACGCCGACACTATACCGCCGATCCATCCATCTTACGCCCACATCGGAGATGCCGGTAATGATTAGAAACAAAAATGCAACAACGCAATAAAATGTGAATGGTTTTCTGGTAGATCCGCCCGCTAAGCCGGCATTGTAGACCATATCCTGCAGGCCGATAACGGAAACCAATGCAGTGGTTTTTGTCAACACCAACCAGTTATTTCCAAATCCCGGCAGGGCATGTCGTACCATGGCGGGGAACGTAACGCGTAAAAAAACTTGTAGCGGTGTCATGCCAAACGCGTAGCCGGCCTCAATTTCACCTCGGGATACGGCCAAAATACCGCCGCGAAAAGACTCTGTCATATAGGCACCGAAAATAAAACCGATGGTGAGGACACCCGCCAAAAATGGACTCACATCGATATACTCCCATCCCAGTTTCTCACCGATATTATTCACTAGGATCTGGCCCCCAAAAAAAATAAGGGTCATAAGAACCAAATCCGGCATCCCTCGGATTACCGTCGTGTAAATTCCCGCTACACTCTGGGCAAGGTGGGATCTGGACAGCTTGGCAAGGGCACCAATCATTCCGAGTACCACCGAAATAATAAGCGACAGCAATGCCACTTCGACGGTCAGCAGCATTCCTTTCAGGATTAGGGGGATATAGTCTATCACATATGACATTACTTGTTCACTCTTACACCTAAGCTTTTTCCGAAACTAGGCCCGTATAAAGTGGCCCCTGAGGGGCAGCAACGACACTGATTATCTATGAACGAAACATATAGGTTTCAAGTGTCAGGTTTCGGGTGTCAGGGAGTTGAGGCGTTAAATCCTGAAACCTGACACCTTCATCTTCTTACAACATGTTTTTAGAAAGAATGGACTAAGGGCCTAATGTGGCATACCTATTCTTGAGCAGAAGCGTCGTAACCAAACCACTTGACGGCCATTTTTTTTATGTTTCCATCTTTTATGGCTTCTTCGATTGCCCGGGAAAACTTATCAGCCAAATCCTGATCCTTCTTTCTGACGGCCACACCGACACCCCCTCCGAAGGGCCCGCCGGTCATATGGGGGCCGACGATCTTATAGTCCTTGCCCTGTTCGGTTTGGATCAAGGGCTGCCAATAGGAAAAATCCCCTATGACCGCGTCCAGACGCCCCTGGTATAGATCAAGATCAATGGTGTGCTGGAAATCATAAATGCGAATTTCAGCAAGGTCGCCCATATATTGATCGGCGAATTTTGCATGGGTCGTGGCGACCTGGACACCGATGATTTTGCCTTTGAATGCCATGAAGATGGCATCCAGGGCGGCTTGTTCAGCGGGACTGATATCATCTATTGTCAATTGCTTTAAATCTGAACGGAAGTTGGCAAGGGGGTGGTCTTTGCGCACCACAAATACATTGGGCGTACCGGCATAATTGCGCGAGAATTTCACCAACTTCTTGCGATCTTCCGTGATCGACATGGCTGCCATGATGGCGTCATATTTACCGGCATTCAGTCCCTTTATGATGCCACGCCACTTTTGGGGTATGATCTTGCAGGCGGCATTCATGCGCGCGCAAAGGTCTTGCGCCAGTTCGATTTCGAATCCTACGAGATTGCCTGAGGCGTTGGTATCATTCCAGGGTGGGTAAGCCCCCTCGGTCGCTATTTTAATTTTCTGCCAATCCCCGGCCATACCCTGAATGACGAGTACAAAAAGCAAGAACGGCACAATCAATAGTATTTTCAGGTGTTTCATAATTTTTCGCTATTTCAAAGCACCGCTGAGAAATTGCCGGAAGCGCTCGGACGCTGGATGGTCGAATACCTGCTGCGGTGCCCCATCTTCCTCAACGAGCCCTTGGTGTAAAAAAAGCACCCGGCTGGAAACTTCACGTGCAAATCCCATCTCATGGGTTACCACCAGCATGGTGCGGCCTTCCTCGGCCAAACTCTGCATGACTCTGAGTACCTCTCCAACAAGCTCCGGGTCAAGGGCTGAGGTGGGCTCATCGAACATCAGCATATCCGGCTCCATGGCCAGTGCTCTTGCAATGGCCGCCCGTTGCTGCTGGCCACCCGACAATTGCGCCGGGTAGTAGTTCCGATGGTCGTACATACCGACGCGCTGTAATATTGCCTCCGCCTTTTCTTTGGCCTCGGCTTTGGGAATTTTTAATACTTGTATAGGGGCTTCGGTTACATTTTGTGAAACGGTCATGTGAGACCACAGGTTGAATTGCTGGAACACCATTGCCAATTTCGAACGGATACGTTCGACCTGTTTTCGATCTTCAGCAACGCGCTCTCCCGTGGACTTTTCGTTCATTTTGATCAGCTCGCCACGCACATAGACTTTTCCGGAGGTGGGTGTTTCCAGCAGATTGATGCATCGCAGCAATGTGCTCTTGCCGGAGCCACTGCTCCCAAGGATGGATATGACATCATGGTCGTAAGCTTCGAGGGAAATACCCTTGAGAACTTTTATATTGCCGAAGCTTTTGTGGATGTCTTCAACTTTAAGTGCGTGTGCGGGTTCAGCCATACCATCGATATCCTTTCTTCCTGCCTCGTCTTTGATGCAAACCCTTCGAAATTCGGACCAGAGCCGATCTACATGGGCGGGAGACAGCCGAACGCCCAGAGTGACCGGATCACGCGGCAGGTTTTTTTACAGGTTAGGTATTATACTATATGGTTTCTCCTGTCCTTAGCGGAACGGGAGGGCTAAATCCAAAAAAGGCGTGAATAGAAATAAGATGATAGGTTGCTTGGTAATCAAGCAAGATATCTTTCCATGAATCTATAGTAAATAATAAATTAGAATGCAAGGCCAAAATTTGTAAAAGAAGAAAGGTCGGGGGCAAGTCTTCATTATTGACATATATCCCTCAATGAGCTATCACTCACATCACCTTCAGCAGATGGGATAAGCAGGATTGGAGCAATAAACGTAAACACCCTTAAGGAGGTTGGAAATGACCGTGCTGCAAAAAACGCTTAAACCGATGAGTTTGTCTCTTGCTGTTATCATGTTTCTGATGGTTGCGCCGGTTCAATCTGTTCCGGCGGCCATGATTGACACCGAAGCGATTATGGATTCGGCGCGCGGCCGGGAAGCTCGGGAATATCTCCACCAATTGATGGCTCGCAAAGACGTACAGGCTGCCATCGTTGCTCATGGTATTGATGCCGATGAGGCCTGGGCACGGATTAACAGTTTGTCCGACAATGAGGTCATCAGAATTGCCGATCAAATCGACCAGCTACCGGCAGGCGGGGGTCTGGCCGAGTTTCTTCTTATCATTATCCTTGTCGGATTTATCGTGTTGGTGATCTTAGATTTGACCGGCGTTACGGATGTCTTTACGTTTATAAAGTCACAGCGATAACCTCTTACCTGAATATTGCAAAATCAAGGTTTTAAACCGATTGATCTTCACGGTTGTCTTCCTTGCAGACCTCGCAAACATGGCAGGTCTCCACTTGACAATCCGCCGTCGCCCGCCCTTGCATGGCGCGCTGATACTCACGTCGCAGAAAAGACTTTTTGATGCCGTGGTCGATAAAATCCCAGGGGAAACGCTCATCCGTGCGACGTTCCCGGTAGACGTAGAAATCCGGGTTTACAGCCACTGTTTTAAGCGTTTGGGCCCAGTTGCCGCCGTTGGCATGGGCCAATGACAGGATATCGGCGACCTTTCGATCTCCCCGTGACAACAAGGCCTGGATGTGGGCCCAGCGGGGGACATCCGAATTTATTCGCAGATTGGGCACCTTTTTCAATTCACTTTTGATTTTCTTGATTTTGGTCTTTAGGACACCGATCTCTTCCATCGCACACCACTGAAAGGGCGTAAAAGGCTTGGGGACAAAGGAATTGAGACTGACGGTGATGTGTCCGATTTTTTTGCGGGCGCGGCTGGACGCTAAAAATCGATGTTTGATCTTTTTGACAGTCTGGGTGATCGCCTCCACATCCGACATGGTTTCAGTGGGCAGACCGATCATAAAATAAAGTTTTAAATTGGGTATGCCGTTTTCCACCAGTGTCGTGGCCGCCGTTAAGATGTCATTTTCGCTAAGTCCCTTGTTAATTACCCGGCGCAGGCGGTCTGTTCCGGCTTCCGGCGCAATGGTGGCTGTTTTGACCTTGCTTTGTTTTAAAGCCGCAAGCAATCCCGGTGATAATCGATCGGCACGCAGGGAGCTGAACGAAATTCTGATACCCTTATCATGGAATTGCCCGCACAACTTGTCAATTTCCGGCAAGTCAGATACCGCAGCACCCACCAGCCCGATACGGTCGGTCAAGCGAGTACCCTGGTCTATGGTTTGGGCAAGCTGTGAAATGGGTCGGTATCTCGGGGGCCGATAAATGAACCCGGCGCTACAAAAACGGCATCCATGGGGGCAGCCCCGGCCGACTTCAATTAAAAACGACCGATCAAATGTTGTGTGTGGCGTTACCACCGTGCTGCGGGTTGACGTCCGGCTTAAATCTTTTAAATAGACACGTTTTATTACCGGCGGCACGTCCGCCAGAGGTTCAAAGGCTGCCAGGGTGCCGTCATCATCGTATCGGGGCCGGTAAAAGGCAGGAATATAAGCACCCGGAACTTTGTGAGCCAGGTTTTTTAATACTGTTTTTTTGTCTCTACGAGATTCGAAGGTTTCGAAAAATGTGGACAGTATTTCTTCGGCTTCGCCGATAAGAAAGCAATCGATAAAGGGTGCCAGGGGTTCCGGGTTCAGTAAACAGGCTACACCGCCGGCAATCACTAGTGGATGACGGCTGGTTCTACTATCGGATTTCAGGGGAAGTCCGACGCTATCCAGAATGTCAAGCAGATGGGGGTAGTCGTTTTCAAAAGAGATGGAAAAGGCGATAATGTCGGCATCGGTAAGGGGTCTGTTCGACTCCACGGTGGTCGGCCGTGCCATTTCAGACGCGTTCGTTTCCGGTAGAAAAGCTCTTTCGCAGACAACATGATCGAGGCTGTTGAGAAGCCGATAGACTGTTTGAAATCCGAGATTGGACATGCCGATGTGATAGCGGTTGGGATACACCAGGGCAACGCTGATTTTCCCACGCCACTGTTTTCGAATGGTTCCGATCTCAGATTCAATTGACGGTCGAGTCGCTTTTCGGGTTTTTCGTACCATGTTGCCGGTTGTCGTCCACAGGTTGGCTGTTGCGTGTAAACCCCACCGCACCTTAGCGCTGCAGCAGATGATGATATGCGATATCGTTAAGACGTCGCTTAGCCTTTAGAATATATACCTGCTGTGAGCTTTTTGCAACGGACGAGTGACAACCAGACCCTTAGGGCCTTTTTCTAACAACATGTTGATAGAGAATGAGGGTTTCGGCAAATCACATCATTGATTGAAGATTGTCGATTGAAGATTGAATATTTAAGGTCCGCCTCTTTCCGAGCTGTAGGCGTTCTACGAGCCGGAAGCCGGCGGGATCAATTATCGAAATAAAGATCTTAAAAAAGGCAGAGCGAAGCCTCCGGCTCGTAGAGGTTGTAGCGTCTACGCCTCGGAGAGCGACATCCACAAATCTTCAATCTTCAGTCTTCAATATTAAATTCACTGCCTCTGATTGGCTTCATCAATCAGCCTTTCTTCTTAAAAATGTGGGCACATCCAGATCATTGTCATTGACGAGCGTACCACCGGTGCCCCGGTAAACAGCTCTGGATGACTCACCCACAGCTCGCTTCTGCCGGATGAATGTGGGCTCGTCGTAATCGACAATTTTTCCCAGATCTTCCGGCGTGATGTCTCTGATTTTTCCCCTGAGCTGTTGCTGTGGTTTGGTTGGTTGCTCGATCATCTCTTTTTCATTGCCGATTCCGGTAGCGATCACCGTTACCCTCATTGCATCGCCCAGGCCTTCATCAACGGAGGTACCCCAGAATATTTCCGCTTCCTCACCAACTTCACTGTGGATATACTCCGAGGCTTCGGCAACCTCCTCGAATTCCATGTCGCTGGTGGCGGTGATATTCATCAATACCCCTCTGGCCCCCCTGATGGGCACATCTTCGAGCAGCGGATGGGAGATCGCCTTGCCGGCCGCTTCCACGGCACGGTGCTCACCGGATGAAATACCGATACCCATCAAGGCCAATCCGGCCTTGGACATCGTTGTTCTGACATCGGCAAAATCCAAATTAACCACACCCGGCAACATGATCAGGTCCGTAATTCCCTTCACCGAATGGAGCAGGATTTCATCGGCTTTGACGAACATCTCCATCAGGGTTGCTTTCTTGGATGCCAGACCCCTGAGCCGGTCGTTGGGTATCGTGATGGCCGTATCGACTACCTTTTTTAAGGTATCGATGCCATCTTCGGCCATTCTGGATCGCTTTTTACCCTCAAAGGAAAACGGTTTGGTCACGACCGCCACCGTCAAGGCACCCAAGTCTTTGCAAATTTCAGCGATGACCGGCGCCGCCCCGGTACCGGTACCACCGCCGAAACCGGCCGTGATAAATACCATGTGACTGTCCGCCAGTGCGTTTCTCAGCTCTTCTTCATTTTCAAGGGCCGCATCCCGGCCGACCTGGGGGTTTGCCCCGGCGCCGAGGCCTTCGGTCATACCTCCGCCCAATTGAATCCGAACCGGCGCCTTGGATATTTCAAGGGCCTGGGCGTCCGTATTGGCTGCAATGAACTTAACACCCTGGAGATTGGATGCGATCATATTGTTAATGGCGTTTCCTCCTGCACCCCCGACACCGATAACCTTGATTTTAGCAGACTTTTCATTCTCAACATAAGTAAACATTTTTTGCCCTCCTACCGATTTAAAGTTAATGGTGACTATCAATTGATTATTTATACGACATCGTGAAACCACTTCTTCATACGGGTCATGATGCGATTAAAGATATTTTTATCCCGAATCCTGAATTTTTTAGCATCCTTGTTACGTGCACCGTATAAAACCAGCCCGACACCGGTTGCATACATGGGGTTGTTGACCACATCCACCAGGCCTTTAATTCCCTGGGGTTTACCCAGACGGGTGGGTAAATGGAAAATCGATTCGGCGACTTCGGTTACCTCCGACAGCAGCGCCGTTCCCCCGGTTAAGACAAACCCGGAGGGAATTATATTTTCCATTCCGGCTCGAAAAATTTCACGGTGGATTAACTCAAAAATTTCTTCCATACGAGGTTCCAGAATCTCTCCAAGAATTTGTCGCGGAAGTTTGCGGGGTTTTCTACCGCCCAATCCGGGTACTTCAATGGTTTCGTCATTTCCGACGTCCTGAGCCAGACAGGTGCCGTATTTCTTTTTTATCTTTTCGGCCTCTGTTTGAGGCGCGCGCAGCCCAACGGCAATATCGTTTGTCAGGTTGTTGCCGCCTAAGGCCAGCACAAAGGTATGTTTGATATTTTTTCCGGAAAATATCGCCAGATCGGTTGTTCCTCCGCCAAGGTCAAGCAGGGCGGTGCCCAGCTGTTTTTCCTCATCCGTCAACACGGCCTCGCCGGATGCCAGAGATTCCAGGACAATATCGCTGACATCGAGTCCGGATCGATTGGCGCATTTTACCAGGTTATGGGCCGATGCGACCGCGCCGGTGACGATATGAATTTTGGCTTCCAGCCGGACGCCGGCCATTCCTACCGGATTCTGGATCCCCGATTCATCATCGACAATAAACTCCTGAGGCAGGACATGGATGACTTCGCGATCCATCGGAATCGCTACGGCGCGGGCGGCATCGATTACTCGCTCCACATCATTTTGAGAGATCTCGGATCCCTTGATGGCAACAATGCCGCGGCTGTTAAATCCGGTGATGTGGCCCCCGGCAATGCCGGCGTATACCGAAGATATTTCGCAGCCTGCCATGAGTTCTGCTTCTTCCACCGCTTTTTTAATCGATTCCACAGTGGATTCGATATTTATGACGACACCTTTGCGAAGTCCAATGGAAGGGTGGGTCCCGATACCGATGATATTGATATCGGAGCCGGATATTTCGCCTACCACCGCACAAATTTTGGTCGTTCCGATATCGAGACCCACAATAAGGTCCTCTTGTCGTTGCATGGACTTTCTCCTTATGATTCCGGGAAACCGGCTACTCCTGTCTCAACGGGTTTACCACAACGCGATTTAAATTATTCAAATCAATGAAATCGAAATCAGATACGGTCTGTTGATGCTTAAGATACGAGAATAACTTTGCGAGCATGTTATATTTGCCGTCATAATCGTCATAGCCAAGATTGATGGTCTTGATCCGGTCAAAAGCGTGCAAGGTGAGACCGATTTGCCGGTCCACCCATATCTGACTGATAGACCGATTGGGCAGTATGCTTCCTTGCTTTATGCCCAGCCGCAAGACCTTCATCACTGCTTCAAAGGGTGCTGTGCGGTTGCGTGCAATGTCGCCCTTTGCCGGATTGACCTGTCCGGATACGGGGGGCAGATCCAATACGTTGAGGCCCCTGACCACCGGTAGATCGGCCGGATCGGATGTATCCCAAGTTTTGAATATTTTACCCGAATGATTAATTAGAAATTTTTTTCCCACATCGACCACTGCCAAGGGCGAATGTTCCTTGATCCAGATGCTCAATCCGGATGGTATCTCTCTGCTGACCCCGGCCTCTGCGATCCAGGGGTGGGCCAGCAGCCGTTTTCGGACCAGCGATAGATTCACCGCCAGAATATTCATTCCCTTGCCGACTTGAGCCTGTTGTGCAATTTCTTTTTGCGACAAGCGTTGCGTACCTTCGATGGTCATGTGGCTGATGTCGAAATAGTCACACTGGGTCAAAAGGTCATGAATCAGGATGAAAAAGGTGGTGACGGCCGCTACGGATGTCACTGCCACGATCAATTTGAAAGCCAGCTGGACGAGGCCTATGAATTTAGCCCTTTGCTTGGTTTTTTTGCCTTTACGTCGATTTTTTCGTGGTTTTTTGCGTCCAAACATATTCTTATAAAAATGTGTCTTTGTCGTAATTAGGTTGAAAGCGCTTTCAATATGTCCGGACCCACTTTCCAGACATCGCCGGCACCCAAGGTCAGCAAGACATCTCCCGGTTTTAAATTTTCCTTTAGATAAGCGATGACATCTTCCTTGCCATCTGAACAAAAAACTTCTTTATGTCCGTGAGCTTTGATACCTTCGCACAATTTGCGGCCGCTCAGGCCTTCGATCTCCTGCTCTCCGGCGGCATAGATGGGCAACACCAGCAGGACATCGGATTGGTAAAATGAGCGGGTGAAGTCATCGAACAATGCCTGGGTCCGGGTGTAGCGATGGGGTTGAAAAACGATCACTTTGCGGTTGTCCGGCCAGCACTCTTCAATCGCCTGAAGGGTGGTTTTAATTTCAGTTGGATGATGTCCGTAGTCATCCACCACGGTAATGCCGTTTATTTCTCCTTTGATTTCAAGTCTGCGTTGCACCCCTTCGAGGGTCTGAAGGGCACTTTCAATGGCATCCATGGGTACATCCAGCTCGAGGCCCACCGCAATGCTGGCGGTTGCGTTGTAGACGTTGTGAATTCCCGGCAGATTCAAAATGATTCGACCGAGCTTCTGACCCTGCCGGTAAACGCTGAAGCGGCTGCGGCGTTTTTCAGATACCACATCTCTAATCTGAAAATCGGCCTGGGAGCTCATGCCATAGGTAATATACCGTTTTTTGATTTTCGGAATTAGGTCCTGGATCGATTCGTTATCCAGACAAAGTATTGCCAGACCGTAAAAGGGTATCCGGTCGATGAAGTCTAAAAAGACCGCTTTGATGGCTTCCAAATCCTGATAATAATCAAGATGTTCACGATCGATATTGGTCACCACGGCGATGGCAGGTGAGAATTTCAAAAATGAGCCATCACTCTCATCGGCTTCTGCAACGATAAAGTCTCCTTTGCCCAGAACGGCATTGGATCCGATACCTTTCAGCTTTCCGCCGATGACGACTGTCGGATCCAGGCCCCCTTGTGCCAATACCGAGGCGACCATCGATGTCGTGGTCGTTTTACCGTGAGCACCGGCAATGGCCACACTGTATTTTAAGCGCATGAGCTCGGCCAGCATTTCTGCCCGGGGAATTACCGGGATCGAGTCGCGTTCGGCGACCAGCACTTCAGGATTATCACGGCCGACGGCCGACGACGTTACCACCACATCGGCACCGCTGATCTGATCTGCGTCATGCCCGTCAAAGATCGTACCGCCCAAATCTCTTAGTCGTTTGGTAATTTCGGAGGTCTGGAGATCGCTCCCGGATACCTTATAGCCCAGGTTGAGAAGTAGCTCCGCAATGCCGCTCATGCCGATGCCGCCGATTCCCACGAAATGGATGTGATATTTTTTTTGATACATATTTATGGGTTCAAGGTTCAGGGTTCAAGGTTCAGGGTTCAAGGTTCAGAGTTCAGGGTTCAGGGTTACGGGCAAAATGAGCATAGCGCATAGCGTCCAACTTCCGTGATCTGTATTCTGTCTTCTGTAATCTGATCTCTGAATCATGCCGCCAGCAGCCGGTAGCAGTCATCCACGATATTTTTGGCCGCATCCGGCTTGCCGAAACGCCTGGCCCTTGCGGCCATGTCATTTAAAACCTCCTCGTGAGCGGCATAAAAGGCGATCCTCTCGCTGAGGATTTGGCCGCTAAGGTCTTTTTCGATGATTGTTTCAGCCGCACCATGATCCGAAAGGCTGCCGGCATTCAGCATCTGGTGGTCATCCGCCGCGTATGGGAAAGGGATAAAAATAACCGCTTTTCCCAGGGCCGTGATTTCAGCAACCGTAGTTGCACCAGCCCGGCAGATCAGAAGATCGGCCCGGCTGTACAGCTCGGTCATGTTATCGAAAAACGACTGCACTGTGCATTGGATATGGTACCGGCGGTATGCTTCATTGACCTGCTGTTCATCCGCATCGCCGGTCTGATGGACAAAATGCAGCCGATCTTTATCCTTGAGGTGTCTCAAGGCTTCTATGACCGCCATATTTATTCGGTGGGCCCCTTGACTTCCGCCGATGATCAGGACGGTAAAAGGCCTGTTGCCGGCATCCTCCTTTTTTTCTTGGGCATCACGATCGCAATATTCTAAAAGTTCGCGTCGTACCGGATTGCCCGTCCACCGTACCTTGCGCAAATCTAAATTGGATTTGGTATTTTCAAAGGAAATGTAAATCCGATTCGCAAACCGTGATAAAATCCTGTTGGTAATTCCCGGCAGTATATTCTGCTCATGGATTACAATGGGAATTTTTCGCAGCCAAGCCGCGAAAACCACTGGCCCGGCGGAATAGCTGCCAAGGCCGATGGTCAAATCCGGGGAGAAATTTTTTAGGATCCGATTCGCTTCCAGAATACCTTTGGGTATATTGGCAACCGATTTGACCTGGTTCCACAACCCCCGGCCTTTAATGGCGGCAACTGTGATCGTTTGAAGCGGATACCCCGTTTTCGACAGCACCGATCTTTCCAGCGGGTTACCGGTGCTGACAAAAAGGATTCTAGTGGCTGAATTGCGGGCCTCGAACTCCTGGGCAGCCGCAATTCCAGGAAACAGATGGCCACCGGTGCCGCCGCCGGCGATAACGATGCGGAGCGGGCGACTGAATGGTTGCCCGGAATCACTATGGTCAGCACTTGATGCTTCAGAAGCATTGGGACCTGCAGCTAAAAGTTGAAAGCTGAATATTTCGTAGGTCGATTTATTAAACATTGAAAGATAGTTTTCTTATTTTTTGGTGCTTGCACTTATATTCATTAAAATCCCAATGGATCCCATATTCAGCAACAAAGAGGTCCCGCCGTAGCTTAAAAAGGGCAAGGTGAGTCCTTTGGTCGGCAACAGGCCTAAAGCGACTCCCATGTTGATACAGATTTGAAGGCCCATGGCCGCGGTCAGCCCAAAGGCCAGTAAGGATCCAAATGTATCGGGCGCATGGCAGGCTATTTGGATACCTTTCATGAGAACCAGCCCGTAAAGCCCGATGATAATCAGAACGCCGACCAGTCCGATCTCTTCACCGATAATGGAAAAAATGAAATCCGTATGGGGCTCGGGAAGATAAAATAACTTTTGATGACCTTTCCCGATCCCTGTGCCCCATAAGCCACCGGTGCCGAAGGCCATTAGAGAATGGACGACCTGGTAGCCTTCGGCTGCCGGGTATTGCCATGGATCGAGGAAACTCAAAATTCTTTTTACCCGGTACTCGGCGTTGATTAGAAAGTAATACGCCACCGGCAGCAGGGCGATCAGCGAGGTGAACAGATGACGGCAGGGAACGCCGCCGACAAACATCATCAGCCAGGTAAGCACTGCCAGAATAATAATGGATCCAAAATCGGGTTGCTTGAAAATACAGACAGCAAACGCCCCGAAGACAAGAATATGGGGCAGAAATCCGATTGAAAAGGCCTTTAAATTTTCCGCTTTTTTTTCCAGCGAATAAGACAGAAACACCACCATGGCCAACCGCGCAAATTCAGACGGCTGAAACGAAAAGGGTCCGAAACGCAGCCATCTCGCAGCGCCGCCGGCCGAAAATCCGAAGTCCGTTAATTGAATCGCAATCAACAAAAGAAGGGCCACAGCAAGTAACGGGTAGGCTAGCGGTCGATACCAGCGATAGGGAAAATGCCGGCAGATCACCAGACCAATAATCCCCACCAGGGCAAAAACGGCCTGTTTCTTTAAAAACAAATAATCCGAGCCGAACTTTTTCAAGGCTACGGCGGAGCTGGCGCTATAAACCATGACGATTCCGATTCCAACCAGAAATAGCACCGGAAACAGCAGCTGAATGTCATAGGCCGTATTATGTGTTTGTTGCTTTTTAGCGCTCATGATAACTGCAATTTAAAATTCTCGACGGTTTTTTTGAAATCTTCACCACGTTGAACATAATTGTCGTACATGTCAAAACTGGCACAGCCGGGGGACAGCAAAATGACATTGTCCGGAGAGACAACCCGATAGGCCTGCTTGACGGCATCCGCCATGGAGACCGCCGCTGTCGTCGGTATCGTATCTCCCAGAGCGGATTGAATGCGAGCCGCTGCTCTGCCCATGACGATGAGCTTTTTGACATGCCGGGGCAAAATCTCTCTGAGTGCTTTAAAATTGCTACCTTTATCGAGGCCGCCCATGATCAAAACCAGCGGTTTGCTGAAACTTTCGACGGCTCTGATGACGGCATCAACATTGGTTGCCTTGGAGTCATTGTAAAAATCGACACCGTGCAGCGTGTCGATATGTTCCAATCGATGGGCCGCACCCTGATACCGGTTCAGTGCTTCCTGGACGGTATCCGGCGATGCGCCGGCTGCCAGAGCTGCCAGCGCTGCGGCGGCGGCGTTCTCAAGATTATGCCGGCCGATCGGATTGAAATCGGACACATTCAAAAATCGTTGATCGCAGGATGCTAAATGCGCAAGCGGCCCTTTGTTGTCTCGTCGCTTGGATTCCTTGAAGCGAAACCGAATTCGGGTTCCGTTATTTACCGCGCCGAGTTCCCCGCTGTTGAGTGATCCATAGTATAATTTTGTGATTTTTAGCGGCGCGGTAAGGGAACGCACCAAAGGGTTCGAGCCGTTTAACACGGCGAGGTCGCTCGGTTGCTGGTTTTCAAAAATTCGGAGTTTGGATGCGGCATAAGCGTCAACACTCGAATAGCGGTCCAGATGATCGACTGTGATGTTCAGCAAGACGCTGATTCGTGGTCTGAAGGTGTCGATGGTGTCCAGTTGGAAGCTGCTGATTTCGGCAACGATGAAATCCGCCTTTTGCTCGCCGTCAGCGTAACTGATCAGCGGATTGCCGATATTACCACCCACGAAAACATTGAAACCGGAGCGTATCAGCATGCTGCCCAAGATTTCCGTGGTGGTGGTTTTACCATTTGTACCCGTGATCGCTATAATGGGCTCTTTGATAAACCGTGAGGCCAGTTCAATTTCTCCGATGACCGGTACACCGCGTTCCTTGGCCCGCAAAACCGGCTCAAGCGTGTGGGAAACGCCCGGGCTCAGGACAACAAGATCCGCTCGTTCGAAGGTTTGAGTTCTATGATGGCCCAACTCCATGGCAATGCCCATTTCATGGATTCTTTGTGCCCGAGATCCCAGTGTCTCTTCGTCGGCCTGGTCGCTTACAATCACCGTTGCCCCCCTATTTTTCAGAAAGCGGGCGACAGCGATCCCGGTTGAACCGAGTCCGACAACAATAATTGTTTTTTTTGCAAGCTCCATAGTTAACTATGATGGTGATTCCGAAATAACATCACCTAAATTAAGATTTGCCCTTCTTTTGAGAGTGATAACGTGTCAAGGTTTCAGTGTTCAGTGTTCAAGGACAGCATTTCCGGTGTCTGACACCTGAAACCGATTAATCAGGCTGCAATTTTAACGGCAAAAGTGAATTATGAATCTGTGAGCCTTCTACTAGCCTAGGTTGTCCAAACCGACCGCCCCGCCCTTGCCAGCAGGAGGGCAAGGCCTGAGCAAGGGCGAAGGCGGTCGGAATTTGGCATACGGCTATCTTAATTTTAAGGTACTCATGGCCAGCAGGGCCAAAGCGATGGCGATGATCCAGAAGCGGACAATTACCTTGGGTTCCGGCCAGCCCTTTAATTCAACATGATGGTGCAAAGGTGCCATGCGAAAAATTCTTTTACCGCGGGTCATTTTAAAAAAACCGACCTGGAAAATTACGGATAAGGCTTCCATGACAAACAGCCCACCGACCAGCAGCAGTAAAATCTCCTGTTTGGTAATGACGGCAATGGTTCCCAGAGATGCGCCCAGGGAGAGAGAACCAACGTCTCCCATGAAGATCTGTGCCGGGTAGGCATTAAACCATAAAAATCCGAGGCCGGAACCGGCCAGTGCGCCGCAGAAGATCGATAGCTCACCACTTCCAATCACATAATTTATTTGTAGATAGTCGGAAATTTTGACATGGCCGGCCACGTAGGCAAAAATCATATATGTCGACGCTGCAATGATCATCGGGCCGATGGCCAGCCCATCGAGCCCGTCCGTAAGATTGACGGCATTGGATGCCCCCACAATGACAAAAGCTGAAAAAATGATGTAACCCCAACCAAAATCCGGGGAGATATTTTTAAAGAACGGTATGGTGACCTGGGTTGAAAAATCCGGACTGGCGTATACCAATAAGCTAGTGACCAAGGCGACAATCCCTTGCAAGGCCAGTTTTTTGCGAACAGTCAAGCCTTTGCTTTGTTTTTTGACTTGCATCAGATAGTCATCGATAAATCCAATGGTTCCATAGCCGATGGTGACAAACAATACGATCCAAACAAAATAATTGGTCAAATCACTCCAAAGAAGAATGGATGCGATAATGGATATAATGATCAGCGTCCCACCCATGGTCGGCGTGCCGGCCTTGTCCAGGTGGGTCTTGGGTCCGTCGTCCCGGATATATTGACCCACCTGCATGGCGCCCAGCTTGCGGATCATCCACGGCCCCAGCAGAAAGCAGATGAAAAAGGCCGTCAAGCTGGCATAGATCGTCCGGAACGTGATGTAGCGAAACACGTTAAAAACGGAAAATGTCGTATGCAATGGATATAATAAATGATAGAGCATGTATCTTAATTATCCGTGATTGAACTTCTACAACCTTGCTTTCCGGTTTCTCAATAAATCCAAATTCTGAAATCCGAAATTTATGAGTAATGATGTTAGTCTCACAAGTCCCTAACCATCAGATTCCTCGCACCACTCCTGAAGTTTTCGGACCACCTTCTCCATGGCCATCCCGCGGGAACCTTTGACCAACAGCCAGTCACCGGGTTGCAACCGACATTTCAGGTCTTCAACGATATCCTCATGGGTACCTTCAAAGGTATCCGTCGGCGGCATCCCGTTATCATGGGCACCGGCTCTGACTGCGGCGCTAAACTCGCCATGAGCGCATAATCGGCTAATTCCCGAGCGAGCGGCATCAGCCCCGAGATTGCGATGCAGTGATTGCGCCTGGGCGCCCAGTTCTAGCATATCGCCGACCGCAGCAATGCCCCTGGCTCCGGCACGCAGGGTATTGAGAATAGCAAAGGCGGCTTTCATGGATTCAGGGTTGGCGTTGTAGGTATCGTCGATAAGGTGAATATCACCTGGCAGGTGTTGGATGTTCATTCTGCCGGCAACCGGTTTAAATGCTTCGAGAGCGGTTTTAACGTTCTTGCCAGAAAGACCGACTTGATGGCCCACGGCCGCTGCCGCCAGAGCATTGGAAACCATAAAACGGCCGGGAGTATTTAAATGGATCGGGATGCTTTCCCCGGCAAAGAGCAACTTAAAAGAAATAGTGTCCTTGGTTTCATCAACATCTTCGGCCCTGATAGTGGCTTCATGGGACAGCCCATAGAAAATCACGTCGGCTTTCGTTTTTGCAGCCAATTGAATCACTCGTGGATCATCTGCATTAAGAATCGCTTTGGCGCTGGGCGCGAGATTTTTGAGGAGATCTCCTTTTTCCTGCATGACGCCTTCAATGGATCCCAATCCTTCCAAGTGCGCCGGTCCTATATTGGTCAGGACGCCGATATCCGGTGAGCATATCTCGGCCAGCCTTGCAATTTCACCGGGATTGTTCGTGCCCAGTTCCAGAACCGCCCACTGATGGTCGCTTGATAAACCAAGCAAGGTTAACGGCAACCCGATGTCATTGTTGAAATTTCCAATGGCCGTCAGGGTGTTATACTGTCGTTCCAGAATCATGGTGGTCATTTGACGGGTAGTGGTTTTTCCGTTGGACCCCGTAATGGCGACCACGGATGCATGGGATCTCAGACGGTTAAACGCTGCCATATCTCCCAATGCGCGGGTTGTGTCTTCAACTGCGATGCAGGCAATTTTATTTTTTTTCCAGGCCGGCAGGGGCATCTGAACCGCCTTTCGGCGACTGACGACAAGGCCACGGACCCCCTGATCGATGACAGTTGAACTAAAGGCATGGCCGTCATGGATCTCCCCTGTGATGGCCACAAAAACGTTGTCGGCAGAGATATTGCGCGAATCAATGGATACCCCTGAGAAAGAACGGCGCAGATCTCCACATAGAAGCTCACCCCCGGTGGCTTCCATGATTTCCTCGGCTGTCCAGGTTAGGGGATGGGTCTGGTTCATTGGTTGTCGTCCATTGTCTGTTAACTAATTGCCTGCAGCACCTTTCTGGCTTCCTCCCGATCATCAAAGTCGATGACGGTAGTGCCCAGTATCTGATAGGTCTCATGGCCTTTGCCGGCTATCAGTACGGCGTCGCCAGGCCGAGATGTGAGAATTGCCAGCTCAATGGCACGGCGACGATCGGGTTCGACCGTGTATCCCTTGGCCTTAAACCCGGTCATCAGATCCATTGTTGAATATTCGAGAGCCTTGATTTGCCTGACTCCGGGTATAATTTGATCGATAATCGTCATCGGATTTTCCTTGCGGGGATTGTCGGAGGTGACGATTGCCAGATCGCAAAGCCGGGCGACGATTTCTCCCATCAAGGGACGCTTTTTTTTGTCCCGATCGCCACCACATCCAAAAACACAGATAATACGGGCCGGGGCCATCCCCCTTAACGCCGATGCAACATTTTCCAGAGCATCCGGTGTGTGGGCATAGTCCACATACACAAATCGTCCGGTGCTGTTATCTATGGGCTCCAGTCGACCGGGGATGACAGATAATGCTTCAATCCCGGCTTTAATCGTATCGGACGCAATCTCAAGGGCCGTTGCGACACCGACGGCGCTGAGAATATTTTCTACATTGTGGGCCCCCACGAGGGGAGTTTTGAAACTAAAACTCCCCCCTGGGCCGGCAACCTTCCCATTGGTGCCATTTAAATTGGATTGAATGTTTTCGGACCTTATTTCGCAGTCGCGAGCCGATCCTGTTTTGACCACCGCCATCGGCAGCGAATCTGCCAATTCTCTGCCCCGGGCATCGTTGCAATTGAAGACAGCCGAGGCACTATCTTTCTTCGGCCCTCCGCTGAGATACTCGGTGAACAATCTTTTTTTGCTGGACCAGTACGATTGCATATCGCCATGAAAGTCGAGATGATCCTGGCTCAAATTTGTAAAGGCAGCCACGTCGAACCAGCAGTTTTTGATACGGTATAGATCCATGGCATGGGACGAGGCTTCCGTCACCACATGGGTGACGCCGGCCCGTCGCATCTCCGTTAGAATCCTCTGCAGGTCAAGAGATTCCGGCGTCGTCATCGGATTGGCAAATGTTTTGTTCCCATAGCGATAATTTATGGTTCCAATCACACCGACCTTAAAACCGGCCTGGCGCAGAATGCTTTCGATTAAATAGGCGACGGTGGTCTTACCGTTGGTACCGGTTATGCCGACCAGAATCATGTCCTTGGACGGATGGCCGAAATAACAGGCTGCCAGATCGGCCAGCGTTTGGCGCGTATTGGGCACCCGGATGATGATCGGCCGGGTTTTTGGGGATCCAGCACGGATTTCATTTAGGAAGGGCTGAGGAGGTTCTTTTTGAGTGATAATTGCTGCAGCTCCTCTTTTAAAAGCCTGAGGCATAAAATCATGGCCGTCGGCATTTTGCCCAATGATGGCGACAAACATACCGCCCGGTTGAACCTCCTGGGCCCTGTAGTGAATTGATCCAATGTCCGAATCCGGCAAGTCCGCATGGCGCATGGCGCATGGCGCATGGCGTTCGCCTTCATTACTCTTTGCATTTTGTGCGCTACGCTCTGCATCCAACGTACATATCCTAAATGTGCCTATCGCTTTAAGTAGGGTGGTAAGCTTCACCCGTTGGCCTCTCTGACCAAAAACACTCTGAATTTTGTGGTGTCGTTATCTGGCGGCACGTTTAAATAGTTCAGCGTTTGCTGAGCGATTTGTTTAAATACCGGGGCTGCAACGATACCACCATAATATTTTTCTTTAGGTTCATCGACCACCACCAAAATTGCAATTTCCGGTTTGTCAGCAGGTGCAAACCCGATAAACGATGCCGTATGACTGTTGTGCGAGTATTGGCCGGTCTCATCAAGTTTCCGGCTGGTACCCGTCTTACCGCAAACGGAATATCCGTCGAGGGCAGCATTCACACCGGTGCCGCCTTCTGTGATGACTGTTTTCATAATATTTTTGACTATTTTAGCAGTGCGGGCGGAAACGGCTCGTCTGATTTTTTGTGGTTTGAATCGCTTTACGGGCTCGTCGTTTTGATTGATTTGGCTCACAATGTAAGGTTTCATGAGAATACCGTCATTTGCAATTGCTGATACCGCCGAAACCATTTGGATTGCCGAAACGGAAACCCCATGGCCAAAGGAAATGGCACCGGTGTCCATCTTCGACCACTGTGAATAATTGGACAGACGGCCGGATGTCTCAGCGGGGAAGTCAATGCCCGTTTTACGGCCGAATCCAAAATTGCGCAACGTGAGGTAAAGCGCCTTGGCGCCGACCTTTTCGCCGACTTTTACAGCACCGATGTTGCTTGAATACTTTACAATTTGTTGTAACGACAGCCACCCGCGTTTGTGAATGTCGTGGACAACGTTTTTCCCGATGCGGTAGGCACCGTTTTCACAATAAAAAAGGCTGCCGGCCGTTGTTGGACCATTTTCCAGAGCGGCCGCAGCGCTGAAGATTTTCATGGTTGAGCCCGGCTCAAATGAATCGGTGACGGCCCGGTTGCGCCAGAGGGATTTATCGAATTGGGTGTAGGTGTTCGGATTGATCAACGGATAATGAGCAATGGATAAAATCGCTCCGGTGCCAGGCTGCATAACAATTGCAAGGGCCGAGAGTGCCGAATATCGATCCACCGCTTCTTCAAGGGCTTTTTCGGTTATGTACTGGATGTTGCCGTCGATGGTCAGAATCAGATCATGGCCTCGGCTGTTTGCCGGCGGACCATAATCAGCACTGAATTTGTTACCCAGAGCGTCCTTGAATACCGTAAAATTTTTATTGGCTCCTTTAAGGTGCTGATTATAATAAAATTCGATGCCTTCAAGACCGGCCCCGTCCAACCCGGTAAATCCCAGTGCCTGGGCAGCCAGAGTCGTATGGGGATAAAAACGGTTGTATTCCGTGACGAAATCGATCCCGGCAATCTGAAGGTCCTTTACCGCCCTGGTTTCCTTGGCGGTCGTTTGGCGTTTGATCCAAACAAACGGTTTGTTTGCCGCCAGTTTGCGTTTGATATTAACAGCGTCCAAATTTAAGATATTGGCCAGCACTTTGGCGGTTACCTTGGTCTCTTTTAGGCGGGGCGGATAGGCGGCAATAGATGTCACATGAATACTGACGGCCATTTGTCGAAGGTTGCGATCATAAATGATGCCGCGTTTACCGGATGTGGTTAACGAGTGTTGGTATTGGCCGGATGCCTTTTGAGATAACCACGGGCTGCGATAAATCTGCAGATGAATTGCCTTGGCAGCGATTAGGGCAAAGAAAACTATAAATAAAGCGCCCACAAGCAGGATCCGAAACCTGAAATATTTATTTTTGATATTCATTATTCAATTTCTATAGGGCATTAAGAACATCTGCTTCGAAGTCGGCGTAACGAGACCAAGCTGCGTTTTGGCTATTTTCGCAATGCGCGAGGGTGATTTCAGACGGGCAATTTCAATTTCTAAGTTGTCCTGCATGGCAGACAGTTGCCCTATCCGAGCCGTTTGCCGGGTAATTTCATATTTAATGCGAACGCTTTGCACCCTGCACCAGGTGTAAAAAAAAAGCTCCGCAATAAAAACAAACATCAAACAAAGAAAAATTGCGGTGACTTTTGGGTTGCGCTGTTTGCGTGTCTTTTTTTTTCTCATAGACTTCAAGTTGATTTCACCGCAGAGATGTTTTTTCTATAGTTTTTCCGCCGCTCGCAACCGAGTGCTTCTCGCCAAGGGATTGGCGCTAACTTCTTCTTCAGAAGGGCGTACGACCTTCTTTGTCAGGATTCTGATTTGCGCTTTTTGGCCGCAAACGCACAAGGGCAGCCGCGGTGGACATGTGCATCCTCTTTCGAGAGCTTTCAACCGCTGTTTTACGATACGATCTTCCAGTGAGTGGAAGGAGAGCACACACAGGCGACCGCCGGGATTCAGATGATCCGCGGCTTGTTCCATGAAGGCATTCAGTCTCTCGAGTTCCCGATTGACCGCGATTCGCAATGCCATAAATACCCGGGTGGCCGGGTGGATCTTTTGTTTGGACAAGACATGTCCGGGGATCGCATCAATGACTATCTGCGCCAGCTGTTTGGTGGTCCGAATTTTTTGCTGCTTTCTGGCGGTTACAATTTTATATGCGATTTGTTTTGCCCAGCGTTCCTCGCCGTAGTCTCTAAATAGGTTTCGCAGATCTTCCCGGGCCAGATTGTTGATGAGACGCTCCGCAGGCTGCCCTGATCGCTTGTTCATGCGCATATCCAGCGGTTCGTCCACTCTGAAACTGAATCCCCGGCCGCTGTTTTTAATCTGGTGGAGTGAAATACCGAGATCTAATAGAATCCCGTCGACCGCGGCAATATTTAATTCTGACAGAATATCAGGAAGATGAATGAAATTGTCGTGAAACAGGCGGATATTTGATGTATAAGATGCCAGGATTTTTTCAGCATTGGCAATGGCATCCATATCCTGATCGATACCGATCAACAATCCGTTCGGCAAAATATTATCACAAATTTTCCTTGCGTGACCGCAACCGCCGAGGGTGCCGTCGACGCATATTTTTCCAGGCCGACAATTAAGGTAATATTCCACTTCCTTCGGCATGGCAGGGATATGTCGGTAGGACATAAAATCAAATTCCTAACCTGGCAATTTCGTTTCTGACCTCCTCCTCCTGCATGTCTTCTTCCTGGACCTTATTTTCATTTTCCCAGTTATCGCGTGACCAGATTTCAAAATGATCTAGCACGCCGACCAGAACAATTTCCTTGTCAAGCGCGGCATATTGTCTTAGACTGGGCGGAATGAGAATACGATCTTGTTTGTCACAGTTACATTCAAAGGCCCCGCCGATAAACACCCGGCGGAATCGACGCATTTTTGCGCTTTTTTCGGCCATGGAGAGTATTTTGGTTTCGATTTCGTGCCATTTATTAAACGGAAAGGCCACCAGGCAGCGGTCCATTCGGGAGATAGTAACCCCGTCGTCACCATTCGCTTTGATAACCTCGCGGAATCTGGTCGGAATGATGATGCGTCCTTTGGCATCAATTTTATGAAATGAGCTGCCTCGAAACATTATTTAACCAATATTATCCACATTTATCCACTTTACTCCCCATTTTAAGTATAGATGCATGTGGGTGTCAAGTAAAAAATAAGAGGATTACGACTTTTGAAATAATTTTGGTTTGTTAACGATATTGATCGAATTATAAAATGTGGAGCAAGGCGAAAGCAGAAAATTGGATTTCAGGAAAGAAACGTTAGACTGAAAATGGCAATGTTCCCCAGGCAGTGAATCGTGACGGGAACTATCAGACTTTTTTCTTTTTCGTAGGCGATCGCAAAAACGATTCCGCCGACAATCTGGGTGAGCGGAAGGTGGCTTCCGTCGTAATGAGGCAAGACAAAGAGCGCGGTGCTGATCAGGATGGCCGTATAGAGACCCCACCGTCTAAAAAACCCGAAGATGAAACCTCTGAAAAATATCTCTTCCCAGACAGGCCCGATGACACCACCCACAAGATAGAATAAGATAATTTGCCGGGGGGCCGACGGCAAAGGCGTATGGACAAGTTTCAGCGGATTTATGCCTGCAGCCAACAATACCGCAAACAAAATACCCGCGGCAATTCCAAAACCCGCAGACCACACCAAGCCTCTTTTTAATCCCGGATACAGTTTTGATTTGGACAATCCGATTGCGTTTGGATCTTTTTCAAACCGGTTGGCAATAAAAACCAGTAGAACGGCTTCTATACAGCGAGTGATGCCAAGCGCCAGCAACGGTGATACCGTTTGGCCGGCGAGCGTCAATCTAAAAACAGTTTCCATGGCAAGGACCACAGCGATTGATATCGCCAGGGTTTTCAAGGTGAATTTGTTTGCTTCCATCCCAGGGACCTCAAGGCATGATACGCATAGGTTTGGCTGTACCAGTTATCGGATTGTTTTATTCTCTCTAGAATCGGGTTGATAGCGCTTGGGTTTTTCCGTAGCCCCAGGGCATAGAGTGCCATGCAACGGACGTTGGTATTTTTATCATTTAAAAATGACAACAAATCCTCATAGGTACCGGGGCCTCGGCTGTACGCCAATGTTTTCACCAACCAATAACGCTCCTGGGGTCGCTGGCTTTTGAGCAATTGCGGATATGCCTTGTAATCGGTAATCTTCAATTTCTGTTGTTGAATCGTTTTTAAGGCCGATACCCGGGTTTGCCAATTTTCAGATTCCAGGGCTTGGGGTATGTCCTTAATATCGATGATATCACTTCGGTTTGATTGGAAATAGATCAACACGATAATGCCGATAAACAAACACATGATCGATGCCGTCAGGCCCGCCGTTTTTCGTCCAAGGAATAATAATAACAGATAATACAAGACGGCATGAAGAACCATATAAATTAAAACTGGAAATCCAAGCAGCAATGATAAAAAGGTAATTTGTCGAAATAGTGCGTGGCTATCTAGTTGCTGCGAGAATCTTTGCAGTATATTCTGGGAATCCGATAAAAATTGATTGAGCGGGATCTGAAAAATCAGGCGCTGACGGGATCGGAAATCAAGGTTATTTTTCTTTTGAACGATCTTCAAATCGATGGTGGCGGTATTCGGCAACAGCAAATAACCCCTGGCCATCAACCTGCTTTTGAGGTTCTCATGACTTGATCGGGTTTGAATATTTTCAAGTGCACAGGTTTTGATATTTTTTTGATCCAGAGATTTAAAGGCTTCTGCGGGGTAGAGCGTATATGAATAATAGAAATCGCTGAACTTTCGTCCCCAATGATTGGATAAGAGCAGGTTGTCCCTCAAATCCAAAAACATAGTTTCGTCAAATTGGGTAAACCACAGCAGGGCCAGCAATGGTATAGGAATGACATGCACCAGCTGCTGCATTCGGCTCCATCGGATCTCCGTATTGGATTGCCTTTTTGCCGTTAGCTTGAAAATAACCGGCGGAATAATCAGAAAATACAGGGTGGGGATCAGGCTATATCCGCGGATGTTGACAAAAAGCAGGCTTCCCCCCCAGACAGATAGAAAAAAAAATAGGATATATCGATGGCGGCGAAAAGCCCGGTCCCATGCCCAGGTTGCTGCCATGGTTCCAAGAGTGATGCCGGCTCCGATGGTGAAGCTAAAAAAAAAACCACCATAAAAGGCCGATGCAAATGTTTGCAGGCTGCCCATTACCTGCTGATTGGGTATTGCGAGATATCCGGCCGCGATTACGGCCGAAACAGTGGCAAACAGCTTAAGGTTTGAAAGATACACCTGGATGGTTGCAATCGCCTGAGCGATCAAAAGTCCGATGAAAAGGGTGCCAATCGGATGGAATGGTGATGAAAGCTTTGATTTCCTCATTTATTTAGGCTAAATTTTAATTGGTTTATTTTATTGTATATCAAAAATAAATAAAATTCAGAACGATTCGCCCAAATTCAGTCTTATTGGGGCGATTTGTGACATTTCTGTTTCATCAGATTTTACGACACATCAAGAGTTCTGAATTTTAACCAATCTAATGCCAGAAAAAGACCGGCAATAGATTTGGCGTCCTGGATATCTCCCCGTCGAAGCATGTCAAGCGCGTCTTCGCATGCGACGCGATGTACTTGAATAATTTCATCTTCATCGAGGTGTCTTTCAGCCGACTGCAGGTCTGTGGCCAGAAAGATGTGAATGCGTTCGTCAGAATAGCCGGGTACCGGTGTTATCTCTCCCAAGCTGTGCCAATGGTCGGCCGAGAAACCGGTTTCCTCGATGAGCTCCCTTCTCGCACAGTTCATCACGGATTCCCCGGGATCAAGGGTTCCGGCAGGAATTTCCCAGATATACTTTCGCAGGGCGTGACGATATTGGTTGAGCAAGATGATATGGGTGGGGTCGATCATTGGTATGATTGCTGTGGCGCCCGGATGCTGGATAAATTCCACATCCGTCGTGACCTCGTTGTCTAACGTCACATTTTCAGTTACCAGGTTGTATACCCGTCCTTGATGAAGTGTGGTCCTGTTGTTTATCCTTATGGCCATAGGGGGCTCCTTTATACCGAGAAAGCGCTACAACCAATCTATCTGGTGGATAACATTACTGTCAATAGCGCAGTTGATTCAGAAAGTGTGAACGCTTTTCACTTGAACGTTAAATTACTTGATGTCAAATTTTCCACCGAGAAGTACGAAACGATCACGGCTGACAGCGGCGAGGAAGCTTTGGAGAAAATAATGGCAGTGTTGTCTGATCTGATCCTGATGAACACTACGATGCCCAATTCGATACTTGACGTATGTAAAAAATGGCGATAAGCTTTTGTAATTAAATCATATAGTCATGCCGGGGAAATTTGCGCCCCCCCGTGGAGATATAATTCTCACTTCTTCCGAGCGTTGTCTTGAAAAAGCAAATCAATTATAATCGAGAAAGGACTCCCCAATGAAATCACCGCAAATTCGAACTTCCCTACCGGGCCCACGGGCAAAAGAGTTAATCAAGCTTGACAAGTCCTTTGTCTCCCCCTCCTACACGCGGGTTTATCCTCTTGTTGTCGATAAGGCGAAAGGGCTCTGGGTTCATGATGTCGACGATAACATTTTTCTCGATTTTACGGCCGGTATCGCAGTTAACGCAACCGGTCACTGCCATCCTCAGGTGGTCAAAGCGATTCAAATGCAGGCGAAGCACTTGCTGCACATGTCCGGCACGGATTTTTACTACACACCCCAGATCATCCTGGCCGAAAAACTGGCGACCCTGGCTCCCGGAAGAGGCACCAAAAGGGTTTATTTCGGCAACTCCGGTGCTGAGGCAGTGGAAGCGGCCTTTAAGCTGGCACGTTGGCACACCAAACGAGAATTGAACATTGCCTTTTTCGGCGCTTTTCACGGGCGCACGATGGGGGCGCTTTCTCTCACTGCGAGCAAAACCATCCAGAAAAAGCATTATAATCCGTTAGTGCCGGGCATCACTCATATCCCTTATGGATACTGTTACCGATGTGCTTACAATCTAACCTATCCCCAATGCAACCTGCACTGTGTACACTGGGTTGAGGACACGCTATTTCGAACGACCGTGCCGGCCGAGGAAGTTGCAGCGATATTTGTAGAACCCATTCAGGGAGAGGGCGGCTACATCGTGCCGCCGCCGGAATTCCATAAGGAATTCTACAAGATAGCTAAGAAGTACGGCATTCTGTACGTCGCCGATGAGGTTCAGTCCGGCATGGGTCGTACTGGAAAGATGTTTGCGATGGAGCATTTCGGGGTTACAGCGGATATTATGTCGCTGGCCAAAGGGATTGCCTCCGGGTTACCCCTCGGCGCCACCATCGCTCCTGCTAAAATCATGAATTGGGAGGCCGGCTCGCATGCATCCACCTTTGGGGGCAATCCCCTTTCCTGCCGGGCATCCTTAGCGACCATTGAACTGCTCGAGAAAAATTTGATGAAAAACGCTGCCAAACAAGGGGATCGGCTGATGAATGGCCTCACTGCGCTGCAAAAGAGCTTCGAATGCATGGGAGACGTACGCGGCAGGGGGCTGATGGTAGCCGTGGAACTGGTAAAGGATCGTGAGACCAAGGAACCGGCCACCAAGTGGCGCAGTCGCATCATCAAAAAGAGTTTTGAGAAAGGCCTGCTATTGCTGGGTTGTGGTGAAAACAGCATCCGATTTTCCCCATCACTGAGCGTTACCTCTGATGAGGTTGATACGTGTCTGTCCATCTTCGAAGAATCGGTGAAGGAAGTCGCTTTTTAGACATTGACCTTGACGCGTCGATAGGTTATTTTAAGCTGTTTAAATTCGCTGGACTGCCTTCATCGAGTATTACCCTCAAATATTGTTGATTTTTAAAGGATATGAAAACATGCGGTGCCAACTTGTGTGCGTACCTTACCAAAGGAGGTTCAAATGGCGGCAAAAATATTAATCACGAGAACGGTCCCCGAGGATAAGGCCAAAGAGATGATTCCACTTGTCAAGCAAATGAGAGCCTTGGCCACAAACCAACCTGGTTATATTTCCGGGGAAACCTTAAAAAGTTCTGATCGGCCCGATACCTTTTTGGTCATCAGCACCTGGCAGTCGGCAGATGACTGGGAAAAGTGGCTGCTAAGTGGTGAAAGGCAGGCGATTCAGGCCAAAATAGACGCATTGCTCGGTGGAAAGACGGAGTACGAGATGTTTCATTACGGCTTTACGGACTAGCTTTGATGGTACGGTTATAGCTACGTTTCTTGAGAGGCTTTGGGATAAGCTCTCCTAATTCGAAGTACTTCTTTGTTCTGCCAGCCAGCGTCCAGCTGCTTCCGCCACACCGCCATGGTTGTGGGAAGCGACGCCTACAAAGCGGTTTTTGAGATCCGCCGGAGCGTTGTCGACCACATAGCTCTTGGCGGTCCATTCGAGTAAATCCAGATCATTATAGTCATTTCCCACCGACACGATGTCGCGTTTGTCGATTTTCAGTTCCTCCGCCAGCCAGGCCGAGGTTCGGCTTTTGGAAACCGCACCGGGAAATATTTCGATCCAGGTGGCTTTTCCATCCAGTGGTGATGTTGTCCGGATGACGCTATAGTCAGGCAATTCGCTGCGGACCTTTTCAAGAACGGCACGGCTGTCTTTGGCCGGCACTACCGCCAGCAGCTGGGTTGCCGGGCCGAAACCATTGGTCGCTTCATTTAACGGAACCGCAAATTGGCGATATAGCTGCAAACGCCTTTCAAAATCAGTGTTCCCCGAGTTTGATCGAAAATAGCTAAACATGTGATTGTCGGGAATGGTTTGGTGAATCATAAAGTCGAGTCGTTGGGATTTAAGGATATTGCAGGCTCGTTTGACTTCATGGCGTTCTAAACTAACTTTGCGGACAATCTTATCCCCCGCATGATGCTGGACGCCTGCACCCATTGAAAAAATTACGAAATCAATCGGAAGATTCTCTATTTCAATCGTTTTGAAGGAATACAAGGATCGGCCGGTGGCGATGGTGCGTATGATACCCAGTTTTCCGAGCTCTCCGAGGGCATCGAGATCGATGCTCGAAATTGTTCGGTCTGAACGCAGCAGCGTGCCGTCGAGATCCATGATAAACAATCCCCGCGGCCGGCGACCCAGCGGCGCTTCGGCAAGTTGATGGTCTATGGAAATAATCATTTTCTGCAATATTAGAAGAGGTTGTAGCCTGTGTCAATTGAAAATGCAATGATGGAACTAATTCGCTAAAGAAAAGCGTCTGCAATGACGATACACAATTAGTAGATCATAAAATTACAGGTGGATGCATTAATTGAATGAAAGGAGTCGCGATTGTTAACGGAGGCTAATCGGTTAATGAGCAAGGAGACGATCATATTTTTCGATAAATTGGGATTTGGATGGGTGCTTGACAAAATAACGGCCAAGGAGATGAAATTAAACCATATTAGAGAGGAGATCAACGCTGATAAATCGTTGATAGAAATCATCGAGAATCTACTGGACTATACGGGTGTCTAACATGGTTTTGGTGTTTTCTTTTTTGTGCGATCCCCCGAGAGCTTTTCGGTGACCATAGTCCGGAATGATTCATGTGAATCCTATTTTATTTCGACCAGTTTCTGAATAAAGCTCGCAGTAACCCCTTCCCAAGTCATTATAATTAAGCCACAGAATTCCAGCCGATTCCATTTGAAATCAAAAAAACAATGATAATATTGAAGGTCTGCTTATGAGGGTCGTGACCAAACCCCACTAGGGTTGAATATATCCCCTGTCCCGGTTTATCCGGGGAAAGGTATGAAAAAAGGAAGTTATGGCAAGATCACCCAAGAACAACCATTTGTTTCGAGGCCTTTTACAATCGGAAGATGGGGTCATTTCCAGAATTTTAGATATGAACCACCGTTCGATTAGATTTCAGACTATCTTCGGTCTCAATCAGGATTTGGTCGATGAACTCAAGCATCGACCGGAGCACATCGTATTCAGTGAACGTTCCAGAATCGCTCGATTGGGCATACAGATCAAGTGCGATCCACCCGATGCCGGCGGTTTGCAAGGGAATATGATAACCCTGACCCTGGTGGCTTCGGCCGTTATTCCAGGTTACCCCGGCTTGGATGAGTTTAAAGACTTTTTTACCCTGGGACTGCCGGTGGGACGGCTGGTATTCTGTGATCCCCAGGCCCTGCTAAGTTCGGATGAAGTTCTGGCAGCCATCGAACGGGCCGAGCTGAAGCTGCCGGAGTCAACCACCATCTCAAGCGATGGCAGTATTGTAATTGCCCCCCACAAAGTCGTTTGCCGGTTTAGAGAGCCATTGGACAGAGAAACCTTGGGCCGAATATTACTCCGTGAAGACGGTCGTGAGCTTCTCAACCGCTATCAGGTTCGCAATGCAATGCGTTCAGTGACCGTTGCGCCGGGCGAAGGTGTTGTGACAACCTGCTCCATGTATCTCAATGAGCACTATGTCGTGTTGCAAAGTGGTTTTGCCCTGGGCAGAAACCTACCGGCAACCGTGCTGGATCCCATTAAAACCCGCGGCATTCGAATTTATTTAGAAATTGTCAATCAAAGTGATCATCCGATTGTCAATCCATTGATATCGGCCAAGGTTTACAATGCCGCCAAGTCCCGCAACGGTCTGCGGCGCAGAAAAGCCGCACAGACAAGCAGTTTCTATACCTATGGTCAAATGCGCGAATTTGAGGGACGTTTTAATCGCTTCGGCAAGACCACCTGTCATTTTTCAGACAAACCGGTGGCGGTTGCCGTCGGCGAGGCCAACGGGTTAAAAAAGGCCGAAATCTTTGCAAACGGCCCCTCAGAGGATTGCAATGTGACCCGGGCCACGTGTTCGCTGGCCAGAAGTGATTTTTCGCCCAACAGTGAGTGCTCCCATGTGTATGCGACGTCCAGGGTCGCAGACAGCCTCGATCGAAATCCGGCTGATTTAATCATGAAATATTTTCCCAATATCCTCGAGCATCGCGACATTATCAATCTGACCTGCGACGGGAAATTAAAGGCACTCTATTTTTATGAACCGTCCTGCGAACATGGACCGTTTTTATCCCAGCAGGACCACCATCGCCTGGAAGAATATTATGCCTTCGGCCTGGAAGTCTACTGGGTATCGGGACTGAATGACCGCCTGATGAAACACACCATGCGTGACGGTCTTGGCTATTTTGTGGCACCGGAGCGGATCGCTGATTTTCACAAGTCAATGCTGTTTGCATTTTACGGATCCAATCAGAAACTTTCACCCAGAGGGGAGACAAAACTCGGAAAACTCCTGGATGCCCTCATTGAATTTTGGGGGCAGCGCATCGGAATCGTCACCGGTGGCGGAAGCGGGGTGATGGAACAGGCCAATACCCTGGCAAGGGAGCGGGGGATTCTCTCCGGGGCCAATTTTCTGGAGATCACCGATCAATCCATGACAACCGATGTTGATTTTTGTCAGGTTTTTCAGGCAACCTGCCGTCACAGTCGGCAAAAATGGTTCGAAATCGCTTCATTTCCGATTTTCAACATTGGCGGTTTGGGATCGCTGGAAGAGCTCGGCATCACATTGTGCAATATGAAGCTATCTATCCTGGATCCCGTACCGGTAATTTTGTTCGACACGGAGGGCGGCGGTGATTTTTGGAACGGGATCGATGACCAGATTAACGAAATGATCCGACGGGGCAGGGCACCGGAGTGGATCCGAGACAACATCGTCATCACCGATGATCCCAAAACGGTTACCGATGTTTATCGTCAAGGTCTTCAGCTGTTTTGATCTATCGATAACTCCCTTCTTAAGCCACCATCTCTGGCGGTGAGTATTGAAAAGGTTCTACCGTTACTGGGTGATTGTGACTCATTGATCTCAAGTTGAACCACACCGGTGGCTTATGAAGGGAGTTATACGAGGAGCCCGGCTGCTAATGCGTGGACTCCTCTCTAAAATCATAGTTTGTCGGTGTGTTTAGACAGAAACTCCGCCACCCCTTCGGCAGTGGGCTTCATCCCGGCTTCGTCCTTATTCCACCCGGCGGGGCAGACTTCACCATACTGCTCCGTAAACTGCAAGGCATCGACAACACGAACCATCTCGTCGACGTTGCGCCCTAAGGGCAAATTATTAACCACCTGATGTTGTACGACACCTTGTTTGTCAATAAGGAAAGACGCCCGCATCGCCACGCCATCCGGATGTTCAATCCCATAAGCTTTTGTGATCTCGTGCTTCACATCCGCTACCATCGGGAAATCCACCGCCCCGATCCCCCCGTCATTGATGGCGGTGCTGCGCCAGGCAAAATGTGTAAATTGGGAGTCAATGGATACACCAACGACCTCAACGCTGCGACTTTTGAACTGCTCCATGCGTTTATTATGGGCAATAATCTCGGTTGGGCACACGAAGGTGAAATCCAACGGCCAGAAAAACAACACCACATACTTTCCTCTCAAATCTGAAAGTTTAAAATCTTCTTTGATGGCGCCCTCCGGCATAACGGCCGGGGCTGTAAAATCCGGTGCTTCTTTTGCTACTAATACGCTCATTGTAATATTCCTTTCTTAAATAGGGTTCCCGTCTATTTTTGTGACTGGCTGGATTCACCTTTTAACATGATTACGAAATCGGATTTTTCAAGAGCATTTCCCATTAGGAATTGCTGATTGGTATGAGTTTGAATCGGATTCTTAAAACACCCTTACCAAAACGGGTGGAAGTGATCTGAAAACCTGAGATTTCGCTTGAAGATCTGACGTGGGGGCCGATACAGGGGCAGGCATCATAATCCCCTATTTGAACGATTCGGATGGTGTCACCGGTATTGTCGGGCAATTTATCGGTGTTATAGGTCGCCACAGCTTCTGATCTGGAGATATATCTTTCGGTTACCGGCAGATCCGCTTCGATGATCTGGTTGACCTGGGTTTGAATTTCTTGAACTTCCCTTTGAGATAATGGTCGGTCGAAGCGATAATCGCATTTGGACTTTTTCTTTTCGATATGGGCATTAAAGCATCGACCACAATTGAACATTCTGTCCATGGTCTGGTTGAGAATATGTTCGGCTGAATGCATGCACGGGTCTATATGTTTTTTCATGTTGACTTCCTGTTTTGGTGATAGTTCAGCCACCAATGAGCCATAAAGATTATACTCAATTTGAGGTTCCAAGTTCTGGGTTCAAAGGTTACAACTGATGAATACTGCTGCCATTACTCCACTATTCCAGCATTCCAATATTCTTATTGGAGCGAAGCCACTAACTTCAGGTGTCGTCATTCAAATTGGGAAAATGGCTGTGACACCCTACCTTTCGTTGGCTTGCATGAACATTGGACATTGTCATTATTCGACGTTGGACGTTCATTCGTTTCTTTTCCGATCAAACTGGCCGCTTTATAGGCCAGCGGCGGCGCTGAACACTGTCACCTGACACCTTCATTTTTTTTTTCGGCATGTTGTCAAAAAAAACGGACTAAGGGCCTAATTTCATCGGTTTCTTACTGTGAGCCCCGCAGGTCGATGGCAGCCAAGCCGGTCAGAAATAAATGGGACAGCTTCTCCGATATGAGATGTTCAAAAACCTGGCCTTCCGGTGTAACGCCTCTTATTTTGCCGTCACCTAAAAATTTGGATAAAAGCCGTTTGCTTGTCTCCATGCGGTCGGCGGGGCCGGTTATCCGGATGTCTGCGGCGGGTTCATCCTTCTTAATGTCGATTCCCTGGTCGATAAGGGATTTCATGAAATTGAGGATTCGAGCCAATCTGAGCACGGTGACGCCCTCTTTCCGGCTGGTTGTGTGGGCTAAGGGCAACGCGCTGGAGCGCATGCAAGAAAAATGATCGGGCAGAATGCCCAGATTCTTACACAGATCATAATCTTTGCTGCCCGGCGCCGGATAAAAGATCGAGACGGCGGCCAGAACTCTCCGTTGGGCCAGATAAAGAAGATCTGAAATTGAACCCTCAGCACGCTGAAAAGGCGCGGCGCAGATTAAATATCCCACGGCATTGAGGCCGTAATCTGCGGCCAGTTTCAATGCCCGGTCAAATGCCGCACGGACATCGGACCGACCGAACCGTTTGAGCTGTTCGGCTGAGGTTGAGCCCAGTGAAAGGTTCAGGGTTCTGAATCCGGCGGCTTTCATGGCATGGATCACTTCCTCGTCCAGGGACGGCGGATACAGTCCGTTCATGGCCCTGAGCTCCGGTTCGTTCGTGCTGAAACGGCACTTGATTTCAGCCAGCAGTTTTAAAAACCACCGGCGATCCAGGGAGAGGTTTTCATCCTCGAAGTCGATAAAACCGACGTCATATTGATTCATATTGCCCTGGATTTCATCGATTACAGACGCAACGCTTCTTTTACGATAATTAAGATAGAAGCTTGCCCCCACACTGCAATAGCTGCATGTCATCGGGCAGCCGCGACCGGCAACGATGACCATGGCGGCGCGTTTATTGCGGCGGTAAAAGTGCTGATTGAGAAGACCAGTGGCCGGTAACGGATGGTCGTCGGGATGTTTCATGCCTGCCGGCGGGTTGATGTGGAGGGTGCCGTCTTTGCGCCTGAAAACAAGACCGGGAATTGAATCATAGGCGCCGCCTCTCTTCAGCGCTTCTGCCAGCAGGTGCAGTGATACCTCACCCTCTCCCCGGATAACAAAATCCACTGCCTTGGATTCCATGACCGACTGCGGCAAGCTGCTGGGATGATGGCCGCCGATAACAATCTTGCCTTTCGGGTGGCAGGCTTTGACAATCTCGGCTGTTTGGAGCGCCTCCTGCAAGTAGGGGGTGAATAAAGATGAGATTCCGACCAGAAATGCCCCGGACGCTTTGGCCAATTTACCGATGTGCTCAAAGCTGTAGCCAAAGTGTCGATATTGGTGAAACAGTGCAAAAGCAGACCTGTCCGGCCGCGGGTAATATTTACGCAAATAATCCATTTCAGGAGGAAGCTCGCAAGCTCGCGATTTGGAGGTGGCCAGCGTATCCAGGATCTCCACCGAAAAACCGTTTTTTATTAATGTCGATGCGATACAGGCCAGGCCATACGGAATGGTCCGCTTGGCTGTGAGATAAAAATCTCTAATCGGCGGCTGGATGAGGAGGATGTCAGGCATGATAGGGAATGAATATTGTCGATTGAAGATTGTCGGTTTCGTAAAAAGTCACCGAATCGTCATGCCGGACTTGATCCGGCATCCAGAACCCTTTGAATTTAATTGATTCCGGCCTTCGCCGGAATGACGGTAAAGCGGGAGAATTAACTTTTTGCGAGGTTATCAATCTCCAATCTTAGATCATTCCCGGCTTGTCCGGATTTTGTAATATCCCCTTTACGTGCAGTCGCTGCAAATTTCTTCAGCAATGGAAAAAATTTATGATTGGCCTTGGGAAACGGATAATCATCGAGATTTTCAAGCTTTATCCAGCGATGGTCGACGGGGCCGTTTAGCTTCACTTTTCCGCAATGGTACGAACAGCAAAAAACATCCATGATGATTTTAAAATGGGTGTAGGCGTGTTTTATCCGGCCTAAATACGTATCAACGCCGACTGAAAGACTCGTCTCTTCCTTAATTTCCCGGATGCAAGCGTCTTTGGCTTTTTCATGGTTTTGAATCTTTCCACCGGGAAATTCCCACAGCCCGCCCAACAACCCCTCCGGTTTTCGCCGGGTGATTAATACGCTGCTGTTTTTAAATACCACCCCGACCGCGATATTAAACTGAGGTGCTGGAGATTTTTTCAGTTTTTTGGGATACTCATCAACCCGACCGGTTTCATAGGCCAGACACAGCCCTTGAATCGGGCATGCGCTGCAAAGCGGTTGTTGCGGTTTGCATACCATGGCGCCGAGTTCCATCAATGCTTGGTTAAAGGTTCCCGGATCTCGAGGCGTCAGCAGCCGGTCCGCGGCTTCTTTAAAAATTTTAATCGATGTCGATCTATTGAGGGGCGCTTCCTCCAAAAGCAACCGTGCCAAGACACGCTTGACATTGCCGTCCACAACCGCGTAAGGCTTTTCAAAGGCAATACTCAATACGGCGGCGGCAATGTAATCTCCAACGCCGGGCAATTTGCGAAAATCATCCCACCGGTCGGGTATGATGCCTTGGTGATGATTTAAAATGAAGCCGGCGGCCCGGTGCAGATTGCGGGCGCGGGCATAGTATCCCAGGCCTTCCCAGACCTTTAATACATCCTGCAGATCGGCGCGGGCCAAGCGCTCGAGTCTTGGGAAGCGTTTTAAAAACCTGCGGTAGTAGGGCAAAACGGTGGTGACTTGGGTCTGTTGCAGCATTACCTCGGAAACCCCGATGTGGTATGGATTGGTGGCCTTTCTCCAGGGCAGGTCGCGATGATTGGCCTTATACCAGCTCATCAGCGAATCGCGTAGAGATTGGATTTTTTTCATTGATGGTTTTGCTAAAAACAAGGGTATCAAATACTCCGTCAGGGTTTATCCTCCTATGGAACTAAATGAAATCATGGGGTAATGTCCTTAACTTAACATCCATTTCTCGTGGGAGCGGCTTCCAGCCGCGAAAAAGAATCGCTCTATAGCCAAAATTGCAGGTTCGCGGCTGGAAGCCGCTCTCACAGTCAAAATTGCTTTAGTTGGCATATTTTGACTTTTTTAGGTTCCAATGAGGTTTCTTTCTCGGTCAAACTGGCCGCCTTTCAGGCCAACAGTGGCGTTCGTTTGCAACACTGGGGTAATGTGCATTCACGACTTTTTATGCTCAGGGCAATGGTCAATAGCGCGGGTCAGGGCGCGCATGTGGGCTTTTTCCGCCTGGGCGATGGACAGAAACATGGATTGGGCCTCGGAATTTTCTGAGCGTTCCGCCATTGTGCGGTACAGCTCAAATGCCGAATATTCAATCGTCATGGCAAGGTCGATGACAGCCGTACAACCGTGTTTTTGAACTGAATCCAGCTGGCGGCAGGTCTCTTCAAAATTATGGCCGCCTTCCAGAATCTCGCCGCTTAGATCCTGATAGACCCGATCAAAAGGCGGTGGGTTGTCCTGAAATTTCTGCCAGAACCGATAGATGAGCGTCGCATGGGCCTTTTCTGCGATGGAGACCTGCTCCAGAGCCAGACGAATGGGATCTTCGCTGTACTTCTCCTTGGCATATTGATAAAAGCGCCAGGCACCCTTTTCCAGATCCATGGCAGTGGCCAGGAGGTTTTTAAGAGATTGGTCCTTGTCAAAAATTTTTACTTTCGGATAACCCGACAAGGTTTTGCCTTGCCATGCCATCATACCACCCATCAGATGATAAACGGATTTATCGGAAACCTCACCTTCACCGGCCAGGGAGGCCGCCCAAGTGGAGCGTCCGCCATTGGCGCAATAGAAAATCAGGTCCCGATCGGCGGGCAGGGTAAACAGCTTGGTTTCAACCTCGCTGAGAGGCATGAGTTTGGCCCCTGGAATATGTCCCTCTTCATATTCCGAAGCCTGACGCACGTCGATGACCAGATATTCTTTTTCTTTATGCGCCTGCATGTATTCTGTGAATTCATCAGATGTCAGTGTTTCAAATTCCAGGTTGTCCATAGCATTAACGGATTTTTTTGAGCGTCTTTTATGCTAAATGAATTATGTTGGGATATTTACGCGTTCTTTAGATGAATGAATATTGGTGGAACGCTGTCAATTTTTAAAAGACAGAGCATAGCGATACCTTAAATCTTCAATCTTCAATCTTCATTCTTCATTCTTCAATCTTCAATTTTCAATCCCTCCACCTTATTTCCCCAGGATTTTATCGACCATGGTTTGGGTGTCGGTGGTCGAGTCGGTACAGGAACCGTTGCGGCACACATGGGCGGTCGCCTGGCCTTCTATGATCTGCAGACCATCTGTATAGCCGGCGAACTTGGCCAGACGTTCGGCGTTGGTTCCTGATTTTACAATGGCTACCTTGTTGGGGGTAAAATTATGATTCAATGCCGACAGTAGTTGACGGGTGTTGGTCGACTGTAATTCGCCGGCGATAACAATGTCCTGGCCCGGACGCAGCGCAAAATCAAGGGCACACAGAAAATAACTAAAGGCCTGGGGCTGAGACTTCAGCGTGCCGGCAAAGGCGCGAATTTGGGCCTCGGCCCGCTTCTGCCAACTGGGGTCACCGGTTAACCTGAAAAGAAACACAAGATTGGATAATGCAACCGAATTGGCCGATGGAATGGCCCCGTCATATAACTCCTTGGGGCGTACGGGCAATTCGTCACTATCATTGGGGGTGGAAAAGAAACCGCCATTTTCCTCATCCCAGAAGCGTTCCATCATTATTTCCTGCAATGCTTGGGCTTCTTCGGCAAAGGCCAGATCATAAGTTGTCTGATAAAGGCTTAAAAGGCCGTGGATTAAAAAAGCATAGTCATTGGCGTGGGCCTCCACCGCCAGTTCACCGTCTCTGAAGCGGTGATAGAGCCGGCCGTTTTGATCCCGCATTTTTGAGAGGATGAAGTCGGCGGCCTTGCGGGCGGCGTTCTCATATTCGGATTTGTTTAGAATCCGTGCCCCCATGGCCAGGGCGGCAATCATCAGTCCATTCCAATCTGTGAGGATTTTATCGTCCTTTAGGGGATGGATCCGCTTTTCCCGGACGCGAAATAGTTGGTCGCGAATATTTTCCCAGTCCTGTTCAAGCTGATCTTTGGTTAAATCGAACTTTTCCGCCCAATTTTTCAATGGTGCCGTTAGATGCAGAATGTTGGCACCGGTTTTTTGACGGGTGGCTTCGTCGGTAAAATTTCCCTCCGGGCTCAAGCGTAAAATCGTCTCCCACCTGTTGGCAGTTTCATCTCCCAGGACGCGACGGAATTCTTCCGTCGACCACACATAAAATTTACCTTCCTCCCCTTCGCTGTCGGCATCTTCGGCCGAGTAGAAAGCGCCTTCCGCAGCGGTCATGTCCCGCAGTACGTAGGTGAAGATGTCCTCGGCCGTTGCGGCAAACAAGGGGTCTTTGGTAATTTGATAGGCTTCAAGGTAGGCGCAGGCAATCAAGGCCTGGTCGTAAAGCATTTTTTCGAAATGAGGCAGAAGCCACCGGGCATCTGTGGAATAGCGGTGAAAGCCGAAACCGACATGGTCCCAGATACCCCCTAATCGCATGGCCGTCAATGTTTTTGTTACCATTTCCAGTGCATTGGCGTCTTCGCTGCGATGGTAGCAGCGCAACAAGAAGAGCAGCCGGTGTGGTGTCGGAAATTTGGGTGCAGGACCAAATCCGCCGTGCCGGGGATCAAACCCAGGTTTTATTTTCTGATAGGTCTGGTCCAGCAGGGACGCATCGGGTTCATCTGCGGCCGCAAAGGCAAACGCCCTATCCAGTTGGGCGGCGATGCTGACCGACGATTTATCGATCTTTTCTTTATCGTCCGTCCAGAGTTTTTTGACCTGGCGGCAGATATCGATCAGACCTGCCCGGCCAGCTCGGCTGTTTTTGGGGAGATAGGTGGCGGCAAAAAAAGGTTTTTTATCCGGGGTCATAAAAATACTCAACGGCCAACCGCCGCTGCCGGTCAGCATCTGGCAGGCCGCCATATATACCGCGTCGATGTCGGGGCGTTCTTCGCGGTCGACCTTTATGCAGACAAAGGTATCATTCAGATATCCGGCGACCTCCTCGTCTTCAAAAGATTCTTTTTCCATGACGTGACACCAATGGCAGGTGGCGTATCCAATGGAAAGAAAAATAGGCTTGTTTTTCCCTTTCGCCCACGCAAAGGTTTCATCGGACCAGGGATGCCAATCAACAGGATTATGGGCATGCTGAATCAGATAAGGACTTTTTTCATTGATGAGATGGTTGGCTGACATCGTATCCTCCGACTTTAGACGTTATACAGAAAACCGTATTCTAATATTACCTAAACTGAACCGCTTAACCTTGGTATTGATATTCCTTTCTTCGTGTCATAGTGACTGATATTGTGCGACCTTTCAAGGATTGTGAAACTCAAGTGAATATAGACACGAAGATAGGCCTTCGCAACGGGTACAGCATTTTAGCTA
>JARFPZ010000063.1 GCA_029288035.1 Desulfosarcina sp.
TTAAATTCTTCAAGGTATTCCGCAGGGAACATATCTGCGCGCATGCTCATCAGTTGTCCCAGCTTGACGAAAGTGGGTCCGAGCTCTTCGAAAACTAGGCGAATTCGCCGGGGTGAAGGATAGACCGTGCCAGCGAACACGGACTTTTCATCACCAACTTTGGCTCCGCCACTGTCACGGTCGAATACCCGATCCAGGATTTCACCAAGACCGTGTTTTACCATAATACGGCTAATCACAGCGAAGCGTTTGATGTGTCTGACCCGATGTTTCTTTTTGGAAAAATTCATTCGTTTTCTTTTCCTATCTTCCTTCCTGTCCAGTCGGTCCTTTCAGCCTTACGGATATGTCTACGCCGTTTCCCCGTATCCGGTTTTCCGGAGAGTTTATACCCTTGCCATAGAGCTGTTTTATCAGGGGGAACATAAAGTTCCAAACAAATCAGAAATAATCCAAAATTTGATGTAGATCGGGCTCGGTTGAGCCATCGAAATGATATTATCTTATATGCGGAGCAATTGCTGACCCTGTCTTGTAGGTGAATAGTGGATTCGACTCAAAACAAAACGGATTCAACTAAAAATGGTAATAGCCCGTATTTCTAAGTATAGGTAAAGACCTGAGCGGTGCTAATCCAACGGAAGTCCCAATGAATAATATTCGAACTCTGTTGAGCCTACAATATAATCTTTAAATTCGGCTTCATTAGCTATTCGAGTTTCGCTGTTCTTCCAAGTTTCCCACGCTTCAATATTTTCCCACATCGACACCACTACGACTTGATCAGTGTCATCAAGGCTTCGCCAGCTTTCCGAAGAAATATAGCCCGATTGTTTCATGGCCCCATTGCGATTGTTAATAACCAATCTTGATGCAGCTCTCATATTTCCGTTTTTGATTTTGCGTTTTATTAAAATTTTTACCGCCATTATACCCTCCTTTCCCCCAACAAAAAAGCCAAGCACCTCTCAATAGGCAACTCGGCTTTTTGTGTTAAGACAGTATGCATCTCCCCAGCCTTCCCCCAAGATGGGTTCTGCTTAAGTCTTGAACTTTCCGATTAAATTTATTTAGATTTTATCATTCAGAGATCTGATTAACTTTTTTTGTAACAGAGCTTATTAGTTGATGTCAACTTTTATAATATTTACTGACCAAACCCACAATTTACGAGAATCGTATGTTTCACCTATCCAATCCACATGATGTGAAGATTTTACATTTCGTGCCTGATGAAAACATTGGTAAAAATTTAGAGGAGTTGTGTATTAGGTAGAGCAATCTAAAATATCGGATTGCAAATCGAGATGCTAATCTGAAAAATATCGGCTGTCTAAGTTTGTTGCCAGGGTAGCGTTAATCGCAACTTTAGCCAATCTAGTAATAGTGTATCCCAAATGTAAAATATTCAATAGCAAAAAAAGGGGGACTGATGTAGCAAAATCCGTATTCTACTATTTCATAAACCCGTAAAAATCTAAGTCGCCTCTATTTTCCTTAATTCTGTCTTTAAATCAATTCCGTATTTTTTAATCCGCTTCCAAACCGTTACGCGGCTCACACCTAATATTCGAGCGGCTTCGGATTGATTGCCGCCGACCTGACGCAGCGTTTCAATCATTTTCTTTCGTCCTTCTTTCAATGATACAGATTTTCGAAGCTGATTCGCGAAAAGTTTTTTGCCGTTAGCAGTGATTTTGGGGGGAAGGTGTTCCTTATTAATCCAATTTCCCGAGCACAAAACAAAAGCATATTCAATGGCATTACGCAGCTCGCGGACATTACCCGGCCAGGAATATGTTAAAAGGGTCTCCATGGCGTCAGGCGTCAGGCCAACGATATTTTTTTTGGATTTTGCGGCATTTTGTTCAATAAAACTCTGAACGATAAGGTGGATATCATCGAGTCGCTCAGAAAGAGGTGGACATTCGAGTGGAAACACGTTTATACGGAAAAACAAGTCTTCACGAAATAATTCCTGAGCGATGAGGTTCTCGAGATCTTTGTTGGTGGCGGAGATAATCCGCACATCTACCGGAATCGGCTTTTGATCACCGACCCGTTCGATTTCTTTTTCTTCCAGGACCCGCAGCAGTTTCACCTGAGTGGAAAGTGGTATGTCACCGATTTCGTCTAAAAAGATCGTGCCTTCGTGGGCCGCTTCGAAACGACCGATTCGTGTTCGATCTGCCCCGGTATAAGAGCCTTTTTCATGACCAAAAAGTTCACTTTCCAGCAAATTTTCATTAAGGGCAGCGCAGTTTACCTTTATAAAAGGTTCTTCCTTACGGGGGCTTTCTTCATGAATTGCCCGGGCAACTAGCTCTTTGCCGGTACCGCTTTGACCTTGAATTAAAACCGGCGCATCTGTCTGGGAGACATTTTCAATGATTTCAAAAAGCCGCTGCATCGGTAGTGATTCGCCTAAAAGCCCGTGGTGCTCATCTTCAAGTCGACAGCTTTTGCGCAGGGTGACGATTTCCTGCTGCTGGCGCACAATTTCAGAGATATCGGTAAAGGTTTCCACCGCTCCAATCATATGCCCTGTAGAATCCCTGAGCACAGAAGCATTCTTAACAACATGAACAGACCGTCGGTCTTTTTTGGAAATCAAACATTTCTTGGCTTTGACGTTTCCTTTTACAAATAATCCGCACCACTCCTCACCGGGACCCCGTCCGTAAAGTTCACAACCGGTGCAATTCAAGGTACGACAATTTTGACCGACTAATTCATCAGCCGCATAGCCGGTTAGTTCCTCCGCCGCCGGGTTCATTGCCAAAATGTTTCCCGCTGGATCAAGAACCATTAATCCGTCTTGCAACGTATCGACAATGGTTTTCCAATATTTACCTATTTCCATGAGCATGCGCTCCTTTGTTGCAAAATTCGTGCACTGATCAAATCGTGCGAATCGGTCAATATCAAGAAAGCGAAAATAATCAACAATAATTCGACTCTGATTGCGTCCAGATCTACAGATTCAAGCATTTACTTGATTACATCAATATTGTTGGGGGTACAATTAAATAGTGTTTATGGTTATGCTCAAATTGTTAATCCTGTTAACCTTGATGTGTTAACTTAACACTCATTGTTAGCAAATGCAAAGAAAACAACGATTTGATCTGATTTTTCCAGGTATATTTCTGACATTCGCCATCATAACTAACATAAGTTTATCCAATGCTTTTGTACGAAGCCCTTTTTGTTTTGAAAGAACCCGGCTCAGAACAAGGGATCATCATCCAATAATAAATAGACGTCTAATGTGTTGTAAAAATTATAAAATTAAAAAAATGCTCGGCATCACCGATGAGCCATGGCCAAGCGTTTTGGTGTGCAGTCTCACTCTTTTATTGCCCGTACCACTGATTTTGGTTTAATCCGCAAATGCTCTGTTTGAAGTGTTAGCCTGTTAACTTGACAGAAGTTAACACCTTCCTCCTCAAATCGCAATTCAAAAGAGTTTATGAAAATATATGATATTATTTCAACAGGTTAAATTTTTAATGCGGCTGAAAGTCTTTGGCACAGGGTTTGCTATATTGATAATTCCTTAACAAGGGGTGTTTGAAATAGCACCTCAAGAAATCTGAAATTTTAATAAACTGGTCAACCACATAAACCAAATTGATTGTACCAATCAGAAAGGAGAAATCATGTTTCGAAAGTTAGTTGTTACCGCAATGGCATTATTTTTTGTATTTTCCACAATTGGTGCTGGCTTTGCTCTGGACAAAGGCAACAAGCGCAAAGGGAAATACACGTATCGAAAAGTTTACAAAGCGTGCTTTGAGCGCGGTGACGCTGAGTCAAAGACCCCCGTCATTAGCCCGGCTGATAAGACCCAGGCCGAGTGGGAAGCTATTTTCACCAGTAAAGATTATGCTCAATTCGGCTGTAAGGAGGAGTGGAACAACCTGAATGATACCCAGGTCACAGATATTTATACTTATTTATTCGAGCATGCATCGGATTCGCCAACACCGGCAAAATGCAAATAGAGCAGTGATGGATTCGATTAGAATGCTGCAGAGGTAACGGAACGGCCTTGCAGCAAAATATAAGCCTGAAAGGAGAAAACTATGTTTTCAAAAAAATTAACAGTCTTAACCTTAACGCTGTGTCTGGTATTGGGTCTTGGATTCTCAACCCAGGCCCAGGCTTCGGATGCCGCCAAAACGGACCAACCGGCCGACTGGAAGTTTCACAGCATTGTTGATGTCGACTTTGTGATGGCGCAAGTTAAAGTACCGATGCCGGAAGATGTGATGATCATCGACGCCCGTCCCAAACGGGCTAAGTACGACAAAGGGCACATCCCTATGGCGGTAAGTATCCCGGACAGCAAATTCGACAAGATGACCGACAAGCTACCAGCGGACAAAAACGCGCTGCTCATTTTTTATTGCGGCGGTCTTAAATGCAAGCTCAGTCATAAATCGGCAGCGAAAGCCGAAAAGCTTGGATATACCAACGTCAAAGTTTTTGCTGAAGGGTTTCCCAAATATATGAAAGTTGCCGGGAATTACCCGGGCGTATCTTCGGATTGGGTCAAGAAACAAATTGATAAAAAAACCAATATGGTTCTGATCGATTCCCGTCCCAAGCGTAAAAAGTACGACAAAGGACATATTCCAACTGCTCTCAGTATCCCGGACAGCCAGTTCGCCAAAATGCAAGACCAGCTGCCGGCAGACAAGAGCACACCGCTGGTATTCTATTGCGGTGGCTTGAAGTGCCGCCTGAGCCACAAGTCTGCCGAAAAGGCCCTTGACCTGGGCTACACCAAGGTCAAAGTATTTGCCGAAGGGTATCCTGCCTGGGTTGCAGCCTTCGGTAAAGGTGACACCACGGTTGCCGCAACAGCCAAATCCGCTTCTTCGACCCAGCTCAAAAACGGTAAAGAGGAGGGCAGCGTTGATACCGTAACCTTTAAAAATATTGTCGCAAAAAATCCGGAGAGCATCATGTTGATCGATGTACGCGATGCCGATGAGTTTAAAACCGGTTCATTTAAAACTGCGATTAATATCCCGGTAGAGCTGCTCGAAGACAAAATTAAAACCCTACCAGCGGATAAACCCATTGTGTTTGTCTGCGGTACCGGCGCTCGCAGTGGAGAATCATTCTACATGGTACAGGATCTGAGACCGGAAATGAAAAATGTTTATTATCTTGAAGGGGAATTAACCTTCAAAAAAGATGGATCATTCGAGATCACAGAGCCTGTCTCCTGAGCGATCCCACGATGTGCGGATTGCAGCCGTCCCTGTTGGAACGGCTGCAACCTTTATCAAATGAAAAGATTTGACGATTCCTTCAGAAAGCCGGAGCTAAATATGAAAAAAAAGGAAAGGAGATATCCTCTAATTAAATATTTTATTTGGATAGTCTGCGGGTTGATTCTGACTCCCATGATTGCGTCTGCTACAGAGTCAAAGGAGTCGCAGGCACCAGGTCGCACGATGGCTCAACAGGCCACCAAAGACAAGCGAATTTGGAACACGACGGATCACTCCAAGCATAAAGAACTACAGAAGGATTTTAAATCCGGTATGGAGATCACCCAGGCCTGTGTTTCTTGTCACTCCGAAGCACAGAATCAATTTCATAAGACCATTCACTGGACCTGGCTGGCAGATCCAGCCGACAAGGAAAGACAATACGGCAAGGCCGGCAACTCCCTCAACAATTTTTGCATTTCAACAAATAAAACCGCAGATGCCAGCTGCCTGTCCTGTCATCCTGGCTGGGGTACCTCAAAAGACAGCCCGGTTAATTGCCTGGTTTGTCACAGCCAGAAGAAAATGAACTTTGATGAAGCTGTGGAGGATATCAAAAGCTTTCTGGAAGAAGGAGACGAAGAGTCCACTGAGATAGCTAAAGAAATTCAGGAAGAATTGAAGGCGGCTGTCCAGAACATCGGGTTGCCAGCCCGTCAGAATTGCGGCTCATGCCATTTTTACGGTGGTGGCGGAGACGGTGTCAAGCACGGTGATCTGGATACGTCTCTTGTCAAGCCCAGCAAAACCCTGGATGTCCATATGGGAGTGGACGGGCAGAACTTCACCTGCACCCGCTGCCATACAACAACGCTGCATAATATTTCTGGACGTGTTTACACGCAACCGGCGGCCACGGATCGAAAAAGCCTTGTGGAGGATGATTTGACGAATAAGATTACCTGTGAATCCTGCCACACCGCAAAGCCCCACAAAGGCGGCAAAAAGATGAACGAGCACACGGATAAGGTGGCCTGTCAGACTTGCCATATTCCCGAATTCGCCAGAGTTAATCCCACCAAAATGTCCTGGGACTGGGCCCAATCCGGTAAATTAAAAGACGGAAAAAAATTCAAGACCAAAGACGAGTTTGGTAAATTCGATTATATGTCCATCAAAGGTCAGATGAAATGGGCTAAAAACGTAAAGCCCGAATATTTCTGGTACAACGGTGTAATTAAATCTGTCACCGCCAAAGATAAGATCGATCCAGCCGGAATCGCAAAAGTTTCCTGGCCCGTAGGTGATCGGAAAGATTCCGACTCACGGATCTATCCGTTTAAAGTGCACACAGGGAAACAACCGTATGACAAAATCAACCAAACCCTGTTGATGCCCTTGCTATCTGGCAAGCAAGGCTACTGGAGCACCCTCGACTGGAACGAAGCGCTGGGTGTGGGGCAGACGTCCATGGGATTGCCTTTCTCGGGTGAATTTGATTTCGTTGAAACAACCTATGTTTTTCCGATCACCCATATGGTGGCCCCCAAAGATAAATCGCTGTCCTGTAAAGAATGTCATTCGAAAAGCGACGGCCGCTTGGCAAACCTGAAAGATTTTTACATGCCTGGCCGCGATTCTTCCAGAATTCTCAATCTAGCCGGCTGGGGGGTGGTCCTTGCCAGTTTGTTCGGGGTTTTCATTCATGCGCTGGGGCGGTTTTTTAGCAGAGGCAATGGCAGAAAGGAAAGTTAGACCATGATAAACAACGGAAAAATGAAAAATATATATCTATACGCGCGCTTTGAACGACTGTGGCATTGGTTACAGACGCTGTTGATCATCATCCTTTTGCTGACTGGATTTGAAGTCAATGGTGCGTTTGCGCTACTCGGTTTCGGTTCGGCGGTGGAGGTGCACAATTTTGTCGGACTGACCTGGTTGATAGCGTTTGCCTTTTTTGTTTTCTGGATTTTTACCACGGGTGAGTGGCGGCAGTATATCCCGACTACCAAAAAGATTTTTTCCGTGGTGCGCTATTACATGTACGGCATCTTTCGGGGTGAACCCCATCCGGTGCCCAAACGCAAAGATGCCAAGCATAATCCGTTGCAGCGCATCGTCTACCTGATTCTGGCGGCCATATTGCTGCCGGTGCAAATGGTAACCGGTTTTTTGTATTGGGGTTACAATTCCTGGGGCGAGTGGGGGTTATCATGGCTGTCTCTGCAGATTGTGGCGCTGGTCCATATGGCTGGTGCTTTCGCAATCCTATCGTTTGTTGTTGTGCATGTGTACATGATCACAACCGGCCACACCATATTTGCCCATACCCGTGCCATGATCACGGGTTGGGAAGAAGTTGCGGACGAAGAATCTGTGGGTGACTGGGAGTATAAAACTAAAACGGCTTAAATATATGGGGGGCAATACAACACGAGTCTCCCCCTTTGTAATTTATAATTAATTCTCAAATCTCTTCAATAGATTTTGCTACCGTACAGTTTTATAAAAACAAATAACCATCTAATATCATGTAACATAATATTTCTGGACATTTACTCTAATATTTTCTACACTAGGCTTCCACACATATATCATTCAAAATGGAGGCCTTATGAGCGACTGCAAAACGACTTATAGAAAGGTTAAGGAATTTGTCCAATGCCTTTACCCTTGCAAGTTGAGCGGTAATCTTCACAGAAACATGAACACGCTGACAGCCATGATTACGGGTATCATTATCGGCAAACATACACAGCTACCTCAAATTGCAGCCAACGTTCCTGAATTCATTAAACTGCCAAGCACGGAAAAGCGGTTCAAGCGGCTAATTATTAATGAAAACGTAACTGAGCAAACCTACTTTCTACCGTTTGTCCAAAGCGTGTTGATCAATCTCGGCCTCGAAGAAATGGTCTTAGCTATCGATGGTAGTCTTGTCGGCCGGGGTTGCATTTGTTTGATGATCAATTTGATCTACAAGCGCCGTGCCTTGCCTCTGGCCTTTAGTGTTGTTAAAGGCAAAAAGGGTCACCTGCCCGAAGACACGCATGTTGAGCTGGTCAATAAGCTGCGCCCGTTGATCCCCGAATCGACCAAACAGGTGGTCTTTTTAGGCGATGGTGAGTTCGATGGCACCTCGCTACAACAGACATTGAAAGATTTTGGATGGAAATACGTATCCAGAACTTCATACAATATTACCATATACGCCGACGATGAGCCTTTTCAGATCGAAATACTTGCCGCCATACTTCCACAAGGCTGTCATAAAGCTTTGCGAAACTGCAAAATAACCAAGAAAAAATACGGCCCTGTTACTGCTGTTGCCTGGTGGGGTGATGATCATGACGAGCCCATATTTTTAGTGACCAATTTTTGGTCGGCATCAAAAGCATGTGAATATTATTCCATGCGCTTTACGATTGAAACATTTTTCAGCGATCAGAAAAGCCGGGGGTTCAACATCGACAAAAGTCACTTGTCTTCTCCGCAGCGGTTAACACGACTGATGTATGCCAGCTGTCTGGCGTATCTATGGATCATTTTTTTTTGGTATCTTGGCATTGGAGAACGGTTTGTACAAACAAATCCATCGAACTGATCGCTGCGATCTGAGTTTGTTTCAGCTTGGTCTTAGATTGTTAAACTACCTTGCTGTGCGTGGATTGCCGATTCCATTGCCGAAAAGTATTAACACTAATAACTTACATCGCTCCAAAGTGATAGATGGTTCCGGTTAGTGATATTTTTTTATATTAATTCAAATTGTTATACAAATGTGTACGGTAGTAAAATCAGCACAAAGGTCGTGTCGTCGACTCTCCAGGCGATAATGTTTTGGCCGAATTTGCCAGTGTTGTGGATGCGGTCAGGTGTGCGGTCGAGATACAAAAACAAATTGCCAAGCGCAACGCCGATCTGCCGGAAAACCGTCGGATGCGATTTCGAATTGGTGTAAATCTGGGTGATATAGTTGACGAAGACGACCGGATTTACGGTGACGGGGTCAACATAGCTGCTCGTTTGGAAAGTCTGGCTGAAGCGGGTGGCATATGCATTTCCGGGACAGCGTTTGACCACGTTAAAGGTAAGCTGGAAGTCGGTTATAAATATTTAGGAGAACAAAATGTTAAAAATATTAAAGAGCCGGTTCGAATATACAAGATGCTTTTGGAGCCAGAAGATGCGGGTAAGATAATTGGTGAAAAAAAGTCACGGCTTGGCCAAAGGAAATATACAGCTGTAGCAGCCATGCTTATTTTGCTTGCTGGAGCCTTTTCAATCTGGATCTATTATTTCCGCCCCCAAGTAAAGGAAAATGCCGCAACCGCTCTTCCAGAAAAACCCTCCATAGCGGTTCTACCTTTTGATAACCTAAGTGGTGATCCTGACCAAGATTACCTTGCAGACGGAATCACTGAAAATATCATCACCGCACTTTCCAAGATACCAGAAATGTTCGTTATCGCGCGTAATTCGGTGTTTACTTACAAAGGTAAACCAATTAAGGTTCAAAAAGTAGCTGAAGATTTAGGGATTCGTTATGTATTGGAAGGACTACCTGGGGCAATATGAGAAGGCCATCGAGATTGCCAAAAAACATCTAAAACTAATAGAAAATCGTGGCGGCACTGATACATTTTGGCAGCACTTGATCTTGGCTCAAAATTACATAAGGCTTGGTCAGGACAAGGAGGCTCGCTACCATGCGACTGAAGCCCTCAAAAAGAATCCTGAGTATACTTTTAAATGGGAGCGTAAAGGAAGTATGTATAAGGATCCTGCGCTGATTGAACAGCAAATTAAGGATTTGCGTAAAGCTGGGCTGACTTGTGAGGGTGAATAAACTCGGTAATTATCAAATCCGAATATCCTTCGAATTTTCATTTTTTATCCCGGCTTAGGAAGGTCATTTCGAAACCGTGGTTTTGTCTTTTTAAGGGCCTACGGCCTGACTTGAAAGGCAAAAATTCGATGAGATATCGATCTAAGAACCTTCGTTACAAATAATTCTCTAATATTTAACCTGCCTTTTTGGTTTTCTGAGCATTGTATTGACTTATTCTTGCTTCCGATGATAATTACAGCTTAGAAGCATTGCCGCGGCGCTTACCTTCCCGCCCTCAGCATCGCAAAGGGAAACCCAATCAATGTCACCGGAAATAACCAAAAAAAAGGACTATGTTCTAATAGAACCCAAAGAGGGAACTGATTACTCGGAGATACTGAGAGCGGTTGGGAGGTTATTTCATGTTGATGAAATTCCGGAAAAAAATCGCATTTGGGTACTCCGTGAAGGCCCGGAAAAGTTTTCCTGCGATGATTTGCATAGGCAAAGAGACATTATTAATGAAAATTTCCCCAACGATCACAAAATAAACAAAACCGCAAATGATTGCCCTGGCGTGTCTTTACTTGTTGACTTTAGACCAATGATGTAATACTTTTTATGAAAATGCGATACTTTTTTTAGTATAGGAGGTGAGCTGAATATGCCGTTGTGTCTGAGAATTCCCCCTCAAAAAGAGGAAATGATTAGAAAGGCATCCAAGAAGGCCGGGAAAACAAAATCTGCCTTTATCGTTGAAGCGATTGATGAAAAATTGGGCATCGTAAAAAATCGTGAAAAAAAGATTCGGCAGCTGGCCGGCTGGATGACGCATGAAGAGGCCGAGGAGCTGAGAACATCTTTGAATGTTTTTGATCAAATCAATGAAGGAGATTGGCCTTGAAACTCGTCCTGGACACCAATGTTTACAGCGACTATGCGGAAGGCGTGTCTGAGACTGTGGATATTATGGCTACCCAGGGGGAGCAGATTTACCTTCCTTCAATTGTTCTTGGAGAGCTCCAATTCGGATTCATGAAAGGGAAACGCCAGGCATTTAATGAAAAGAAGCTTCGGCAATTTACAGAAATTTTAAATATAGACGTCATAAATGTGAATGCCGATGTCGCTAGAAAATATGCTGCCATATATCTATCGTTACAGAAAAAAGGGACTAAAATACCGATCAATGATGTCTGGATAGCCGCAAGCTGCATGGAAGTGGGTGGCACGCTGTTGACAAGAGATAAACACTTTGAAGTCGTTGATCAGATTGATACGATTATCCTCGAACTAGGTTCCAAGGAACAAAAGATATAGCTATTTACATTTA
>JARFPZ010000102.1 GCA_029288035.1 Desulfosarcina sp.
CGGTTATGCAGTTCAATCATTTGGTATAACTTCAACTTTTATAGCAGGGGCCTTCTTACCATTTATTGCCATAATATTTATGGTTTTAATCAGGCGAAATGCACCTGTTGAAGATTTAGATATGGTGTCGAGCAAAATCCCCACTAAATAAAACCAAACTTTGCGAGTATCTAACAGATTAAAAAATAAAAGATGAGCTAATTGATATCTGCTATCTTTAATTTAAACAGTGGAATAAGCGTGATTTGCAAATAATATCCAAATCCAAAGTATTGCAAAATATAGAAGATTTGCGTATGCATTAAGTACTTGGAAACTTCGTGCATTGCAATAAGAATTCTATAATAATTTTAAAAAATTTACCGTTCTACTGATTATTAACCTTAGAGGATAAGTACATGTCTGATAACTGGAAATACATGACGCCGCCACCCCAAAGCTTCGCTGGAGTGCCGGTATGCACCCATCTCGACGAATTAAACGCGGAAATCGCAATCATTGGGCTCCATTACGTCAGTCCCTATCCTCTGAAATTGTCAGCAGCCTCTGCCAATGGCGCGGTGGAAACGGCTCCGGATGCCATCCGCCGGCAATCGTCAATTTTTACAGATCATTTGGATCATTATAGTTTCGATTTCAATGATGTTCTTTTAGCCGGCCGGGAAGTCCGGATAGTAGATTGCGGCGATATAGACAGGCAACCGGCCGGCGGTCAACAAAACCCGGAATATATCACTGCCGCCATTCGTACCATATTGGAGAGGGGAGCAATACCTGTTGCATTGGGCACCGATGAGGGCGGTATTATTCCGGCCATGCGCGCCTACAATGTCGGCGGTGCCTTTTGCGTCGTGCATATCGATGCCCATATTGATTGGCGCAATGAACGCGACGGGGTGCGGGAAGGCTACAGCAGCGTTATGCGACGGGCTTCGGAGATGCCTTGGGTTAAAGGGATGGCGCAAGTCGGTTTGCGGGGTATCGGCAGTGCGCGGCAGCGGGAGGTCGACGATGCCCTCGCCTTCGGCAGCGTCTTTATCCGTGCCCGTGAAGTCCATCGGGAGGGGATCGATGCCTGTATCGAAAAGATTCCAGCGGCAGACAATTATTTAATAACCATTGATACCGATGCATTGGACACTGCTATCGCCCCGGGCGTGCTCTTCACCAGTCCCGGCGGACTTACATTTGATGAAACCACGGATCTGGTGCGAGGAATTGCCCGAAGAGGGTCAATCGTGGGTATTAATTTGTTTGAGGTTAGACCGGAGCTGGATCGCAACAACTTAACCGCCTCAACAGGTGCCCAGTTGATCATCAATTTCATCGGTACGTTGGCCCACAGTGGCCAGATTGGTAGATGAAAGTCTGAAGGGAAAGTATACTCGATTAAAACAAAAATGCGCATATCCCGGAATCGACAACACGCTTTATAATATTATGCTCGCGAAGTTTGGTATACCGTCTCTAAAACAACGCTACTTATCATATGCTTTAATCTCCTCCAAAATGTCCTTCAATTTGATCCTGGAACCATTTTGAAGATAGTTTATTTGAATAAGCGCGGCCTCATGTTCATCCAAGCTGCTACCAGCACAGCAATCTTCAACGACCTTAATTCTATAGTCACGCTGATGCGCCTCTGCACTGGTATAATGGACACACACATTTGTGGCATCACCGCAAATTATCAGCGTGTCATGGGGTAAAACATGTAATCCATTCAAAATGTAGGTAAGGTCCGTGCCCAGAAAAGCATTATATCTTGGTTTCGTCACGATGATATCACTCGCAGTAGGAGCAATCTCTTCCATAATTTCAGCACCCTTGGTACCTATGATGCAATGATCCGGCTCATTTCCGTCCAGTTCCCTGCCCATGTCAACATGTGATGATCTGTGAACCTCCTGCGTGTAGATTACAGGGATGTCCGCCTCACGGCAAGATTCGATTAATTGTTTAATTTTTGGAAGCATATCTTTTCCGCCGACACAACGGACTGGGGCATCATCATCAATGAAATCGTGCTGCACATCGATTACCAGCAATGCTGCTCTTCCTTTTATCATTTTAAGCCTCTCTTTCTTTTAAATATAACCAGCCAAGGTCAATACGACCGCTGTTTTTTTTTGCTGCAATACAAATTATTGTTGCTATAGTACTGTTGGACAATTGCCAAATTATCTTGGTGTATTCCTCTGTAACTTTCTCTTGGCTCTACTGCCTGGGTAATGTACTCTTCCAAACTGCCTTCAAGGAAGTTTGGTTTATTTGCCCTGGATAGAATTTTGGTCAGGTAATATATCGTATTACCGATAAAGCTTTTATCATATCCGCCTTGATCATATCGTTCCAAATTGCCATGTGGTGGGATAATCATTTTTATATCCAATTCGTTTAACTTTTTCAGGTTCTTGATGTGAACCGGAATGTTGCCTACCTCAATTATAAGAGGTAAAGGAGCTTCCAGAGTATCACCAGGAATCAATATCTTTTCTTGAGGAAGATAACCGACAAGGCAGTCTCTGGTATGGATGTGGATATTGAAAAGTTCAATTTTTATGTCCTCGAGGTATAACTCCAGCCTGGAGTTAAAAGTGATATTTGGGTAGACAACTGGAAATGAAGTCTCGATAAAGGCTATCGTATCGACATCGCTGGGAGATCTCCCTATCTCCCCTTTTCCGCCTGTTTCAATTAGCTTTTTATTTTGTTCTAGTCTCCGGCGGCATTCTGAGGTAGCGATTATGTTGTCATCCTGATAAAAAAAGTTTCCACCAATATGGTCAAAATGCCAGTGGGTATTAACCACCGTAAAATCAACAATACCAAGATCTATCATATAATCTTTAACCCGCTTGCCATTGCCAACGCATTCCATGGTGTCGAACACAATAGCCTTTTTTCCTTTGTGTAAAACTACGGAACCGTAGTTGAAGTCTGCGGCTTCAATGTAAAAGAAATAAATCCAGTCGTTAATTCTTTTAACTGCCATTTCGCCGACTTTCATTTTATCCCTCCTGAACGCGCAACACATTAATTTTTCAGCTCTATTCATTTTTTAGATTTCAGCCAGCCATTCCAATAAAGGCCCTTACGATAAGCGCCACCACCATTCCTAAAAATGGATCTATGGCTGCAGCCGTAACCCCGGCTGCAACAGCACCTGTCACAGGATCTTTCAACAAGACCGGAAGGTTCTCCGGTATGATTATCATCGTACTCAGAACTAGTAGAAAACCAACGACGGATTGGGTCGGTACCCATTTACCGACCTTAGGCAATAAGCCACAAAGCAGTATTACGCCCATCAGAACCAACAATAATACGCCAGATAAAACCGGATTTGGCGCCCCAGCTGTGGCACTGATAATTGGTTCAACATTGGCGCCCCCAAACATACCACTGAAAAAACTCGCTATACCGGAAGTAATGTTTACCGCATCCGGATTTGCCGGGACTTTTGCCAGCAGCTCAGAATCAATCCCGCCATAAGCAATACTCGTACCTGTTCTCAAAGCTAAAATGGCCAAAGTAGCCCTGATGACTTCGGGTTTGGTTACATAGAATTTTATATCCTTGAAGGATCGAGGTATCAAAACGACTTTCTCAATTTCCGGCTTAGATACCACCGGTTCAAATTCGCCTAAAATTCTCCCCATAATGATGCCGGCGATAACACTCCCCGCCAAGGCAATTATTAGCCCCCAGTCAGGGCTGGGTACAAAAATAAAGAGAATGTATGCAACCCCCGCACTGACGATTCCAATTTTCCAATTTTCTTTTAGCATTTCAAAGGACACAATCGCTAAAATCAAACCTGCCCCGACCATCATGCCACCTTGTATGGCTTCACCAATGAAGTTGACGATAGCACCGTAAACTCCCATTGCGCCCAGAAGGGCACCAATAAGGCCGGCCAACATGACAGTGTAACACATGCCGCGCCAATCACCGTTATTTCGGCGGGAAACCACGGTTAGACCTTCTACCTGAAATGACACGGGCGTAACAGATTGGAAAATTATCATAAAAAATGCGCCAACCAGAAAGCCGATTCCCGTGGCCTTGGCCGCGAAACCCAAACTAAGTGCAACTAGTCCTTCACCAAAGGTGTCACCAAGGTAAAAAACTGCGGCCATAATGTTTTGCAACAATTCCATTTTCACACCTCCTTACTGTAAGGTTGTTATACATAGAAGAAACATCATCTCTATTATGAAATCAAAGAACAATTTGATAAAACTTATGGTCCTAAAAACGCTCCCTTGTCCGAATTACATTGAAGCGAATGACACGATCATTCACAAAAACTTCTGAAAAAATTATTGGTTCGTTTTTTTGATTAAAATGAGTTTCTTCCAATCGCAATATAGAAAAATTCTTTGGTAAATTTAGAGTTTTCATCATAGATTTATCAACGATGGTAGGTATAATTTCCGAAATAGAATATTCAATTCTTTGTGAAAGAAACTGTTCAGATATTTCGAATATTGATTCTGGTAGCTCATTAACTTTCGGCATGCGAGTTAATGCATCAATAGGGATATATTCTCGCAAATGGATTGCAGCCTGGCCATCACCTAATAAGGTTCGTTTTATGACCAATGCCTCAGTTTCGTCTGGGACATTAAGACGTTGTGAAATTTTGTTATCAACTAATTCTCGAAAAATGCCTTCTTCTCTGATAGACGGTTCATGTCCCGTATCTCTTAGGAGTTGATAAAATCCTTTGACCTTGTCAATTCTCATTTTTAATAAGAAATTTTCATGAGTCAAAAAGGTGCCAACTCCTTGCTGCTTTTTATTTACATTGTCGTCCTCAAGGGATTGCAAAGCACTTCGGATCGTCGAACGGCTAACCTTGAACTTTTCAGAGAGAATTTTTTCAGTCGGCAATTGATTGTTGCATTTGAATTCGCCGGATTGGATCGCTTTTAGAATTGCATTTTTAACACTGATATAAAGAGGCACTTTTGATACAGAAAAATCCATATACTCTCCGTGAATATCACAAAAAAGTTGTCGGACATCCTGATATCCGATATATAACCCATGTCTTTCGTTTGTCAATAATTTTTTAATAATCATCTCTTCTTTTCTTTTACTGAGACGTAGTCCCGCGAATTCGATACCATCCTCGTCTCACCGATCCGGTAATCAAAACTTTCGTGAGTGTGGCCGTGAATCCAGACGCGTTGTTGGTTCTCCAGAATGAGTTCGTCCAGGTTCGAGGCGAAAGCGACGCTCACCGGGTCCGATCTGTACCGATCAACAATTGATTGGTTCGACGTTGCATAATGCGTCACTAGAACAGACCCTGGCAGGACTTCCTCAGCAGGAAATTGCTTGACTTTAGGAACTATCTAACATTAATTAGCAAACAAGTTTGGAGATTTCCATATCATGAGTAGTGCGTTCGTCGAGAATCTGAAAAAAATAAATTACGATAAATATGCGTCGCTCATTGCACTGGTCGTGCTGTTTATCATTTCATCCTTTTTGAGCCCTTATTTTTTGCAGTTCCAGAACATTCTGAATATTCTCAGGCAGGTGTCCTATACGGGGATTATCGCGCTCGGTATGTGCTATGTAATCATCGGGGGCGGAATCGATCTGTCGGTGGGATCCCTTGTCCCCTTTGTCGGCGGCGTAACCATCATTCTGCTCAATTATCTGCTGCCGATCATCGACAACCAGCTTGTGGCCATTGTGATCGCCATTACAGCGGCTCTGATTTTGGGCACGCTCACCGGAGCACTCAACGGATTGATGATCACCCGCGGCAAGATCGCACCGTTTATCGCGACCCTGGGCACCATGGCCATCTTCCGCTCCCTGGCCCTGTTTATCGGAGACGCAGGTGAGATTCGATCGTCGAGTTTTCTTTACGGAGAATTCGGCATGAACGCCATCTTATTCATCCCTGTTCCCGTTTTTATCATGCTCCTTTTGGCGACCGTCCTGAGCATCATCCTGAACAACACCAAATATGGAAAATACCTTTGTGCGGTGGGTATCGACCGTAGAGTCGCCAAATTCGCCGCCATCAACGTCAAGCGGATCGAGCTGATGAGTTACGCCATCACCGGCTTCTTGGTCGCGGTGTCCGCTGTGCTCCTGTCGTCCAGATTCAACGCGGTCAGCACCTCCAACACCGGTATGGCGTTTGAACTGGATGCCATTGCCGCCGTCATTATCGGCGGGACACCGATGACCGGCGGCAAGGGGTCGGTCTGGGGTACGATATTCGGCGCCATCATTTTGGGAATCATCAACAATATGTTGAATATGCTTGGCGTTTCCCCCTATCTGCAAGGGACCGTCAAGGGCATCGTCATCATTGGAGCCGTTTATATTCAAAAAAACAAAGCTTTAAATCGAAGGTAGTACTGAGTTTAATTAACCCAAACCAAGAGGAGGTCATTATGAAAAAATTCGGAATTTTATTATTGGCGGTATTCATTCTTGGCATATTCTGCATGGGGTGGACATCGAACGCGACTGCAGAATCACTCAAAATCGGCTATTCAATGCCGGCCGCAACCCACGGGTACATGGCCCGGGCCATTTACTGGGCCAAGAAAGGGATGGCAGACTGGAAAGCCAAAGACCCGAGCCTGGAATTTCTGTTTGTCACAGCAGACAATGTGACCAAGCAGGCCAACGACATCGAAGACCTGATCCAAAAAGGGATCAATGCATTGATCGTTTTTCCCTTTGACGCATCGGTAACCTCAGTGGTTGAAAAGGCTTACAAGGCTGGCATTTATGTCCTCGTGATGGACCGGGGAACATCCAAACCGGTATACGACATGTATCTTTCGAATGATGACGAAGGCTACACGAGAACCGGCATGGAATGGCTGAGCAAGCAACTGGACTACCAGGGGAATGTCGTCATCATCGAAGGGATCCCCACCCCCATCAATACGGTGCGGGTCGATTCGATCAAAAAAGTTGCCGCCCAGTATCCCGGCGTGAAGATTTTAGACTCCCAGCCGGGTGATTGGAACAAGCAAAAAGCACTGGCCGTCATGGAAAACTATCTGCAAAAATACAAAAAAATCGATGCCGTCTATACCGCCGATGACGACATGATGCTGGGGGCCCTGCAGGCCTATCGGGAGTCCGGCCGCAAAGACATCAAACATTTCCTCGGCGGCGGATGTGATAAAAATGTCATCAAGTGGATTATGGATGACAGCCACCCGCTGGTAAAAGCCAATGTCACCTATCCGCCGGATCAGTGCGCCACAGCCGTTTCGCTGGCCGTAATGGGCGCCCAGGGTAAAAATTTCGAAGGGTTGTATCAGAAAAAATTGCCGATTCGAATCATTCTTTCGGCGGAACTCGTGACAAAGGCAAACGCGGAAGCTTACTACTTCCCCGAAGAACCGTGATGCCACCGGCCGAAAAGCCGATAGGGATCAAAGAAGTAACGCCGATTGACGAATGAAGATTGTAGATTGACGAATTGGGGATGTCGCTTCGCTCTGCTTTTTTAAAAATAAAATAGAAAGAATTCCTTAATTCGTCATTTGTCATTAGTCACTCGTTAATCGTTATTCACTTTTATGGTTACTTTTTCGAATAGACCGTCTTTCTGACCGGCGGCTGGGCTGAACACTGACACCTGTCACCATCAGTTTCTGGCAACATGTTGTTATAAAAAATGGCCTAAGGATCGAAATGTGGTATAAATTCTAGGGCGGGAATCCTGTTCTACTCAAGGAGCATTGGTTCCCGCCCGTTGCCCCAAATCTTTTATTTTCCGGCACAACCCAAATAAGATCAGGCCACCTGCTCCACTCCCATCATCAGGCTGACGATCTGATTGTGGTTGACTTCGTCCATTTTCAGCTCCCCGGCGACTCTCCCGTTGCACAGAACCACCGCTCTTTGGGTCACTTCGAAAGCATATTCAAGATTATGGGTAATGAATATGACCGCAAATTTTCGGCCCAGCTCCTTTAGCAATTCGAGGACTTCCCTGCTCTGTTTGACACCCAGGCCTGCGGTGGGCTCATCCATAATGATCAACCGCGGTTCACTGCCGACAAAAACACCGCGGCCGATGGCCAGTGAATGCTGCTGCCCTCCGGACAGCGATTGCACCTCCTGCCGCAAAGATTTGATCGTCGTTTTCATTTGAGCGAGGACGGACTGGGCCTCCTGTTCCATTTTCTTTTTCTGGAGAAATCCCCAGTGGGTATATTCCGAACCGATAAAAAGATTGGAAGTCACATCCAAAGGTCCCAAAAGGGCCAGGTCCTGGTAGACGGTCTTGATGCCCAATCGATTGGCATCTTCGGGTAGCTGAATCTGAACCTTTTTCCCGTCGAAAAATATATCGCCTTTATCCAGTGTCTGTGCGCCGGAGATGGCTTTGATCAGCGTGGATTTACCGGCACCGTTATCTCCAAGCAAGGCTAAAATTTCCCGGTCAAAAATATCGATATCGATATCGTCCAGCGCCTGTAATCCGCCAAACCGTTTGGAGCCGCCACGAATCGACAGGATCGGCCTTCTCCTATCGCTTTTCGATTCCGATGAATTCATATGGAGTGTTCCTCTCTATTTTCCCAGTGCATTGTGATTTGCTGATCGGGTGCTATTTCCATATTCTTACGCGCCCAAGCATTGACGTCGATGAATCCTGAGGGCGTCCCTGTTTTTCTCAAACCGATCGTTCATGTCGGCTCGATAATCTTTTTCTCTATCGCGCCTTCCTTTTAACATTTTTCTATTTCAAATTCAATTATCGCACCAAAAAAGAGAATTTGATGAAATAAAATGGTTGAAACTGAACCTCAAACCAGATAAAAAATTAGAGAAACGTGGCGATATGGTTTTGCTATCGGAAATAATCGCGAGTTCCCTTGGTCTGAAACATATTTCATCTGGGAAACGCTGACAATCATTTCGAGGAATTTTCAGTTTTGAAAAAGTGGGTTTCACTATTCGGGTTTGTCGTGCTCGCCGTGATGGTGCTGCTGCTTTATGGCTTTACCCTGTACCATGCCTGGCTGGTCAAACGCCTGGGGACGATTATTCTGTTTATGCTTTGCGTTGGTTTGGTCAAAGGCATTGTCGTCGAAGGCCGCCATCCAAGGCTTTCCGATGAGAAAGAGGACCTGTTTTCCGTCCAGTCCGTGAAAGTCTTTTCAGCTGTCCTCCTGGGGGCGTTGATCGCATTCCTGCTTAAGGTCGATCTGGGTATGGGCGCTGTGGTGGGAGCGGGTCTCACATCCCTCATGGCCGCCCTGGTCGCACCCGGACTCGCCGTGCCCGCCTATTGCGGCGCTTTTGTGGGGATGACGTCCGCGCGGCTCTTCAGTGCGTACGGCGATCTTTGCTTGGCCGCAGCCATTGCCGGGGCAGTCTATCTTCTGACCCAGCGCTCATTTCAGGGGTATGGCGGAAAGCTGGGCACAATTGCCTTCTGCGGCACCTTCGTAACCGGCTTCGGATTAAAGCGGGAGTTCTTGCTGACACCGTTTCCGGCCTTGGGTCTGATCGCCCCCATCCTGCTATGCGCGGTGCTTGCCACCGCTTTCACCTTCTATTTGAGCGTAACACTCGAACATGGGGCTGTTCCGGCATCGGGGGGCACCGCTTTGATCAGCGGATTGATCCTGCCCAACCTGTTCCCTGGAGAGGTGGGCGACACCCTGGCGGTCATGGCAACCTGCGCGTCGTTTGCGGGTATGTCGAGTCCTAAGCGCATCACCAATTGGTGGGCAGTGCTGGCCATGGGCCTGTTCACCGGGATGATCTATATCCTCAGCATGCCGCTTGCCGGTGGTGCCGTCGGTAAATTGGGCACCATCTCTTTCGGTGTCGCTGTATCGGTCAGTGCCTGGCATGCCGTGATACAAAAAGGGTCAAAGCGTGACCCGATTCCGCCAGGCTGCTGAGGTCAACAATTTGCATTGCTTAATTTGGGATTGTGGGAAGAGTATGGTAATGTAAATCTAACATGATAACATCAAAATAAAAGAGACGAAATCGTTTGTCAAATGTTGTCCATCATGTATCAGTCGCAATTGACTTAAAATTAGGATGATCTTATGCTTAGCCAAATTGTACCTTTTCGCTTTTCGATTTTAACTGCTGCTGTTGCCATTTGCGCCTCTTTCTCGTTCGGCCTGCCCGATTTATTGGCCCAATCCAGTTGTGTGTCCTGCCACACGCAAGAAAATGTGCTGAAAAATAACCTGGCGGCTAAAAAAGAAAAGAAGTCGGCTTTGACCTCCGGTTCCGGCTGAGGTGGATCCGTGGCTCCGTTGGAGCCGCAAAAAAAGGTTCTGGTGGCCCTGGAATTTTTAGACAGCGATCATGGCGAGATTGCCTGCGAAACATGCCATGGCGGCAATTCGGACGCATCGGATAAGAGCTCTGCACACGAAGGATTGGTGTCGAACCCTTCGCTCAGCGATCCGGAAGGCAACTGCGGCGAGTGTCATGAAGAGATTGCCGCCTCGGTGAAAAATTCGCTGCACCTGACCTTGGCTCCCTTTGCAAACATTCTAAAGCGTCGCGCGGATCAGGATAAATATAAGACCATCGAAATGGGCCTTGAGCGCCACTGCAGCCAGTGCCACACCGGTTGCGGAGGCTGCCATGTCAGCCGGCCTGCATCAGTGGGCAAGGGTTTTGTCAACGGCCACCTATTCAAGGCCCGTTCGGACCTTCTCAATCAATGCACTGCTTGTCACGGCAGCCGGATTGGCAATGAATACCTGGGCAAAAGGGGCCAGGGGGACATTCACGCCATCAAGGGCAACATGGTATGTGTTGACTGCCACACAGCCGAAGAGATGCATGCGGCTGCTCCCGAAGATTTGAAGGGCCGTTATCATCTCAAAGAGGCGGTGAAATGTACGGATTGTCACAAGGATTTGCCGCGCGGTGAAATACGGAACCACAATATCCATATCGGCAAGGTACAGTGTCAAGTCTGCCATTCTCAGACCTACACCAATTGCTACAGCTGTCACACGGGCACAGACAATGAGGGGCTACCCTATTACACCAACCAAAAAGACATCGAAAGCATGAAAATCGGCCTGGCTTACGAAGCGGATGCCCCGGATGCGGACTTTAAATTTATGCTGGTGCGGCATATTCCGATAGACCCGGAGCTTTTTGCCCATTATAAAAAGGATGTCTTTGCAAAATTCGATGAGGTTCCCAGTTGGAAACGTGCCTCACCGCACAATATTCAACGCAAAACCTGGCAAACGGCCACCTGCAATCACTGTCACGGTAACCGGGATTTGTTCCTGTCCAAAAAAGACTTGCTGGATTACGAGATCAAGGCCAACCAAAAAGTTGTCGTATCCGACATAAGGGTACCGGCGAAGGTCGCGAGAACCGCTAAGCTGGAAATTAACACCTCCGGCGTCAAAACCGACTGGGTCGTGGATGCCCGTTGGCTCAATGACAACATGGGCAAAGAAAACCTGGTGATCCTGGACGCTCGCACCGAAGAGGCCTACCAAAATGGACATATAAAAGGTGCGGTGCTGCTCGACCCTATGAAAAGCGGCAAGCTGCGATGGCCCTGGGGGACCGATACTCCCCAACAGCTGCTCGAACCGGAAAAAATCGCCAAGGTCTTCGGCGAAAAAGGCATAGCGGTGGAAGATCACATCGTGGTGTACGACGATGATGCCTGGAAAGCTGCTTTTCTGCTCTCCGTATTGGATTTCTGCGGGGCTAAAAATATATCGTTTCTCGAGGGCGGCATCGATACCTGGCGGCGAAGCGGATATTCTATGAGTACCGAAACACCTGTTATCGAGCCCAAAACGTTCGAGGTTGACCTGCAGCCACAATTTATGGTGGACAATCAATTCATGCGTGAAAACCTGGACAGCCTGGATGTGCTGGTTGTAGACATCCGAACTCTGGATCAGTCCAAAAAGCTGACCAAGCATCCACAAGCCTTGAGTTTCGGTAGCATTCCCGGATCCGTTAAATTTCCGGTTTACGGACTTTACATGGACCATGCCCAGCTCAAGCCGCCACAGGAACTACTGTGGGTCCTCAAGCAGCGCGGCATCACTCCGGACAAAACAGTGGTGATCACGTGCAACACGGGTGCCTGGGCCGGAGCCGGGTTCTTTATGCTACGGTATTTGGGATATCTCGATGTTCGAGTGCACGATGCGGCTTGGGTTGGCTGGGAAGAATTTGTGAGGTATCCGGGTTGCGGTTACTAATTGCCAAACGTCGTAAAAAAAACTGAATTGCCATAGAATCTCAGATTGCACGGTTAGCGAAACCTCTGATGGGAGAGAAGGCATGTTGAAATCGATATTGACTGTTGTTGTGTTGTTCACCATTTTCAACGCCGGTGCTCTGGCAGCTTTTGCCGAGGAAACAGAAGTGACGATGGATGCTGTTTTCGTGCCGGTGGGCAGGCTCGCGCTTGCGCCGCCGGTTGGTGTCACACCCAAAAGATCGGCGGTGTCTTTCCCCCACTCGCTGCATTTTGGCTACACCTGCAAGACCTGCCATCACAAGTGGGACGGAAATTCGCAGGTGCAGAGCTGTACCGCATCGAAATGCCATGATCAGCTATCCTTACCGGTGAAATCCAAAAGGGCCGGGGCTAATAGAATGGAAACGATTCGATATTATAAATATGCATTCCACCAGCAATGTATCAGCTGTCACAGAGAGATAAAAATCCATAATGAAAAATTGGAACGGTCAAGAAAAAACTTCAAAGAACCACTGCAGTGGCCAGGACCCACCTCGTGTGTGGGCTGTCATCCAAGAGAGTAAATGTTCCACTTTTCGTTGTGAGTCTTTTAATGCCTAAAATTATAAAAACCGTGACTGAATATTGCATACACAAGTCCACAATAAGTGGTTTGAGAGATAATTTGATTTTAGTAAAAATTTCGAACTGAAAAATTGTAACACAAATGCGCTGAAGCCCCCAATTACAAACGATCAGCTTCGGCGAAATCTGTAAATTTAATCATGCAGTAAAGGATTGGCAAATAGATGATGCTTCAAAACAAAATAAACTTAATCACCTATCCGGACAGCCTGGGCAACAATCTACTCGAGCTTCATTATGTCCTGCGCCGCTATTTGACGCAGGCGATCGGCGGCGTTCATATTCTGCCTTTTTACCCCTCATCGGCAGACCGCGGCTTTGCCCCGTTGACCTATGACGAGGTCGATCCGGCCTTCGGCACCTGGGAAGATATTGAAATGATCGGCAGAGATTTTGATTTGACATTTGACTTTATGGTAAACCACATCTCCCGCCAGTCTGTTTTTTTCCAGGATTATTTAAAGAATGGCCCGGACTCCGCATATGCGGACATGTTCCTGTCCTTTAACAAATTGAGCCCCACCGGAGAAATTAGTGAAGAGGATCTGGCCAAAGTCTACACACGCAAACCACGGCCGCCTTATACCGTCATCGAGCGTGCAGATGGATCGCGGGAAAAAAT
>JARFPZ010000335.1 GCA_029288035.1 Desulfosarcina sp.
TCGACCGCCAATAAGTCCAATAAGGCGGTTTTTCCAATTGATCTTCCCATAAAGGAACCTTTTAAAATCGCGCGGAACCTGTTTCAAAAGATTATCTTGAATGCTAAAAAGTTGGCTTAAGTCAATCATGAGGTTAGTTCACAATTTAAAATTAACATATTTTTTCATTTCCGTTAACTCAAGTTAACAAAAATTTAGGTTATCGTCAAATATATATTACGATTAAACACATAGACAGGCTTTTTATTTCATCTTGCAGTCTTAGGTGAGGGTTACAGGGATTAAATCTATCAGAGCATAATGTGAGGGCTGAATATGAAATTTCAATAATGATATCTGCATTGTAATAAATCGATTCGATCGTCGCCGACGGTGTAAACAATACGGTGTTCCTGTGTTAAGCGGCGAGACCAGGCCCCTGAAAGGATGAACTTCAACGGCTCCGGTTTTCCGATGCCGGCAAAAGGGTCCCTCATGATGGCTGCAATCAGATCAAAGGCTCTAAGTGCGACTTTACGGTTGGTTTTTACCCAATACTTTAAATCTTCACGAAATTCAGGTTGAAATATCGCCTCTCTGAGTTCAAGGCTTTTTGCTACACCGCATTCCCAATACGGATGAGCCCAAGGGAATAGCCACTAAGGCACAAAGACACGAACAATAGCTGTTTATTCTCAAGCGTCCAATTCCATGTAAAAAAGGCAGCGCCTCTCTGAGGTCGCTGCCTTTTGTTCATCGTTGGTTTATCTGGTTCCGCTGTGGGATTTTGAATTTATTTGATATCCACTTGATAGGCACCTTCCATTGGGTCTTTGAAAGGAACCGTAATCTTGAGAACACCATCATCCAAAAAGGATGCTGGGTATATTTTCCGTATCGGAATATTCCTCCGAATATGATTTTATGGTAATACACATTGCCAAAAAGGCAAGCACACCCAACGGTGGCGCTCAACGCTAAGAATCATCACCCATGGAACGACGGCTTGGTTCGCTTTAGAAAAGGCTTGGCTGCGCTTTTAAAACCTCAAATTACATATTTCCATGTCGAAGTAGAAAGGCCTTATCATCTCATCCATTTTCTCAAAACAATTTTAGCGCACAAGCGTATCGCTGAACTGTATATCTCAACCGGCTTCAACAGACCCGGCAAAACAGAATTGTACCGGGAACTGCTCGATCACATGACGGTATCCTACGTAGATCGCGTTGACCGCTCCCCGGGCCAGCCTGGAATGGTGATGATCGTATTTAACTTGCCCAAAGATGACTTGGTGTTTAAACTGATCCGGGATCGATTCGACACGCCCAAAAAAACAACACGCCGCCGAATCATGGACAAGTATGATCTGGTGTTCCGGCACGACCGCGCCGGCAGGCTGGTGGATGCCCAGACATTTGAGCATTTAAAGTTCAACACCTCCTGCTTCGCGCCACAATTGCTGGCGGAATTAGAACAGGAAGCCGGCCGAACGGTTCGGATTGGTAAAGAGTATATCATCGTGGATCATGCCTATGTTGAACGCCGGGTGACACCCCTTGATGTTTACCTGAATGACGCCGACGAGGCGCAAGCCAAAAAAATTGTCATTATCCCTATGCCCGCAGCTGTCGGTTAAATCGGAAATGAAGGTTTGACTCAGATGAAAATCGGTCTTAGTTTGTCAAAAATTCAAAGAAAAGATAGAGGAAAATGACGACATCAATTCAAGATAAAGCCAAGCTGATCTCCGCCAGATTGGCAGCCGACATTTGCGGCGGTCCCACTGTCTTGATCGCACGAACGGATGCAGAAGCGGCAAAACTCATAACCAGCGATATCGATGAACGCGATCAGCCCTTTATTGTCGGCCAGGACCGGACTTCCGAGGGCTTCTATTATATTAAAAACGGTGTGGACACTGCCATTGCGCGCGGGCTGGCCTACTCAAAATTCCAGCAGCAAGAGTTCACCCATGGGAAAGAGGATGGCTACATGGCCATTACCCACCAGAAATTTGTGGGAACCGGCTATTTTGATCGGGTGATAAACTCTATCACCGAAGGGGAGAGTTCGGTGGAAGCACTGGCAGGTAGTACCGAGGAGGATCAGTTTTAATAGGAGAAAAACGCATTATGAATCTCGCGGTACCCAGAGAAGTTCATCCGGGCGAAGTCCGGGTCGCCCTGATTCCGGAACACGTCGCCAAGCTGGTGAATTCCGGGACTAAGGTCGTGATCGAATCAGGGCTGGGGGCACCGCTCCGGATTGCCGATGAAAAGTACACGGAAGTCGGCGCTTCTGTGGAAGCGGACCACAACCAGCTGATTCAAAATGCCGATATGGTGCTGCGCATTCGCAAACCCCTGCCGGAAGAAGTGGCGCAGATGAAAGCAGGCTGTATTTATATCAGCCTGTTGGATCCTTTCAATGAACGCGAGCTCATTGACATGTTTGTGGCAAAAAATATCAGTGCCATCAGTATGGAAATGATCCCCCGTATCACCCGTGCCCAGAAAATGGACGTATTAAGCTCCCAGGCCAATCTGGCTGGCTATGTGGCGGTGATCCTGGCCGCCGAGCGGCTTGATAAAATTCTTCCCATGATGATGACGCCGGCGGGCACCATCTCACCGGCGCGCGTCTTCATCATCGGGGTCGGCGTTGCGGGACTGCAGGCAATCGCCACTGCCAAACGTCTGGGGGCACGGGTGGAAGCCTTTGACACCCGTCCGGTGGTGGAAGAGCAGGTAAAATCTCTGGGAGCCCGTTTTGTCAAAATCGACCTGGGAGAAACCGGCCAGACCAAAGAAGGTTATGCCAAAGCCCTGACCGAAGAACAGCTCCGCAAACAGCGCGAGGGCATGGCGAAGGTCTGTGCGTCGTCCGATATTGTCATTACCACCGCCCAGTTGTTTGGCCGCAAAGCACCGGTGATCGTCACTGAGGACATGGTCCGAGGCATGTCAAAAGGCGCGGTCATCGTCGATCTGGCCGTGGAGGGCGGCGGAAACGTGGCAGGGTCTCAACTTGACGAAGAGACGGAGGTGGACGGAATCCGGATCATCGGGTTGGGAAATTTACCGGGCAGAGTTACGGTACACGCCAGCCAGATGTTTTCCTCGAATTTGTATAACCTGGTGGAAGAATTCTGGAACGCTGAAGAAAAACGCTTTGAATTGAACTTTGAAGACGAAATCGTCAAAGGCTGTGTGATCACCCACCAGGGTAAAATCGTCAATGAGATGATTGCCAAGCACTTTAGTGCCTTATCCGGATAAACCGGAATTGAAGATTGACGATTGACGATTGAATATTTGTGGATGTCACTTCGCTCCGTCAATTTAATCTCTGTTAATGTTTAGTTCCCGGCAAGTTGCTGCGATAAAACTTTTTAGCGTAGATGATACCCCTCGATTTGCCGTGAGGGATTCGTTGACGATTCATATATAATTGATCCGCCGGTTTCCGGCTCGTAGAGCGCAGAGCCTACAGCTCGGAGAGAGGCGCACCTTAAATATTCAATCTTCAGTCTTCAATATTAATTCATAAGGAGCACCCCCATGTCTTTCGGTCTTTTATTTTTTGTTTTTGTTCTGGCCATCTTTTTGGGTGTCGAACTTATCAGCAAGGTGCCGTCCCAATTGCACACGCCGTTGATGTCGGGCACCAACGCGATTTCAGGCATTACCATCGTGGGCGCCCTGATCGCGGCCGGCAGCAGTGCGGATCTGTTGGGCTCCATATTGGGAACGGCGGCGGTCGTATTTGCCACCATCAACGTGGTCGGAGGGTATCTGGTTACCAACCGCATGTTGGCGATGTTCAAACGCAAAAGTGGGGCAAAGAAATGACGGCGACCACCCAAACGTTCATCGACCTGGGTTATATTGCGGCCTCGATTCTGTTTATCTTGGGCATCAAAATGCTCGGCAAGCAGGAGCGGGCGCGCATGGGCAACCTGATGTCGGCCCTCGGGATGCTGATCGCCATAACGGCTGCAATGTTTGAGTGCTGTCTGGATTTCACCTGGGTGATTACCGGCCTGATTATTGGTTCTCTCATCGGTCTGATCGCCGCGCGCACCGTCAAGATGACCGCCATGCCCCAGATGGTTGCATTGTTAAACGGTTTCGGGGGCATCGCAAGTTTGCTGGTGGGGTGGGAAAACTATCACAGCCAGCCCGACAGCAATCTCCTCGTGCGGGTGGCCGTGTTGCTGGCGGTGCTGATCGGGGGTGTTGCTTTTTCGGGAAGCCTGGTCGCTTACGGCAAGTTGGCCGGCAAAATTTCGGGCAGGCCGATCCTTTTCAAACTCCAGGCCTTGATCAATATTCTGATCCTTGCGGCCATACTTATTTGCAGTCTGTATTGGCTCTACGAGCCCCGCGGAATTTTTTCGTATCTCGTTTTTCTATTTATCATCGCCTTATCCTTGTCACTCGGCGTATTCAGCGTCACGCCCATCGGTGGTGCGGACATGCCGGTGGTGATCGCGCTTCTAAATAGTTATTCAGGACTGGCTGCAAGTGCCGCCGGATTTATTCTTTTAAACAATGTATTGATCGTGGCCGGATCCCTGGTCGGCGCCAGCGGTCTAATTCTAACCGGCATTATGTGCAAGGCCATGAATCGCTCGCTGGGCAACGTTCTGTTTAGCGGCTTCGCAAAGCAAAGTGGCAAAGCAGTATCCACATCTGTTCAGGGCGAGCCCAAGCCCATCTCGGCCGAAGATGCCTATTATGTTCTGGAAGCAGCCGCTTCGGTGATCATCGTTCCGGGATACGGCATGGCCGTTGCCCAGGCCCAGCATGCCGTCAGAGAACTGGGTGAGATCCTTGAAAATAACGGTGCTGAGGTTCGATATGCCATCCATCCGGTTGCCGGCCGCATGCCCGGTCACATGAATGTGCTGCTGGCCGAAGCCAATGTACTCTATGAGCAACTGGCTGAAATGGACGATGTCAATCCCATTATGGATACGGTTGATGTATGCATTGTCATCGGGGCCAATGACGTCGTCAATCCAGCCGCCAGGGAGATCGAATCGAGCCCGATTTACGGCATGCCGGTCATCGATGTGGACAAGGCCAAAACCGTCATCGTGCTGAAACGATCCATGGCTGCCGGTTTTGCCGGCGTTGACAATCCACTCTTTGTAAAAGAAAATACCCGGATGCTGTTCGGAGATGCCAAGGCAACGGTCCAGCAGCTGGTGACGGAGTTTAAGGAAAGTTAGCGGACGTCGCGTCTTGGAGATAAAGTTTCAGGTGTCGGATGCCAGCCCTGCTGCCGGCCTTTAGAGTTTCTATTTTGATTGAAAAAGAAACTTAACGGAATGCAATTCTATTTTCTGACAGGATCAACAGGATGGACAGAATTTGGCGATAAGAAATCAAAATTATCCTGATAATCCTGTAAATCCTGTCTAAATTTTTGTTTAACCGGGACGATCCAAACTAGCCATGAACGATAAAATTGCTCAAATAGCGACAAAAATAAAGGAAGGCGGTAAAAATGTAGTGTTTACCGGCGCCGGCATATCCACCGAAAGCGGTATTCCCGACTACCGCAGCCAGGGCGGCATCTGGGACAAATTCCGGCCGGTCTATTTTGATGAATTCATGTCTTCCAAAGACGCCCGTGTGGAGTATTGGAGACGCTGGGAGGAGCTTTATCAGGGAATCACTCAGGCCGTGCCAAATCCGGCCCACATATCGCTGGCCAGACTAAATGAATTGGGATTGCTTCAAGCAGTGATCACCCAAAACATCGACGGGCTGCACCAGGCTTCCGGAGTGCCTGATGAGAAAATTGTCGAATTGCACGGTAACACCTGCCGCATACGCTGCATGAGCTGCCGGAAAATATCTGCCATCGATGGCGTGCAACAGCGTCTCTCAGGTGGTGATCGGGCGCCGGAATGTGATTGCGGTGGGTTTTTGAAACCGGACACCATCTCATTCGGCCAGGCAATGCCGGTAGCGGCGGTCGAAAAATCCGTCACCCTTTCCAGCCAATGCGATTTTTTCTTGATCGTTGGGTCAACCCTGGTGGTCCAGCCGGCAGCCCAGATGCCGGTTTATGCTAAAAACAACGGTGCTTTCCTGGCTATCGTCAATCTTTCCGAAACGCCCTGTGACGACATGTGCGACGTGCTTATCCGGGATAAGGCAGGAAACGTTCTTCAGCAGATAATAAAAAAGGTTGAAAACCTGATGAAAAGTGGTTAAATTCTTTGTTAGAAAAAATTTTGCCTGCGAGGGAACTTGCTAATATGCAAAAAAAAAGCATTACATATTCTCCCTTGATGGTTTTGCTAGCGCTTGCAGCACTGTTTATTTCCTTCGAAACCGCCTCTTCAGCAGCAAATGAAATCATTCTTTCTTGGGATCCGAACACTGAACCAGATCTTGAAGGTTATGTTCTTTATGGCAAACAAGGATCTCCAGACCCACCCTTTGACTACATTGACACCTATCCCGAAGTGGATTTGACTGACCCTTTGAATCCCAGGGCCGTGATTACTGATTTAGAAAGTGATGTTACTTACTATTTTGCTGTGACAGCCTACGATACCGAAGGCTATGAAAGTGAATATTCCAATGTTGTATCTGTTTTAAATGGCAATATGATCGATACCGGTGGTAATAGCAATGGAGATGACGGTGGCGGCGGCGGTGGCGGTGGCGGCGGATGTTTCATCAATACAACCAAATATTGACCCCGTATCAAGCCCATTCAATTTCCAGGCTGTTTATTCCTACCAACTTAATAAACCCTATCAACCCAATCAACTTAAAGAGCGTCCAAGCTCCTTCTCCTCTCAACCACTCAATTTCTCATCTTCCAAACTACTATCTTTAAAAATTCCCCGCTTCATAGCCTCCCAGCATCCAGTTTTCTATTCATTATTCAAGCTTTGGCCACATTATTTTCCTTAACGCATGGAGAAACCGGATTTATGCTTTTGCCTGGGAACTATCCATGATGGGCTTTGGAAGTTTATCTGAAGAGTTGGGAATGGATACCTATTCTCGTTAACCGAAGAATATCATCTGCAATGCAATAGATAACCAAAAGATCACCACCTACATGGAATTCTTTAAAACCTGTATAATTTCCAATCAAATTATGGTCCCTTGCTTCGAGTGGCAACTCTTTCCCATCTAACAACATTGACAAAAATTTAATGTACTTTGCATACTGAGTGTCTGACATTTTCAGTTTCTGATAATCTTTTTTAAAAATTTTTGTCCGGAACAATTTCATAAAGGCTATTTCACAAAATCATCAATGGATACAAAATCTCCGCTCAGCCGTTCAGCTTCCGACATCGCCGCCAATGTTTCATCGTTTGGAATTTTAATTTCAAATGGAAGTCCTTTGTGACAAACAATCATATTGTTAAAAACATTGATTGCCTGTGAATAGCTTAGCCCCAAATATTTTAAGATTTCTTTGGCTTGCAAATAGTTTTTTTGATCTACCCTTATGGTTGTTTGTGTTTTCATACGCATTGTCACCATTTAAGTATTATTTGTTGTTTTTTGAAATATATCCCAATTGGGATATATTGTCAAATTAATTTTTATTACCCTGACTTATAACTTACCATCTTCCTTGCCTTTTGGCCTCCCAGCTTCTGAATTTTTTATTTTCTATTTCCGATTCCTGATTTCGATAACCTTTAGGTTTCTTACCTCCTCCCGCCGAAATCCTCCGTGGTTCCGCAATCCAAAATCAGAATTCCATTTCTTCCCATCTTGCCGACTTCCTCATCGCCTCTCAACTTCTTAACCTCATAGCTTGCCCGCCGCCCAGCCTCCCAGCTTTTTATTTACCCATTTTACCGATGTAAGTATTTCTTGAATGAAAATAAAAACCGGTATATAGTTTCACGCATCCCTTCCTTGGGTTTGGGGGTTAACCACTTATCGTAACCGACTTGCGATTGAGAGGCGCTTTTTAGAGATTGAGAAATTATGTTAGGAAACCCGCAAAAATTCAAACAGTCCTTATTTTTACTTCTTTTTCTTCAATTTTCGGTCTGGGCTATGATGATATTTACCGGCTGCGGCGGAAGTGGCCATATCCCCTCGGCCGGAATCCTTACCAGCAGCGAGGTAACGCTAAAGTGGCAGGACGTTCCCGACGCTGCTGCTTACAACGTTTATCTCTCCACGTCGCCCGGTGTTACCGTTCTCAACAGTTATAAAATTTCCAATGCTTCGAATCCCATTACCATCACTGACCTGGAACCCGGCACCACCTATTTTTTTGTCGTCACAGTGGAGGATAATTCGGGGAGTATCCGGAAATCAAAGGAGATATCCTATAAAGTTGTCAATACAAGGGGGTCGATTCAATTTGGCGATATCTTAAGCCACACAGACCCGGATGCCGCAGTTTCTGAATCGAAAAATGTGCCCGAGGCGTCATCTTCAGATTCAACGCCGGCGGTCATGCACGGACCCCAGGGGCGCCAGGTTGAATCAACTGAAGCCTCTGCTCCTGAAACCCGCGATGTGACGTTAGCATGGGATGATGTACCAAATGCGACGTCCTATAATATCTATTGGAGTGATAAGGCGGGAGTTACCCGAGAGAACGGAACCAAAATATCCAACGTAAAAAATCCCCACAAAATACAAGGGTTGAAAAAGGGGGGCAGATATTATTTTGTTGTAACAGCCGTCAATGCTTCCGGCGAAAGCAAAGAATCCGAAGAATTCTCATTCACAGTCGGGCAATGAGAGTCTGAGGAAAAAACCTGACGCAGTTTGAGAAAGACACCCCCGAGATATTTGCACCGGCGAGCGTAGACGTTTTTGAATTTAGATACGGACGGTTGATGTTGAATGCTGCTCGTTCGTCTGAAACGCTTAATCCCATATCCCTTAATCCCTCAATTCTCTATCAATTACACAATTCAACATGTTTCCTTTTTTGGTTATGTCGTTCATGTAACCTCAGCAAAAATTTACTTAAGGAATATAGTATTGACAAAATAAAAATACCCATTATAATGACTATTCGGTGCATCAAAACAACATGGAGGATTAACATGCTTACAATTCAAGATTACATTCCTGTGACTAAAGCAAAAATTGCATTTCTTGACATTATTAGAAAAATTGAAGGCTCCAACGATGCAATTGCAATTACGAAAAACGGCGTCCCCGAAGCGGTTCTTCTTAGCATAAATAAGTTTGAAGGCCTGATGGAAACGTTAGAAATCCTTTCTGATGAAAAAGCGATGAAATCAATACGAAAGTCTATTAAGGAAGCCCGAGAAGGAAAATGGCTCGACTTCGACGAGGTTTTTGCTGAATGAAAAAATGGAAAATACAATTTACCCCAGAAGCAGCACGGTTATTGTCGAAACTTCATCCTGAAAATAAAAATGATATCAAAAAAGCTATGAATGAACTTCGACAAAATCCGCACGCCGGTAAAGACTTGCAGGAAGAGCTATTTGGATTTAAGTCTCTCAGAATAAAAAAATATAGAATTATTTATTATTTAAAGGAAGAGGAATATTTACTCAGGGTTTATTACATCGGTCAACGGAGGGACGTTTATGAGCAATTTAGGCAGCTGCTTAGTGATCTTCAGAAAACGTCACCTTTTTCATCGGATGATTAAACCACTTTCACGGTTTAATCTTCCGTCCTGAGCTTTTTGCCTTTGCCCTTCTTTTTAGTTCACATCAGGCACTTTCAGTTTCTGTTCACGACACAAGCTTTGACCTTCCAATTTCTATTAACTTAATTAACCCAATCAACCCAATCAACTTAAAAGAGCGTCAACTTCCTTTTCCCCTCAACCACCCAATTTCTCATCTTCCAAATTACTATCTTTAAATCTTCCCAGCAT
>JARFPZ010000061.1 GCA_029288035.1 Desulfosarcina sp.
TTTTTTTCTGAGGGTCGCCAACAATTCAATCAGCAGCATTGCCGATTGATTGTTCATAATTCCAGGGCATCCATTTGTCAGGATTTTGGAATAATTCAGAGGAATGTTGCTGCAGTATTTTGAGGTATTCAAATGGATTGACCTTGCAAAGATTGCAGGTATGAATCAGGCTCATGAACAGATCACCGATGTATGCCCCATGTTCGGTTTTATAAAACAAAGAATTTTTGCGGTGAAGGATCGCCTTTTTAAGCGCCCGTTCACATAGATTGTTTACGGGTGCCGTCAAGTGCACCCACTGAGAACAGTGATCCAGAATACTTCACAGTAACCCACTGTTTTCACCCCTTTTACAAGCGCAGGTTCAGGTTGGTTGAATATAGCCGCAACTGGGGTGCAGACAAGGTTGGTTTTTTTGACGACCAACAGGCTCTAAGCTATCTGCCCGCCCGGTGGACAGACCGATTCCCTCCCGATGTTTTTACCGTTTTTTCCAAAGGCAGGGCCTATTTTTCCATAGAGGCTTTAATTGAGCTTTCAGAGCTCATCAAGAGGCTTGAACTGGCGCGGAAGGACACCGCGGATGTTAAATAAATTATGCCTCAAATGTAACATAAATTTTGTCCTTAGCGGTTGGCGGCATCACAGATGATAGGTATTAAGTTCTTTATAATTTTTTATAAAAACATTATAATTTTTAATATAGAAAATATAACACTTGACTTATGGATTATTTTGAGGCAATATTTATATAACATTTATTCTACAAAAGAAAGGTGCCTCACGATGTCCCAGAAAAACCCGGATCAATCAAAGGTTGATGCCCTGCAACGCAATGGCACTTTTAACAAAAGGGCTAAGGCTGTGCAGGACCCCCTTTTTGCGGAAAATGAATTTTTTGACCCACAGGACCTTCTTCAGGTCAAATACGAGATGCTGCGTCGGGCTGGTAAAGATGGGCTGTCGATCACCGAAGTCTGCTCACGGTTCGGATTTTCGCGGCTTTCCTTTTATCGACTGCAAACCGCCTTTCGGCAGTCAGGTATAGCGGGGCTGCTTTCGAGAAAACGTGGCCCCCGGAAGGCGCATAAACTATCTGACGAAGTCATGGATTTTGTGGAAAATGCCAAGGATAAAGGAGTTGGAACCGAGGCCGTGAAGAAGCTAATTGAGGATCGATTTGGGATTCGTGTGCATCGCCGCAGTATTGAGCGGGCCCTGGGACGAAGAAAAAAAAACTGAATATGAACAAGATGCAAGCCATTTTGCTCCTTTTATTTGCCAAGATTCAGTCATCCGATATGAACGCTTACGCACTCAAATGATGCAGCATACGCAAATGCCCGCATTGGAAGGAGCGGCCATTTTGATGCGCCGTGGCATGCTGGTCTGGATACGGACTTGCGAAGGCGACAGTGTTCTGCGGGAGTCGGTCTCCCGTTTCAGGGCCGATTCGAAGCCGCTGCCATTAGAGCTTCAAAACGCGGCTGTTTCGTTGCTGAGCAATATGATTCTTGAAAATCATCAACGCAGGAGAAGCCACGATGACATCCTTGGAAAAGGTTACATCCACACATCTCAAGCGTAATGCGTACCTATACATCCGCCAATCCAGCTTGAAGCAAGTGGTGGCAAATAAAGAAAGTGGTCAACGCCAATACGCGCTTACCGAACGGGCAGTGGTCCTTGGCTGGAGCAAGGATCGCATAGTGGTTATTGATGATGACACCGGCCAATCCGGGGCAGATGCCCACGAGCGAAAAGGTTTTCAACGCCTGGTGGCAGAGGTTGGTATGGGCATGGCCGGAATCGTCATGGGTCTGGAGGTCTCTCGGCTGGCACGCAATAACGCCGATTGGCACCGCCTGCTGGAGATCTGTGCGCTGGCTGGCACATTGATCCTTGATGAGGACGGTGTTTATGACCCGGGCCATTTCAATGATCGACTCTTGTTGGGGCTCAAAGGGACGATGAGCGAAGCCGAGCTTCACATCCTCAGAGCACGGTTGAGAGGCGGTGTACTGAACAAGGCTCGCCGGGGTGAACTAAAGCTCCCGCTGCCTGTCGGCTTTGTTTACGATGAGGACAAGGTGGTGCTTGATCCCAACCAGCATGTGCAAGAGAGCATTCGATACTTTTTTAAGACCTTTCAACGAACCGGCAGCGCCTATCTAACGGTTCGGGCTTTTCGTCAAAACGGCATGAAGTTCCCAAAACGGCTGCTATCAGGGTCGGACAGGGGTCAGCTGGTTTGGACTGAAATGACCCATTCAAGAGCCCTCAATATATTGCACAATCCGCGCTACGCTGGTGTCTTCTCTTATGGACGCACCCGTCAGCCTCTGGGCATAGAGGGCAAAGTCAAGGTGCATAAGCTTCCTCGGGATCGCTGGACGGTGTGTTTGCCGGATTCTCATGATGGGTACGTTACTTATGAAGACTTTCTATCCAATGAACGACAGCTGGCTAAAAACAGTGCATCTTACGGAAGAAACACGCGCCAAACACCTCCCCGGGAAGGGCCGGCTCTCTTACAGGGTATTGTACTTTGTGGCATTTGTGGGAAATCGATGACCCTGCGTTATCATGAGCGTAAAGGGACACTGGTTCCAGAGTATGTATGCCAAACACGTGGAATCCATTGGGCAGAGAAGAGATGTCAGTCAGTTCCAGGGGCGGTCGTAGACGAAGCCATTGGCGAGTTGTTGATCGATTTGATGACGCCCCTGACCTTGGAAGTATCACTGGCGGTTCAGAAAGAACTGGAGATACAGGCTGAAGCGGTCGAACGACTACGCCGAAAGGCTATAGAACAGGCTGGCTATGAGGCTGATCTTGCCCGGCGGCGTTACATGTCTGTTTCTCCAGAAAACAGGTTAGTGGCCGATACGCTGGAAGCGGAGTGGAACGAAAAACTGCGGCTGTTGAAACAGACTGAGCAGGCCTATGAGCAGCAGCGCAAGCAAGATTCCATGGTGGTTGATGAGGAGAAACGTGCAGATTTAAAAGCTTTGATCCAGGACTTTCCGAGGCTGTGGAAAGATCCTTGTACCGCCCCCAGAGACCGCAAGAAAATGACACGTTTGCTCATCGAAGACGTTACCCTCACAAAAGGTGAAAAGATCACGGTAGCGATCCGGTTTAAAGGCGGTGCCACAAAGGTTCTTGAACTGGATCCGCCATTGAACTATTTTATGGCTCGAAAGACAGCCAAATACGTGGTAAAAGAAATCGATCAACTATTGGACCATCACAAAGATAGTGAGATCGCCTCGATCCTCAATGAAAAAGGGTGGACAACGGGTGATGGACTCAAGTTCACTTCCCTCTCGGTGATGCGGATACGGCAGGCTTATAAACTGAAAAGCCGGCATGCCCGCCTTAGAGCCAAAGGGCTATACACACGCAAACAGATGGAGACATCGTTAGACATCAGCAGCGCTACTTTACAGAAACTCAAGGATCATGGGCTCATCAGAGCATATCAATACGGTGACGGAAAATCGAACATCCTTTACGAGCCCCCAACCAAGAAGTTTAGCGAAAAGCTTTGCGATATGAAGCGACGACGTCCCAAAGGATTTGTAAAATCACTTATGCGAGATGAAAATGCTCAGGAGGTGCAGTATGAAGCGTAGTGGTTGTCCAGCGGGGCCTTTGGCACCCGTAAAAACAATGTCAGCTCTTTCCAATGGTTGAGCATGTAAGAAATTGCCTGGCCTAAACCTGAGTTGGGCTCCACATTTTTATCATCAAATTGATGCCTCATCCAGTCTTCGAGATCATCCATCAATGGTGCGCTATTTTCCTGGTGATATTGCAGCCGTTGATCCGGTGTCATATTCTGCTGTTTGGTGACCGCATCATTTATGTATACCTCCTCTAGAGTTTCAAGCACATAAGTACATTGCTGAGGGAAGTTAGGTTCCACGTCCACAAATCGGCGCCGGGCATGGGCCAGGCAATTAGCCAGGATAGTCTTAAAATTTTCGGGCAGATTTCGCGACAGCGCATCACACATCTGTACGGGCGGCGGCAGCGTAACACTTCTTTTTTGAAGTACATTGGCCAGATTCTCACCCGCATGCCGGCCGCCGGTC
>JARFPZ010000367.1 GCA_029288035.1 Desulfosarcina sp.
TTAATATTCCAATTTGTTTCCCAATCAAAGGTATTCAAGGAAACCAGCACATCGTACTTCAAACTCGAATTAAAGGGGACATCCCGTGTCACTCCTTGAACCACCAAGTCAAGTCCCTTCCCTGTTGTCAACTTCCGTCCCAGGACGTTGACATGACCGAAGTATACCCGGGCTACGGATTCAGTCAGCACAACTGAATTAGGCGCTAATAGAGCGGCTTCAGCATCACCAACGAGCATTTCAAATGAAAAGAATGTTAAAAAATTTGGATCTACCAACCAAAAGGTGCCTTCCTCCGCGTAAAATTTGTTCTTCTCTTGCCACACGACAACTCTATTGGTCGGAACCCAGCGGGTGGCATCTTCAATTTCCGAAAATTCATTCAGCAGAAGACGTCGAAGGGGAGCGCGGGTTCTGGCCGAATGGCGCTCACCGGTAACGCCTGAAGGAACCACCTGCACCATACTGTAAATCCGATCCGCATCCCGATGAAACTGGTTAAAGCTCATCTGGAATTTAAATAAGGCTGCGGTCAAACTGAAAATAGCAAGCCCGATGGCAAGCCCGGCGATGTTGATAATCGAGTAGCCTTTGTGCTTAATGATATTGCGAACGGCAACGAATAGGTAATTCTTAAACATAAGCTATTTCCATGCGTAGAACTGGTTTTGCTAAACGTTACGTTTCCCGCAACCCATAACCCGCAACCCGAATCCCATATCCCGCAACTCGTAACCCGTGCCACGAACCTCATGACATCTTACTTCAGTTCTCTTTATTGCCTTGCGCCTTGAGCCTTGCACCTCGCACCTTCATTATTCATACCTCAAAGTGTCAACCGGATTGGCCTTGGCCGCTGTATGGGTTTGATATATTACAGCCCCATAACCGATTGACAGGGAGAAAAAGCCGATTAAAATAAACACACCGACGCCAATGTTTATGGGATAGGCCTGTATTTCCTGCAAAATTTTTTTGGTTACATAATATGTAACCGGCAGGGCGATGGCATTGGCTATAATAATCAGCCGTAAAAATTCAGTCAGGAGTAACAGAACGATATCCCGAAATGCGGCGCCATGGGCTTTTCTAATTCCGATTTCTTTTACTCTTCGCCGGGTAGTATAGATTGAAAGCCCAAACAGACCCAGGCAGGAGAAAAATATGGCAATAATGCCGATGGTACCAATTAACATCCCGAATTGTTTCAGCGGGAGGTACGCATCCTTGAAATGTTCATCCAGAGTCGAGTACTCAAACGGCAGATCTGGGATGAACCGTCTCCAGTTCTTTTCTATGTACTCAATTACCTCGGAGTCCGGATGGTGAGACAATTTAATGTATAGCATTTGGAGAAAATCTTTTCGTATGTACATTACACTGGGTCGAATACCGGAAAACAAATCTGAAAAATGAAAATCCTTGACCACCCCAACAATGACGCCTTTAATATTTCGGACCGTTAGTTGCCTGCCGATAGGATCCTGCCACCCCAATTGTCGGGCCGCTGTTTCATTAATGATGAGACTACTACTTTCGCCGAAATCACGAGAAAATGATCTTCCTTTCACCATTTTCATTTCGAGAAGTTCAATATAATCGTAGTCAACCCCGTAAACATTCCAGGTCCATGCCTCTCTTTCACTTCCTCCTTCCGGTACCACCCTGAATGCAGTGCCCCAACCAACAGGTGTCCATGACGCGGCACTCAGAGAAAAGATCTTCGGATGTTTTCTCAACTCATTTCTTAGCGGTTCGAGATCAGGAGACAACTTTCCGTAACCCACCTGCGCAACCAGAACGTTGTCTCTTTTATAGCCAAGATCGAGATGATAGAAATAATCATTCAGCTTTATAATCGATATGGCGAATAGGATGCAAAATATTGAAACGATGAATTGGGTGACGACCAGGATCTGGCGTATTCGCGCACCCTTTTTACCGGTTTGAAAATCACCCCTGAGAATCTTTACAGGCTTTAGACGGGACAGGAAAAAAGCGGGATAACCGCCGGCGACAATGCCGACAAGGATGGCAACCGCCAGACATTTGAGCATCATCGGCGGGCTGTTCAAAAGCCTGGGGCCTATTTCACCGATTATATCATTGCCGACAAAAGCATCAAACAACGGACGCATTAATTCATTCAGTACAATGGCCAGGGGAAATGCGGTCAAGGCCATAAGGATGGATTCTCCTAAAAACTGAAATATAAGCTGCAACTGTGAACTCCCCATAATTTTTCGCACTCCGACCTCTGCGTAACGGTTCACATATTGGGCTGTCGCCAAATTCATGAAATTAAAGCAGACCACCAAAAGCATCGCAATGCCCGAGGCCAATACCAGCAGATAGGCGTCTATCACATCCTTCTTCCATACACCCTGTACATGAAATGACCGTAGGTGCAGATCTGCTAAAGAAAGAAGATAGAGTTCCCTCGGAACCATGGTTTGACCGGCCAGGTGAGCCTCAATCAAGTCGTGAAATTTCTGATTCGTGCGATTGGGATCGGTGTTCTTTACAAGTTTTACAAAAGTTGCTCCCCAAACATTCCAGTTATTGTGAAAATTAAATGTGTTTGAGGAAAACAGCATTTGATATTGAAGACTCGAATTCTCCGGGACGTCTTTTGTTACGCCGGTAACCTTCAATGGAAGTACGCTGTAAAGCAATATGGTTAAAGTTTTTCCGATGGGGTTTTCGTCGCCAAAATATTTTCGCGCAGCCGATTCGGTTAAAACCACCGAATTCGGGTCGCTAAGTACCTTTGCAGGCTTTCCGGATTTCATGGCAAAGCTGAAAAATGACAAAAAATTCGAGTCCACCGCCATGGCGGTGCCTCCCTTTTCACGAAATATTTGGTCCTTATATTTTACACTCAATTCATCGAGGTAAATCCACCTGGTTGCATCTTCGATCTCGGGAAACTCAGCGACTAGCAATTGTTTGAGAGGCGCCGGGGTTCTGGCCGAGTGGTCGATATCATTATCAGTCTTGGCAAAAGTTTGAACCACACTATAGATTCGCTCGAAGTCTTTATGAAATTTATCAAAGCCGAAATGAAACTCTGCCAGCAAAGCCGCCATGCTGAAAATTGCCAGGCCAAGTGCAAGACCGGCAATATTTATCACGGCGTAGCCTTTGTTCCTTAAAATGTTTCTGTAAGCGGTTTTAATATAGTTAATTAACATGGACTCTATTAGTTCATGGTTCAATAGATTTTACTCATTGATTTAACGGAAATAGCAACCGTTAGTTGTTTGTAGTTAGTTGTCCGTTGTTAATAAAAAGATTTTTCCCATTTAATAATTTTCCTCTGTGTCCTCGGCGTCTCAGCCTGCCCAATGAAATCTCTTTTGCACTTTTTTCATCGGGGCGATGGACCATTTTTCATTTCGCGCCACCTCTTAACTTGTGAGTTCTGAAAGCGGCCGCATGTGGCGGTCATACTTTTCCTTAAGGTTTTCCGTGACAATATGTCCGTCGAACAGATGGATCACCCGGTTGGCATAATCTGCATAGGCCGGTGAGTGGGTGACCATCACGATGGTGGTGCCTTTTTCGTTCAGATCTACCAAAATTTTCATGACCTCATCGCCATGGGAGGAATCCAGGTTACCTGTGGGCTCATCCGCTAAAATGACCTTAGGGTCGGCGATGACAGCCCTTGCGACGGCGACACGCTGCTGTTGTCCACCGGATATTTGCTGGGGGAAATGGTTTTTGCGCGGCATCAGCTCCAGTTGCTCCAGGGTGTCATTGACCTTCTTTTTACGATCAGATGCAGAAACCTTCAGATACAACAGCGGCAGTTCAATATTTTCAAAAACGGTCAATTCATCGATGAGGTTAAAGCTCTGGAAGACAAAACCAATATTGCCTTTGCGCAAATTGGCTCGTTTCTTTTCAGGATACCTGGAGACCTCTTCACCCATAAAAAAATATTCGCCATCCGTCGGGTTATCCAGCATCCCGGTTATGTGTAGGAAGGTTGATTTTCCGCAACCCGATGGTCCCATGATGGCGACAAATTCGCCTTCCTGCACTTCCGCATTGACGCTGTCCAATGCGGTGGTCTCCACTTCTTCGGTGGTGAAGACTTTTGTCAGGTTTTTTGTTTTGAGCATTTGACGTCTCCTTTATTATTCAATGGAACATCCCGGTGAGTTAAGCTTTAAACTTGAACGGGCAGGCAGATTTTCCAGATAAACATAATTGGTTAAAAAATTAGGAGCAAAGGGCGTGCCAGCGCTCATTTTACCTGGGCTTGGCTTATTTAACGTCCTTTATATGTTGAATAAATTGTTGAATTTTTGGACATTAAGTAGATTCAAGTAATTATTTTGCAGAATACGCGCCGACTGAAGCATGCAGAGTGTCCGCCAACGAACAGGAAGTGTACGAAAGCGTACAGTTGTGATATGTCATTGCTAAAATAGGAAATGGCCCTCTTAACAAAAAGATATCGTGTCAAGAAGACATAAAACAAAGATTCTATGATTGCAGCGGATTAAGCATCAGGCAGTTAACGGTGACAAACAAATCCTTTTCGGGAGCAAATTCAATTAATTTGGAATGATTTTAGCAGTTGATTGAAGTTAATTCGCCACCCCAGAGGAATAGGCTTCGCCCCAGAGAAATAAGTGCAACAGAGATTTCACGGGGTAAACATTCCACAGGGCAGGCAGACACTCACGGGCGCACCCCGACAATCGGTTTAAAGAAGAACAACGTCTGTGTATTTCTGCGTGTGTCTGTGGCTAAAATAATATAAGAAACAGGAATTATGCCATGGTCAAAAAAACCGGTAACATATTAGTCGTCGATGACAATGAGGATCTGCTGCTGGCCGCCCGACTGTTTTTAAAACAGCATTTTTCAGTGGTTCATACCGAGCAGGATCCGGAAAACCTTCCCACACTCTTGAACAATGAGAATTACGACGTTATCCTGCTAGATATGAATTTCACCATAGATGCCACCAGCGGGGTTGAGGGATTCATGTGGCTTGACAAGATCCTGCGACTTGATCCATCAGCCGTTGTCATATTGATTACGGCCTTTGGTGATGTGGAGATGGCGGTCAAGGCCGTCAAAACCGGGGCAACGGATTTTGTGCTCAAACCCTGGCAAAATGAAAAATTGCTGGCGACAATTTCATCTGCACTGAGTCTGCGGTATTCGAAGCTGGAGGTGGATAGGTTGCGTTCTCGTGAAAAGCAGTTGAGCCAGGACATCGATCAAAGATATCACGATATGATCGGGGTCAGCCCGGCAATCCAGAAGGTGTTTGCCACCATTGAGAAGGTCGCATCCACGGATGCGGATATTTTAATACTGGGCGAAAACGGCACCGGCAAGGAACTGGTTGCCAGGGCCCTGCATCGCCAATCCCCGCGAGCCGGTGAAGTATTTATCAGCGTGGATATGGGAGCCATCGCTGAAACCCTTTTTGAAAGCGAACTATTCGGTCACATGAGAGGTGCCTTTACCGATGCCAAAGAAAATCGGCCTGGAAGATTTGAGCTGGCAGATGGGGGGACTTTATTTTTAGATGAAATCGGCAACCTTTCCCTGGCCATGCAGGCCAAGCTGTTAAGCGTTTTGGAAACGCGTAAAGTTACCCGGTTGGGTTCAAACAAACCCAGGAACATCGACATCCGCTTAATCTGCGCCACCAACATGCCCATCTATGACATGGTTGCAAAAAACGATTTCCGCCAGGATCTTTTGTATCGCATCAACACGGTTGAAGTAAATTTGCCGCCACTGCGGGAACGTCAGGAAGATATTCCACTTTTGGTGGATCGTTTTCTGGCGATTTTTTCGAAGAAATACAAAAAAGACATCACGGGCATCAGTGCGTCGGCCTTAAAGAAATTACAGCGCTACCACTGGCCCGGTAACATCCGGGAGCTGATCCATACCCTGGAACGCGCCGTGATTCTGTCGGAATCCAAAATGCTGCAACCCGCGGATTTTTTATTTCCGGAGGCGGGAAAAGATGTTGAAGGTGTTGTTTTTGAAAATTATAACCTGGAAGAGGTTGAAAAAACCGTCATTCGCAAGACACTTAAAAAACATGACGGCAATATATCGCATGCAGCCAAGGAATTGGGATTGACGAGGACGTCGCTTTATAGAAGGATGGAGAAATACGGCCTGTAATAAATATCTCACGCCAAGACGCAAAGACACAAAGTTTTTTTAATTAATTTTTTTGCCTTTTTGCTTTGCGGGCCTCGCGGCTTTGAGTAGGTATCAATTTTTCATCGTCTGACGATATTTTTATTTTAAAGGGCAAAGAAATTATATGAAGCGCTTCGATATCAACTGCATCATTCGCGTACTGCTGCTCAGTGGCACCATCTGTCTTTTGGCATACCTGTTTGTTAAAACCGACTTTATCGCCGCTGCCATTTTTACCGGATTGATAGCGGGTTGCCAAATTTTTTCCCTGATTCGATATGTGTCAAAAACCAACCGGGATTTAACGCGGCTTCTGCAATCCATCAAATATTCCGACTTTTCGCAGTCGTTTACCAACAACCTAAAAAGCTCAGGCTTTAAGGAATTACACGCTGCATTTACCGAAGTCATCAAAGAATTTCAACGTGCAAAGTTAGAAAAAGAAGAACATTTGCGATTTTTGCAGACGATCGTCGATCACGTCGGCATCGGGCTGATCGCTTTCAAGCCAGCGGGAGAGGTTGAACTACTGAACAGCGCAGCCAAGAAATTATTAAAAATTCCCCGGTTGGGAAATATACGCGCTCTGGAGTCCGTCAGCCCCAAATTGGTACAAAAACTTTTTGAGCTGGCTCCCGGTGGAAACGACCTGGTAAAATTACAGCAAGGAGACGATTTGTTGCAGCTTTCCATATATGCCACCGGATTCGTTTTGCATCAACAGCAGCTGATGCTGGTTGCCATGCAAAACATTCAAAACGAACTCGAAGAAGAGGAGATGAAGTCCTGGCAGAACCTGATTCGGGTTCTCACGCATGAAATCATGAACTCCATCACGCCGATCGCATCGCTGTCCTCGAC
>JARFPZ010000368.1 GCA_029288035.1 Desulfosarcina sp.
ACCTATGCGAAAGCTGCATGGAAAACCATCAAGTCTTTTCTTTTTGGCAAGCGATATCGATATTCGCCCGTAAGCTCATTGTACTTATACGGTCGTCACCAGGATTTGGCGCGCCAGAAACCGCGCCACAGTATCCACGAAAGAAACCACTTGCGCTTATGGTACAGCCCGATGCGGTTTAAGGGCAAACCGGTCTTTGTCGGTCAGGTCAGCCGCGACATTGGTGTCCGTTTTACCACCAAAACCTGGCCGCCGGTCACCCACAAAATTGATCCGGACATCGACGAAGCACGTAATGCACTTTTTGAGGATTTGCTGTTTTCTCAAACGCTTGCCAAAGCAGGCTTAGTGAAAGGGGTAGGCAGGGCAACACCTTACCGGCCGAGACAGAACCTGACCGGTGACCCGTACTTTACCGATGGATTGCGCATCGTGCTGATCATCGAAAAAGGTCCCATTTCCATGGATCAGATCGAAGGACTCGACTGGGAACATCCTCGAACGTTTCAAATATCAGAATAATGAACAAACCCAGACTTATATCAGTGCAAAGGTGTTTGACTTGCAAGATGATGGCAAGCGACTGAACTTATACAAGAGGCTCCAATGAAGAAAAAGATAAACATTGTCGTAATTGTTTGTTTTGTCGCTGGATTAATGTTCAATGCCGCTCCGGCTAAGCTTCAGGCTGAAACCGCATTTGTAACCATTGGATCCGGCGATTTTACCGGCGTCTATTTTCCAACCGGATTGATAATCGCAAAGATGATCAACAAGAAGCGCGACCATTCTGGAATCCGGGCGACAGTTGAATCTACCCGCGGGTCGGTGTTAAACCTTAACGAGATCATGGCCGGTTACCTGGAATTTGGTCTGGCCCAGTCCGACATACAATATCAGGCCGTCAATGGTCTGGTCCAATGGGCGGAAAAAGGTCCTCAAAAAGAACTGCGTGCCGTATTCAGCATCCACCATGAATCGGTGTGCCTGGTGGCCGCAGTTGATGCCGGTATAAATACCATAGCAGATCTAAAAGGGAAAAAAGTCAATCTGGGTAACCCAGGCTCCGGTCAATACCAGAATGCCATTGATGCCCTGCAAGCTGCGGGCCTCGACCCGAATCATGATATCGATGCAGAAAAAGTAAAAGCCATAGAGGCCCCGGTTCTGCTTGAGGAAAAACGCATCGATGCGTTTTTCTGCACCGTGGGACATCCGAGCGGAACACTCCAGAATGCAACTGCCGGCGAGCGCAAGGTCCGTTTCATCCCAATTACTGGCACTGGCATCGACCAGATGGTCGCTGATCAAATTTATTACACCAAAACAACGGTTCCGGTGGCCCAATTCTATCCGGGTGCGGAAAATCCGGTAGAGGTGAAAACTTTCGGCGTTATCGCCACCCTGTGCACTTCCTCCAAAGTTTCGGATTACGTGGTTTACACCATCACCAAAGAAATATTTGACAATTTCGCGGAATTTAAGAGACAGCATCCGGCTCTTGGGGAACTGACAAAGCAAGACATGCTCAAGGGGCTAAGCGCATCGCTTCACCCTGGGGCGATGAAATATTTCAGGGAAGTCGGTTTACTGCGGTAGTCCTACTTGCATGCAACGCCTATCAAACCGACGCTCGTTGAAAAATTCATCTAACCGTATAACTTTGGAATGGCTCAATGAGATTTCGGTCCAGAATGCCATGTTGTTTTTAAGGTGCATTCACTTTTTTTCAAGGATGCTGGCGATTAATCCGCACCGCTATAACAGAAGGTTCTTCTTTTGACTGCAGTAAAACGTCCGATAGCGGTTCGAAATACCAGGTGCAAAACGAATCATTTTGGGAATAAAACGGCAAATCTATTGCAGTTTGGATACGGCCGCTAGGAGATGTATTGTAAGCGCGGATAAAAAATCAATTTCGGTAGAAACATAAATTTTAGACTTCGCATTTAACAACCTTAAGGGTGTTGAATCCGTCTATTTCTCTCCAGATCTTACTTGCTGATTATTGTTCAAGTCCTCTTCGATGTATCTGACGATAGCCTCTAACAGCACCTCCCTCGGAAATGCGTTTTTATCCAAGAAACTCGAGCTGATGAAAGGGTGACTCCTGTTGAATGGGACCGCCGCGGCCCAGTGGTCCGCGTTCAAGTAACCCAATAGCATGCTTCCGGGGATCACCTGATCATAAAAGATCACCTGGCTATCGTTGCGGGAATCTACTTGACTCAATTTCTTGTATGTGTACTTCAATATTGAAGAGATTTGTTCCTCATCGGGATAGGTAACGATCGAGTAATAACGAATTGACTCAGGCAACGAGTGGTTGGCCAGCCACCGCTTACGCACCTCTGGCTTGAGACTCTCTAAGGCCCCCTCGTCACCCAAGTCACACTTGGCTTCGGGGAAATATTGCAACAAGTTCATCATTGATTGAGTCGCGTAATTGGCCAAAGGAGATCCACCGACCGCACCGGCAACACTCACCACCGCTGAAACTCTTTGTTGCAAATCCGGGAAAGCGGCTATTGCCTCGAGAATGTCTGGAGTGCCCTTTGAGTAACCCAAGAGCACTAAGCGTCTGCCTGCCTCGGAGTCAGATTCAGCCATGACGGCCTCTCGAATAAGACTTGCATTTCGAGAGCTACTGGAAAGGGTTTCGACCTCAATAAAGCTGACCTTGTGACCAAAATGAGAGAGGTGGATCGCCTCGGTCATCTGAGGATCAACATAGTTTTTGACACATTCCCAACCAACCCCAAAGACCATCATTACCTTAAGGGGAGTGCTGCTGGAGCCCAGATCTACTGGAATGCCTGTTGGCGGTCCCTCATGCTCTAACCTAACCAGAGCTTCATCGCAAGGTCGATAATCGGGCAATTCCTTGCCCCGTTTGTCTGTGATAGCGCAATAGATCTCACGAAAACGAGCGCGGCCATCATCGACACCGGCCTTGGACGCGGGAATCAGGATCATCGGCGGCGTGTCGGCAGAATTTTGGATCAGCGGCTTTGGGGCGCAGCCAGATAACGCAATCAAAGCGCCACAAAAAATAACCCAGAGCACAAGGCTGCGGTGGAATAATTTTGCAAACCATGGCGTATTAGGCAAAATATATCGCGATATCATTGAAATCTGGAATTGCATAATACAATTTGAAATCCTTGTATCGAGGAAGAATGCTGAATTAAGATCGCAATAAAGTGAAAGTCCGACGAAGTACCGATTCCTGAAATATTTTTTCCATATCCACAAGCAAAACTCAAGAAAATATTAAATGAGTCCAGCTCATTAAAGAGGGTCCTGTTTTCTTTAGCAGAAGGTTGTCAGTGGCACACCTAGGTGAACCAAATCTGTGTGGGAGAGGGGGGGGTGTGCCTTGGCTGTTGGTGGGATCTGTAGGGAGTGTAAGTGTGGGCAGGGGT
>JARFPZ010000380.1 GCA_029288035.1 Desulfosarcina sp.
ATACGGCGATGGCGTCGTTCGCTTTGTTCATGAAGACAAAGAGTGGGAGTTTAGAGTGGAGGTAAAGCTTCGGGTGAACCGGGCCACGATCGCTTTAATGAAGCACCAAATGAACTTCGCCGGGAATGGTCTGCTTGTAACCAAATATGTAAATCCCGAGCTTTCGGAAATCATGAGAAATCAGGGTATCCCTTTTATCGATGGGGCAGGAAATGCCTTCATCAATGCCACCCCGCTCTATATTTTTATCAAAGGTGAAAAGCCGGATAAAACTGAGAAGGCCGAACCTGTGAAACGTCTTTTCAAACCTGGCGGGCTGAAGTTAATCTTCGCTCTCCTCAGCAATCCGGGGATGGAAAAGGCGACCTACCGTGATATGGCCAAGGCAGCAAAGGTCGCTTTGGGAACGGTGGACCTTGCGATAACCGAGCTTAAAGAGCTTGGTTTTCTTATCGACCTGGGGAAAAAGGTCCGACAATTGCTCAATACCGAGCAGTTGTTAAGGCGATGGGTCGAGGCATACCCTGAAAATCTAAAACCCAAAATCCTTCAAGAAAGGTTCAGAACGGATACCCGTAATTGGTGGAAGGACATCGAGCCATCAGATTTTGGTGCACTCTGGGGGGGTGAAATCGCTGCAGCCGAATTGACGGGGTATCTGAAGCCCGAAAAATATACTGTTTACACAGATCAACTCATAGGAAAGCTCATCTATAGATTCAAGTTTCAAAAAGATCCTAATGGAAATGTAGAAATTCTGATGCCATTCTGGACTTTTAAATGGGAGTTGGCTGAAAAGGGACTTGTCCCCCCACTCCTAATCTATGCGGATTTAGTGGCGACCGGCGACGCGAGAGCCATTGAAGCAGCGGAAATAATATATGACAAATACATTGCTCGACTTGTCCGGAAAGATCGATAAGGCTTGCAGAAAAATCATATGAAAAAATTATCGCTCTTTTCGACGGTCTGTTAAAAGGACTGACGGACGATAAAAGCCGATAGGAAATATACGAATCCTATGCGATTATGCAGCCGGGAACGTACAAAAACTCGTCTAAACTCACATTCAATTCGGTTACCTGAAGTTATCATTAACTTTCTGGCAAATCTGACCTTCGGCAGCATGGTATTAACCTGGCAATTAAAAAGACAATCTGATTTCCACCATCCCGTCATTCCCGCGAAGGCGGGAATCCAGTAATTCAAGGCCGTTTCTGGATTCCGGCTCTCCGCTCCGCTGTGGCCGGAATGACGAGTTTGGTTGCCTATATAAAAAAGAAGCTCCAACTGATTTTAATTGAAAAACATCAATTTTTCCTCTTGACATTTCTACACTTTCTCCTTAAGGTGCCTTTTATGAATTATAAACGGGTAAACACAATGAAGAATTCACTGGGTAATTGGTGGTGGCTCAACTCTCATCCGGAGGCGAGCCTGCCGATATAGACCTTTATAAACGTTAAATTATAAACCGTGGGCACCTCCGGAAGGTCCCACGGTTTTTTTATGTTGAATGAGCCGTGGGATCATGAGTCCCGCGGCTTTTTTTTGGAGCGAACGTTGAAAATAAAACCTTCATTATCGGAATTTTCGGAAATGGCGCAACATGGGAACCTGATCCCTGTGTATCAGGAGTTTTTGGCCGATACGGAAACGCCGGTGTCGGCCTATCTCAAACTGAGAGACGGTTCCTATTCCTATCTGCTTGAGAGCGCCGACGGCGGTATGCGGTGGGGCCGTTACAGTTTTATTGGCTGCAAACCCTACCTGAGCGTCATATCACGAAAGGGTGAAATGGAGATATGGCAGGAAGACGCACACCAGATACGAAAAGATGTCGCCAACCCTTTGGATATATTGAGGGAATTGAACACAAAATTTAAGCCGGTGACCGTTGGCGATCTTCCGCCTTTTCAGGGAGGGCTGGTGGGATATTGCAATTATGACCTGGTGAGAAAATGGGAGCATCTTCCCGGGATTGCCTCCATGGATCCTGATCTTCCGGAAGCCGTCTTCACCGCTTGCCGTCGTTTGATTATCTTTGATCATTTCACCCATATGATAAAGGTGGTGGCCTTTGCTCATCTCGAGGAAGATGAGGACCCGGCACAAATATACCGCAAAGCCTGCCGGGAGATCACAAAAACGATCGAACAACTGCACGGTCCCCTTCCGTCTTTTCATAAAGATGATCCTCTGCAGCTGTCTGACCTTAGTTCCAATGTTTTAAGGGAGGACTTTGAGGACGCCGTCCGAAAGGCCAAAGAATATATCGTTGCAGGTGATGCCATTCAGGTCGTCCTGTCCCAGAGATTTTCCGGCGAGGTTACCGGCGAAGACTTCTCCCTTTATCGCAACCTGAGGAGTGTCAATCCTTCGCCCTATATGTTTTATCTTAATTTCGGCGATTATAAGCTAATCGGCGCATCCCCGGAAATTCTGGTGCGTCTCACTGATGGGAAGATAGAGCTTCGGCCCATCGCCGGCACCAGGCCCAGGGGTGCGACATCCGAAGAGGACAGGGCATTGGAAAATGATCTTTTGGCCGATCCCAAGGAACGTGCCGAACATATCATGCTGGTTGACCTGGGAAGAAACGACGTCGGCAAGGTGGCGGCACCCGGATCGGTATCGGTGCCGAGGCTCATGGAAATAGAGCGTTATTCCCACGTGATGCACATTGTATCCAGGGTAGAGGGCTTTCTAAAACCGGAGATGGACTGTTTTGACCTGTTTATGTCGGCCTTTCCGGCTGGTACCGTCAGCGGTGCCCCCAAGATCCGTGCCATGGAGATCATCAGCGAGCTCGAACCCTCTCCGCGAGGACCCTACGCCGGTGCGGTCGGTTATTTCGGCTTCAACGGCAATATGGATTTTTGCATCACCATCCGCACGATTACCATTATGAAAAACCAGCTTTCTATTCAGGTAGGAGCCGGCATTGTTTCGGATTCATCTCCTGCAAACGAGTATGACGAGACCTTAAGAAAGGCGGGGGCCATGTTCAAGGCCATCGAAAGGGTGAAAGAAAATGATACTGCTTATTGATAACTATGACTCCTTTACCTACAACCTGGTGCAGATGCTGGAACAGATGGATCAGCAGGTGAAGGTCTTTCGAAACGACCGGATAGATATCCAGGATATCGAAGCACGCAATCCTTCGGCCCTGATGGTCTCGCCCGGACCGGGAACACCCACCGAGGCGGGGATCTCAATCTCGGCAATTTACAATCTGGGTCCAAAGATTCCGATTCTGGGTGTATGTCTCGGACATCAAGCCATTGCAGCGGCCTATGGGGCAAAGGTCGTCAGGGCCGATCGAATTATGCACGGCAAGACCTCGATGATTTATCACGACGACCATGGCATCTATCAAAATCTTTCCAATCCGTTTGAGGCCGTACGTTACCATTCACTTATCGTACAAAAGGATTCACTGCCCGATTGTCTTGAGATAAGTGCCTGGACGGAAGACGGAGAGATTATGGGTTTACGGCATCGCAATCATCGGACTGAGGGAGTCCAGTTTCACCCGGAATCCATTTTGACAAATTCAGGAGAATATCTTTTGCAAAATTTTCTAGCCTGCAAAGGGCGCAATAATTAAAGGAGGATTAAAAATTATGATACGAGAATTCATTTCAAAAGTCGTCCTCGGAGAGGACCTTACAGAGTCCGAGATGGAAACGGCCATGGATGAAATTATGAGCGGGACAGCCACACCGGCTCAGATCGGGGCGTTCATCACGGCCTTGAGGTTAAAAGGGGAGACGGTCGATGAGATTACGGGTGCTGCCAGAACCATGCGGGCCAAGGCAACCAAAGTAAATGTGAACAACCACGTGGTCAATCTTGATCGGGATGAGATTAATATAGAAAAAGAGACCATCCTCGATATTGTGGGCACCGGGGGCGACACCACCCGAACATTTAATGTTTCCACTACAACTGCATTTGTTGCGGCAGGCGCCGGTGTAAGGGTAGCCAAGCATGGCAATCGGGCCGTCTCCAGCCTCTGTGGCAGTGCCGACGTGCTCGAAAACCTGGGGGTCAAGTTGGATATCACGACGACGGATGTTGAGACCTGTATCAACAAAGTTGGTATCGGATTTCTGTACGCACCTCTATTTCATGGGGCCATGAAATATGCAGCCGGACCGCGCAGGGAGATCGGGATTCGCAGCATCTTTAATCTTTTAGGCCCGGTGACGAATCCGGCCGGCGCCTCCGTCCAGGTATTAGGCGTCTATGAACAGAGTTTGACGGACAAGATCGCCCTTGTTCTCAATAGGCTGGGAACCAAGGAAGCATTCGTTGTTTGCGGTGAAGGGACCTTCGACGAGATAAGTATCTGCGGACCGACCCGGGTGTCACATCTGAAAGACGGCAATATTCGTACATTTCAGATGACGCCTGAAGAATACGGATTTAAACGGGCGGCCCCTATGGATGTGGTTGGCGGCAATGCAAAAGAAAATGCGGACATCATTCGACGCATTTTAGATGGTGAAGAAGGCCCGAAGCAAGACATGGTGCTGCTAAATGCGTCCGCTGCGTTTGTAGCCGCCGGGCTTTGCGATAATTTTAACGAAGGAATAAACATCGCAAAGGATTCTATAGACTCCGGCAAGGCTCGCGAAAAGCTTCATAAGCTGATTGAAATTACCCGGCAGTGCAAACCGTTTATTCGAGATGAACCCATAGGCAATTGATTATGCATCATCAATTAGAAAAAATACTCGAAGAAAAGCAAAACGAGGTGGCAAAACTAAAAAAAAACTTGCCGCTCGATAAGGTCCATGACTTGCCCCCGCTGCGCGATTTCAAGGCCGCCATATCCGCACCCGCAAAAATCAACCTGATTGCCGAGATAAAATTTGCCTCGCCTTCTGCCGGCCTTATCCGCCCAAAGGCCGATCCTGTCAGTATTGGTCAAATCTATGAAACGGCCGGCGCTGCGGCCGTCTCTCTACTCACCGATAAACGCTTTTTTCAGGGTGACCTGGCCCAACTACCACGCCTTAAAAGAGCGATCTCTTTGCCCATTCTGAGAAAGGATTTTATCATCGATGAGATTCAGATTCGCGAGGCTTTTTTATACGGGGCGGATGCGATCCTGCTGATTGCCCGTATCCTGTCCCGGCAGCAATTAAAAGAATTCGTCTCCATGTGCCGGGAGCTGGGTATGACCTCACTGACTGAGGTGCATGATAAAGATGACCTAGAAAAGGCACTTGCGAGCAGTGCCGATATCATCGGCATCAATAATCGCGACCTGGACAGTTTTAAGGTGGATATCGGCACTACGTTTGCGCTGGCACCGTTGGTGCCGAAGAACCACATTCTCGTCAGTGAAAGCGGCATAAAAAAAGGAGAAGACATTCCGGCTTTAAAATCAGCAGGCGTTCATGCTGTCCTCGTCGGATCTGCTCTGATGAAAACTAACGATCCAGCAGACAAGACCTCGGAAATCGTTAAGGCCGGTGAAGTAGTGATGCGGCAATAGTTAATTAGACATGGCATTGTACTATTTCAAAATTGTATTCACCGCAAAGTGCGCAGAGGAATCTACTCTGCGTCCTCCGTGTCTCGAGCGCAGCGGGCGGTGAGGGAATCTAAAAATGAACAACCTAGCTGTAAAAATTTGCGGTATAACAAATTACGAAGATGCAATGATGGCCGTCGACCTCGGCGCCACTGCCCTTGGTTTCATTTTCGCCGCTAGTCCGCGGCAAATTACACCGCCAAAGGTACGGGATATTATCCATGCCATTCCGCCATTTGTTAAGACGGTGGGCGTCTTTGTCAATGAAGGGCCTGCCGAAATAAAAGAGATGGTGCACTACTGCGGCCTTGATCTGGTTCAACTCCACGGGGATGAGTCTCCGGATCTCTGCCATGAACTGATGCCATCTGCAATAAAGGCGCTGAGGATAAAGGATGCCTCGAATATCCAATCAAGCCTGTCATATCAGGGAAAGGTCAGGGCCCTGTTGCTGGACACCTATGCTAAAGATAAGGCCGGCGGTACCGGCTCGACCTTCGACTGGCGGCTTGCCATAAAGATTAAAGAACTGGGGATCCCGATTATTCTGGCCGGGGGGCTTGACCCTTCAAATATCGACAGCGCCATCCGAACCGTAAAACCCTATGCGGTCGATGTGAACAGTGGCGTGGAGGAGTGCCCCGGTAAAAAGAGTCCTACGCTCATGAAAGATCTGATGAAAAAGGTAAGGAGAATGAATTTATGATAGAAAGACGCTACTATGGGGAATTCGGGGGCGCCTATATTCCGGAGATCCTTGTCTCCACCTTCGAACAACTGGTAATGGCATTCCAGGCGGCGAAGGCAAATCCCGCTTTCCGCCAAGAATATGAAGACCTTATGTCTACCTATTCCTGCCGACCCACGCCCCTCACATTTGCAGAAAACCTGACAAAGTATTTTGCAGGGCCGCGGATCTATATCAAGCGGGAAGACCTGAACCATACCGGGGCCCACAAGATAAACAATGTCATGGGTCAGGGTCTCCTGGTGAAACGCATGGGAAAGGGTCGGGTTATCGCAGAAACCGGTGCCGGACAGCATGGTGTCGCCACCGCCACCATGGCTGCTAAATTCGGTTTTGATTGCACCATTTATATGGGAGAAGTGGATGTTGCCAGACAGAGGCCCAATGTGTTCTGGATGGAACGTCTTGGCGCCCGCGTCATTCCTGTTCGGGACGGCTCAAGGACATTAAAAGATGCCATTAACGAAGCCTTTCGCGACTGGGCAGCCAACATGGATGATACCCATTATGTACTTGGAACCGCATGCGGCGCTCACCCTTTTCCGGAAATGGTCACCTATTTTCAATCCATTATCGGCCGGGAAGCCCGCAGGCAAGTAATGGACCGGGAAGGGAGACTTCCCACGCGCGTCTATGCCTGTGTGGGCGGCGGTTCCAACGCCTTGGGAATATTCAGCGGTTTTTTGGATGACCCGGTGGAACTGGTTGGCGTGGAGGCGGGGGGCAAAGGCCTGGAGACGGGTCGGCATGCGTCACGCCTGGCGTCCAAAGACGGTTCTGTTGGCGTGGCCCAGGGGTACAAGACATATTTTCTTCAAAACGATGACGGGCAGATGAAAGAGACGCACAGCGTTGCAGCGGGTTTGGATTATATCGGCGTCTCTCCGATTCTCGCCGCTCTGCGGGCAGCGGAAAAAGTTAGGTTTGAAGCAACAACGGATCAGGAAGTGCTGGATGCCTTCTCACTGACACTGAAAAAAGAGGGCCTGATACCGGCCCTGGAATCGTCCCATGCCTTCGCCCAGGTATTTAAGGAAACTAAGGATTTGGGAAAAGATGATATTATCCTGATCAACCTGTCGGGGCGGGGCGATAAGGACATTTTCACGGTAGCCGATGCCTTTTCCGACCCGCAATGGAACCAATTTATACAGAAAAAAGCGGAGGAATATGGTGCTTGAATCGTATATTAGAAATAAACTGGAGAAGAAGGACATTCTGCTGATGACCCACATCGTCTTGGGGTATCCGTCTTTTGACGATAGCTTGAGAACCATCGAGGCTATGGTGACGGCCGACGTCGATCTGATAGAGTTGCAAATCCCTTTTTCCGAGCCGACGGCTGATGGACCGGTTATCGTTCGTGCCAATCAGGGAGCCCTAAAGGGTGGCGTGACCGTAAAAGACTGTTTCAAATTCGTCGAAAAGGTGGCCCGTGCCTTTGATATCCCTTTTCTGATCATGAGCTACTATAACGTCCTTTTCAAATTCGGCCTGAAAAGTTTTGTAACGGCGATGTCGACGTGCGGTCTCCGGGGCGCCATCATACCCGATCTACCGCCGGAAGAGGGCCGGGCGTACCTGGATGCCATGTATGCAGCTCAACTTGCTCCCATACTCATCTTTTCACCCACGACATCTATGGATCGCATGCAATACCTCTGCTCTTTTGCGAAGGGATTTGTCTACTGCGTAGCAAGAAAAGGGGTCACCGGTGAAAACACGGACTTTTCGGAAGAAACGGCAACCTTTCTAACCCAATGCCGGGAGGGCACATCCCTTCCCCTTGCCCTTGGGTTCGGCGTCAAAGAGAAGGCGGATATAGATTTTCTGAAAGGCAAAGCGGATATCGCCGTCATCGGTACCCAAACAATTCGAGTCATGGAAGAAAAAGGGGTGGCTGCGGTGGGCGAATTCATCCGTAGTTTAGGGTAAAAATTACCAGCGAAACAGCAGCGCTCCGGCGGTGAGCCCGGACCCGAAGGCATCCATCAGGACCGTCTGTCCCTTCCGAATGCGACCGTCCCGGATCGCTTCATCCAAAGCTGTCGGGATGGTTGCGGCCGAGGTGTTGCCGTAGCGATCCAGGTTGATGATCACTTTGTCCATCGGCAGACCAACTCGGCTTGCAACCGCTTCTATAATACGCAGATTGGCCTGATGGGGTACAAACCAGTCGAGTTTGATGGCCGGCATATGTAATTTTTCCAGCGTGCGCAGTGCACATTCCGAAAGCGTCCGCACCGCCACCTTAAAAAGCTCCCGGCCGTTCATCTGCATCTTATGCAGATTTTGTGCATACCGTTCGGGGGTGACCTCAAGATTGGATCCGCCGGCTGGTATGTGAAGCAGGTTGCTGAGGTTTCCATCGGAAGATAAATAGCTGGATAGAATTCGTTGACTATATCCGGCCGGGACCTGTTCAACCACAGCCGCACCGGCGCCGTCGCCGAATAAAATACAGATGGTTCGATCATGCCAGTTGACCAGTTGACTCAACACTTCCGCTCCCACAACCAGTATGGTCCTCGAATACCCGGAAAGAATGAACTGCTCGGCGGTAACAACCCCGTAAATAAATCCCGAACAGGCCGCATTGATGTCCATGGCCCATGCCCGGCGGGCCCCGATTTTTTTTTGAAGCCAGCAGGCGGTCGAGGGCAACAGGGTATCCGGAGAACAGGTTGCATAAATGATCTGATCGATATCTTCCGGTTTACGCCCGGCCCTTTCCAGGGCTATTTCGGCGGCCCGGGCCCCGAGAGAAGAGTTGGTTTCAGCCGGGTTTTGAATATTGGAAATTCTTCTTTCAATGATGCCGGTTCGGTCTATGATCCATTGGTTGTCGGTTTTCAGACCGAACCGGGTCAGTTCCTGAGCGATATCGTCATTTGTCATCCGTCTTTCGGGAAAAGCCGATCCGGTGCCGGTGATTCGCGCTGCAGATTCCATCGGTTATTTTTCCATCCTTCTGTGCTGTTTTCCAGGAATTATTAATACCAATCTATCAAAATCGCATCATAATTGCGAATGATTTATCTAACACAATGTTTCGGCCACTAAGACACTAAGACACTAAGACACAAAGCTAAATTAAAATAATCAGTTGTTTTTGGTGGTTTGGTGCCTTGGTGGCTATTTTTTATGGGTTATCCGGGTTAGATAATAAGGAATAAGGTAAGAACAATTCCCATAAGAAGCAACAGCGGACCCAAAAAGATATTGACACAGGTTGATCGGTTCAGCCCGCCCTGGCGCGACTCATAAAATCATATTACGGCCCGTTTCAGGTTCCCAAATATGAATCGAAATAATTGAGCAACGTAAGGTCAGGTCTGGGCCAGGGGGTTCAAGGTTCCGGGTTGAAAAAACCCGAACAATGGATTACAAAGTGACGAAAATCAGCATTTTAAACTTTTGAACCGGGAACCCTGAACGTTGAACCCTTCAACCCAGGTTTATATAATCATCGCGATTCAACACGCCGCGGATGTCTTCACCGAGCAGGAATTTTTTCACGTTCGCCAAAGCCAATTGGGTCGCGTGGAGCATGGCACCTGGCACGTGGTCTGCATTGTGGGGAGAGCCGATGAAATTGGACAGTTGGCAGAAGGGGTATTCAAGGATGAAATCTTCCCCACTGCCGGGTTCGGACCACCAGGTGTCGATACCTGCCCGAAAATCAGGATTTGACGCCAGATGCTCATAAAGCGACCGCTGATCGATGACATCGCCCCGGCCCACATTAATCAATATGGCATCAGATTTCATCCAATCCAGTTCTTTTTTGCCCAGTAAATTCCGGGTTTCCCGGGTCAGCGGCGTCGTCACCACAATCACGTCGGCAGCCTGCAATACTTTTTTCATGTCCCTCGTATTCCCCACAAAATCAACGGGAAACTTCGTCTTGCCGCTGCGATTGATACCGTAAACGTTCATGCCGACCGCCTGCATGATCCTTGCGATTTCACGGCCGTTTCCGCCCAGTCCGATGATTCCGCAGATACCCGCTCTTAGTTTTCGATTATAACCGGATCGATCAAATCGACCCCCACAAAGTATTTTGTATTTGGAGAAGAGGTTTTTCGACAGGGCAAGGGTCAGGGCCATTACGTGTTCAGCGATCGGTTCGGCAAACGCCCCGGCATTGCTGGCCAATAGGATGTCTTCGGGAACAAGTGAAAAGGGAATATTATCCGCACCGGCATAGATGAGCTGAATAAAACGCACATTTTTCAACCGGGAGATTTCGGTGGGATCAATTTCCTTTTTAGAAAAGCTCAGGGAGATAATGACATCGGCGCTATTGAGCAGTTCAGGGCGTTCAATATCTGTGGCGGCAGCAAGGCAATAGACATTGGCGATACCTTCCAGCATTTCACGGTAAATTCCCTTTTCTTCTGCACCGGGTTCGTATGTCACTAAGATGTTTCTATTCATATCCTGCAAAGCTTTTTAACCATATCAGTATAAACCCGGGTTCCCTCAACCATGCTTTCCGCCGAAACCCTTTCATCGATGCCGTGAACCCGGTTGAACTCCTCCAGGCTGATCAGCATCGGGCAGACACCGTAACAGGGAATCCCTTTGCTCCTGAAAAACCTGGAATCCGATGCGCCGAACAAGAGAGAGGCCACCGTCAAGGCATTGGGATAGTGCGCCATATGCACACTTTTGATTGTCGCAAAGTCATCTGTGTCCATTGGAGATTTACTGGCGCTAGACTTTTTTAAGGGTTCTATCCGGATGCTTTCATCAGCCAGCCGTCTTTTCACCTCGGCAATATAGGCGTCGGGTTCTGTCCCGGGCAGCAAGCGTATATCGAGTTCTGCCTGCGCTTTGCTGGGAATCACATTGGCTTTGTTTCCGGACTTCAAAATGTTCAAGCTAATCGTGTTTCTTAGCATGGCCGACATCTGGGGGACATTCATCATTCCGCTTCCGGTTAATGCATCGATGAGGGTTTCCGCCTTGCCGTCCTTTAGGTAGGGCTTTAAAAAATCCCATTCAGTTCCCAACCGCTTAAAATATTCGGCAATCTGCGGCGTAACAATGATGGGATTGTCCCCGGACAACACTCGGTTTAAGCTCTGAACCAACTTTTCCAGGGCATTGTCGCCATGGGGGGTGCTGCCGTGACCAGGAGGACCGGTAGAGGTCAATCTGATTTGGCAAACGCCTTTTTCGGAAGTCGCAATCATGAACAACGGCCGGTTGGCAAGGACATTGTTAAGTCCGAACCCGCCTTCATTAAGGACCAGGTCGGCCTGAAAATCATCCGGATATTGGTCCAGCAAATATTGCACGCCCTGACGGCCGCCGGCTTCCTCATCGGCGACTGCAAGAAAAATAAGGTCGCGGCAGGGTGTAAGTCCTTGCTTTTTCACTTCCAGAAAGGCCAGCATTTCCATGATACCCAGACTTTTCATGTCCAACGCCCCCCGGCCATAAATAAAACCGTCTTTAACCTCGCCACCGAAAGGATGAACACTCCACTCATCTGCCTTGGCCGGAACGACATCGATATGGTTGAGCAAAATGATGGCGCCCTTTTCACCGGTTCCCGGGATTACGGCCTTTATCGAACTCCGCCCGGCAGACGCTTCGTAGGTTTTATACGCGATGCCCTCCGCCTCGAAAATACGGGCAAAAAACGCAACCCCCCGGTTTTCATTGCCCGGCGGGTTGGTGGTGTCAATTTGCAGATACTGCGACAACAATTCTACGGCGTCATGCGACATGGCTGTTCCTTAACGTGATACCCTAAATGAGCGAAAAAAAGCTCAATCAGGTGTTAATTGTTATTCGTTATTAGAATAGAACGATGGTTCTATAAGGTTATTGGCTGGGAAGCCGGAATGCTGGGATGCTGAAAGAATAAAAACTTATGATCCTCCAAGCTTTCCAGCCTCCCAGCCTCAAGCCCACTAAACCAAGAACTCCCAAAAGATTGAAACTGCAAATCCAGAATACTTGGGTCCACGCTGAAAAGATCTCATTTTTTTTGAGGAGTGTGATTTAAGCAAACCACCAGCGTTCTGCAGCCTTAGCGCCATCGGGATTCCAGTTACCGGCCACGTTGACGTATCGGCACTTCTTGCTGGCGGCAATCACCCAGTCCTCAAACATGTGAACAATCGTGCCGCCCTCGTCGCGACAGATTTTCTGGGTTTCAAAATACTTCTCGGCCCGTTTTTTCTCATCGAGCTCCGCCCGGGCTTCTTTGAGCAGGTTATCGAAACGCTCATGCTTGAAGTGGGTATCATTCCATTTGGCATCGCCCGAATAGGCCGTGGAAAACATCCAATCGACAGTGGTACGTCCGTTCCAGTAGCACATCACCCAGGGTTCCTTCAACCAGACGGCTTCCCAGTACCCATCGGCCGGTTTCTTGACGACATCGATATTAATGCCGGCCTTGGCGGCATGTTCTTTGTAAAGTATGGCCTGGTCCTGGAAACCGCCCAAATCGGTCGCAAAAAGTTTAAAGGTGTGTCCTTCCAGGCCGGCTTTTTTCAGATGAAATTTGGCCTTTTCCGGGTCATATTTACGTTGGGGCAGATCCTTGGCATGGTACTTTTGAATGGGCGCAATGGGGTGGTCGTTTCCGATAGAACCATACCCGCGCAAGATCGTCTTCACCATATGTTCACGGTCGACGGCGTATTTGAGGGCCAGGCGCACATCATTGTTATCATAGGGCGCCACATCGGTCATCATCAGCATGGTGTCATGAAACGTCCCGGCGACCTGCAAAACCTCGACGCCCGGCGTTCTCTTTAACAGGTGTGCGACTTTCTTATCAACGTCCGTCATCAAATCAATCGCCCCCGTCTTCAGGGCGTTGTTGCGGGCACTGGCATCGGCAATCACCAGCATTTCAACTTTGTCAAAGTGAGCACGCCCCTCTTTGAAAAAAATTCGGGTTGCGCTTGCCGGCCGAGACAATGCCGGGTTCGAATTCTGTCTGGATATAGGCCCCAGTGCCGATGCCTTTGATCCAGTCGTCACCGGAAGTGCCGGCCGGAACGATGGTGAGATGGTAGTCACTCATGATATAGGGGAAATCGGCGTTGCTCCCGTCCAGGGTGAAGATTAGCCTATCCTTGCCGTCAGCCTTGATATCCTTAATGGGATCGACAACCCCCTTGGCAGCCGATTTGGAGTCCTCGCCGCGATGGTGGTTGATGGAATAGATGACATCTTCGGCATCCATGGTTTTGCCGTTGTGAAATTCAACCCCCTGGCGCAATTTGAACGTCCAGGTGGCCGCATCCTTCGAGGCCTCCCAGCTTTCGGCCAGCTCCGGAATGGGGTTGCCTTGATGATCGATCTCCACCAGACAATTTCTATACATCCAGTTGGAGTTGTAATTCCACTCGTCGCTCAAGGTGGCCGGATCCAAATTGTCGGTGGTGTGGCCGCCGGTCAAACCCATTCTATACCGACCGCCCTTGTTGGGTGTTTCAGCTTTTGCCGGTTTGCTTAATAGCGCCGGTGAGATGGCCGCCGCAAGCCCCAGAGCAGAGACCTTGGCCATAAATTCGCGCCGGGTAATTTTACCTTCGGTGAACAATTTTTCAAATTTCTTCAATTCCGACATAATTCGTCCACCTTTCGTTTAGATGGTCTGGATAAAAATTCCAACATTCACACGACTTAATCGACCAAGGCCTGATAGGTCAGGACCCTCAGGTCGCGACGGATGGGATATGCGCTGGAGGGAATCAACTGGGTCAGGAAAATGACCGTCATATCTTCCCGGGGGTCAATCCAAAATGCGGTGCTGGCATACCCGCCCCAGGCATACTCACCGGGCGTTCCCATTAACCTGGCGTTGGCCGGGTCCAGCATCACCGAAAAACCAAGACCAAACCCGATGCCTTCATAAGTGGTCTCGTTAAATGTCGGTTGACCCATATCAGCCAGGTCTCCCGACAGATGATTGGTTGTCATGTACTCAATCGTTTTACGTCCCAGGAGACGCTCACCATCCAATTCACCCTTGCGGCGCAGCATTTCGGTAAACCGGAAATAATCTGCCACGGTCGAAACCATTCCGCCGCCACCCGAAAAGGTTTCCACCGAATCGATCATGGGGCTTTCCTGCGGGCTTTCGCGTAGCGCTAGATCGCTTTTTTCGTTTTTAACGTAAAGGGCTGCAAAACGACCTGCCTTGTCCTTCGGGACCGCAAAGCCGGTGTCCACCATACCCAGCGGATCCAGAATCTTTTTTTGGAAAAACGTGTTTAAGGATTGACCGGATATCACTTCTACCACCCGGCCGATAACATCGGTGGACACGCCATAATTCCAGCGTTGCCCGGGCTGGAATTCCAATGGTATTCGTGCCAAACGTTCCACCACTTTCTCGAGAAGACCATCATGAGTGTCAAAATCGGTATGGTTCTCTTGATATAGTTGGGGTATTGGTCCTTGATTGCCAAATCCATAAGTTAAGCCCGATGTATGCGTTAACAAATGGTGAAGTGTTATCGGCGTTTGCAGCGGCTCGCAAATCATATCGTCAGTGTCACCGGAGACATAAACCCTTGTATTTTTAAAACGGGGAATAAATTCTGACACTGGATCGTCAAGTTGAAACAATCCCTCCTCATACAGCATCATCAAGGCAACCGACGTTATCGGTTTGGTCATGGAATAAAACCGTAATATGGTATCAGACGCCATCGGTTTGGATGCCTCCAAATCACGAAAGCCTTCCGATTCGCAGTATACGATCTTGCCGTGGCGTGCCACCAGCGTTGTGGCGCCAGGGAGTTTGCCGGTTTCCAAATAGCCCCGCAGCCACGGTCTGATGCGCCCAAGACGTTCTGAGCTCAGTCCAACTTCTTCCGGTTTTGCAAATACCGCCATGCACAGCTCTCCTGCGTCCAGAAATCACCTAGTTGAGAATAAGAATATTTGCGGAAAACAAACCTTTGCGAAATGTCTGATGGCACAATACATACGCAAATTTTCAGTATTTTGCAAGGGCCCCGATTGCGGATGGTTTAAGGTTATAATGTCAGAAAACTGCAAATTGCATAACCCATTATATTGAGTTAGCTTGACAAACGAAAAAGTGAAACGTATGAAACTGGGGTATTGAAGTTGCCCGGGCATGTAAAAGGTTTTATGAAACTAACATAGATAAGCTTTTCCCAAACGATTAAAATATATCTAAATTTATCGCTTGAAATAAATCCGGAGGTAAAAATTGAAATTACAAAATTTTAAACGCAAAGATTTGGGGATTGTAAAGCAGTTTATTGAGAAAAGAAAAGAAAAAAAGGCCTGAATGGGTCAGCTAAGCTGAATTTATCCTGGAGCAATTGGGGCTTTGGCATGGAAAAGCTGGAGATCTCCCTGCAAATGAAGTGCTGAATGCCGGTGATGAAGAGCTGTTAAAAATGTACGGCGGTTAATAGGAGGGTATTCAATGTGTGAAATATGGACAATGGGTGAGATGCTCGTTGAGATTATGAGACCGAAAGCGGGGATGGCGCTTTTTGCGCCCGGGGAGTTTGTCGGCCCTTTTCCAAGCGGGGCACCGGCAATATTTATCGATACGGTGGCCCGACTCAATCATGGTGCCGGTATTATGGGCGGAGTCGGCAAGGATGACTTTGGCAAGAATATTTTAGACCGGCTTAAAAAAGACGGCGTGAATACGGACTATGTTTTTGAGTCAGAGGATGAATCCACCGCCGTTGCGTTTGTCACCTATTTTGACGATGGATCAAGAAAATTTATCTTTCACATCGGAAACACCCCGGCCGTGAAAGTCAAAGATTTTGATATAAAGGATATCAAATCCCCAAAGTTCTTTCACATCATGGGATGTTCGCTGATGGTCAGTGAGGTGTTTAGGAAGCGTATAATTAAAACAGCGATTTCATTCGCGCAAACTGGAGCCAAAATTTCATTTGATCCCAACATACGCACTGAGCTTCTTGGCGACAGGACGGTAGATGAATTGTTAGGGGACGTAATGGATAACTGTTCCGTCATATTGCCGGGCATAGAAGAACTCCGGATGATTACCGGGATGGACGGAATCGACGATGGCATAAATAAGCTATTTGAATATGGCAACATGGAAATCGTGGCATTAAAGAAAGGCAGTCAAGGATGCACGGTTTACAGCAGATCACAAAAAATTGACTGCGCACCAAATAAAGTTGATGCGGTTGACCCGACCGGCGCCGGCGATTGTTTTGACGCTGCATTTTTATGTGGCCTGCTTGACGATAAAAGCCTAAGGGACTGTGCGAGGATGGCATCTGCCGCCGGCGCATTAAATACGCTTAAACTAGGGCCGATGGAAGGTGATATCAGTATTGAAAACCTAAATAAGCTGACGGGGGTTGAGTAAAAAAGCGGCAGCGGCAATTGTAACTTTCGAGTGCTTCGGATGGGTGTTGGACGCTGAGCCGGATAATGCTTCTTGGAAAGCCACCGGAATCAGAATATTTAGATTTGGCATTTATAAACCGACTGGATAAACGAACGATATCGGCTTTATATTCGCAAAGTTTTTTTAAATTTTGGCCGAATAATTTAAAATATTTTTTTGCAATCGAAGCTTTTTAAAACCCTACGATATCCATAAGAATAAAGATGAAGATCGTAAAACTGTCCATGATTGTTTTGCTCGTGCTCGCTACAGTTCGACTCAGTGAGGCTGCCGAGGAAAACAAACCGAAAGAAGACAAGCGCTTCAGCGACGAACTTAGTTTTTCCTTGGTCAATACGACCGGCAACTCCGATACTCTGGCATTGGCCGGTAAGAATGATATGAAATACAAGTTTACCGACAAGTGGACCGGTTCCTGGGTTGCTGGCGCACTCTACAACAAAAGCGACGGCGAAAAAACTGCGGAAAAATATTTTACCGATCTGCGCACCGACTATGCCATCAGCGAGCGCTGGTACGCATACGGCTTGGGCAGCTGGCTGCGGGATAAATTTGCTGGCTTTGACAACCGATATGGAATCGGCCCTGGTATTGGCTACAAATTTCTGATCGGTCCCAAACATTTTCTGCTGGGTGAGGCCGGTTTGAATTATGCCTATGAAGAATATTCAGACTCCGATGAAGACAATGAGCAGTTTCTGGAAGGGCGCCTTTTCGGCAAATACGAATGGGCGTTTACGGATAAAACCAAATTTTCTCAGGGTCTGGAATACCTGCAGAGCTTCAAGGGAAGCAGCACTTGGAAACTGACTTCAGAGACGGCCCTCATATCTGCGATCACGGATATTGTGGCTCTGAAAGTATCATATTCAGTATTTTACAACAACGATCCTCGTCCCAGTGATCTGGACGAAACCGACACAATTCTGGCAACCTCCATAGTTGTCAGCTACTGAACCTAATCAATCAGATTCATAAATTTTATTGACGCAAAATTGAGCTTTTAGGCAGCGTTGGCCTTAATCTCTGGTTTGCCAATTGCTCTTTTTTTTCAAATATGTCTGGAGCATTTGCTCTCAATGGCTCGATGTCATGTTACTGCCATTATTGTAACTCTGTAAGCTATCGAATTTTAATGATTTCCAAAACCTAACTTCATTGATTTCGATAATCATCGAATTAGATGTTGTGGCAAGTAAAAACTGTAATTGGAGATAGCTGGTAATTATTTCGCATACCAACGAATTTCGTATCTTAGGTAGAATTTAGATTAATGCAAGTATCATTAATAAACTAGATGTACGCTTGCTGAAAATTTAAGATAGAACTCTGAGAACGTCGATTGTTGTAAGGCAGTTGCGGGGGAGTTGCCTAAAATAGCGTACCAAGAGACCGATCGAAAGAATAAAACCTGGAACGTGCTCAATGCTTTCAGAATCATTTTCGGAACACACAAGATATATCTTCAAAGGCTTCAGGTGAGTGCTGGAACCAGTTAAAAATGCTGCTATTTTTTGTCTACTGGACAGGCGAATTCGCACCTCCGACACCATTCGGTCATAAAAATCGGAGATCCGTCAGAATCTATCTGGTCACTTTCTATCGGGTTTTCCCGATCAGATTCCATTTGTTGCATGCAGACCGGCCGGCGATATGGTCCACCTTCGAAGGCGTTTAAGGGACAGGCTTTCCGGCACGGCATGTCACAGCGGAAACAGGGATTGAAATTGTCCAACGGAGCGCTGGGCGGCAGGTGGTCTTGAATCAACACTGAGCGCAACCGCACTCTGGGCCCCCAAATGGGATGCAGTAGCAGGTTGTTTTTCCCCACGACACCCAATCCTGCAAATACGGCGGCATCCTTCAGGTAGACTCCCCCACGTTCCTCTTGATACGGTAAAGCCTGGCCCCTGATACCGTGGGTTCGAAGCAGCCATGCCACCAGCGATTCTGAAATTTCGGTCATCCGGCGGTTTCCTGCGGTATTGCCACGGTCAAACCAGTCCAATTCTGGTTTGTCCCTGGGATGATGCATGGCCAGGACCAACAGGGAACCGGCATTTGGCAGCCATTGGATGGTCTGCTCCGCATGGTTATCCTGCCATTTCACTCCGGCTGCGGCTTTGTAGGAAGGGCCTTCCAACACTTTATTAATAGAGGCAATTCCCGCTTGGATACGGTCGAATTTTTTGACCTCGGCAATTAGTTCTTCGGCCAGATTGCGATGTCGGGTCATATTATCTCCTGTGTCTATTGGGTTTGGTCAATTGAGACCAATTTGTGGAAAAATTATTGCATAAAACCATGACAACCGTAAATTGTCAAACCGAAGTTACCACTGGATATTGATCATGGATCATGGGTGAGGTACGAGGTGCATTTGTGGTGCAAACCGTCTGGGCAGTTGGGCGTTATCGGTATGTCGGCGGTATCGTCGAACAACAAGCCCTCGGAAAAATCCATGGTATCTTGATAAATAAGGGGATGCCCTCCTTTGCAAGAGACTGAAAAATGATCTCATTTATGCTCTGTCATGACAATAGCTTCAACCTAACATGATCGATTTTTCATAAAAAAATCCCACCCAAAAGGCGGCAAACTGTTTTATATAGCGGTTGTACGACCAAGTACTACCGTACTAAATTGCAAACCCAAACGGACTCTTCAAAATAATTCGGATGATAGCCTTTTCAACTCTCTGCTTCACCTGCATCTTTAATCGCTTGCTCTAAAAGATCTGCCACGCCCAGCTGGCGAGCTCCCCGCTGAAGGTAAGTATAATCGAGCGTCTCTTTTTGTACCTGCAGGACACCTAATCTTGAGTTGCTCTCGGGATACCGTGAAGAGAACTCGCTAATGAGCCTCCGACCAAATATGGGATTTGAAGCCGATCAAACACTTTTGCAATGAGCTGAGTAACTTGAATTGGTTCGGCGAGTAACATTCTAATAGCCGGCTTTCTGCGGATCCCAGTCAAAGACGCGGATCATCGTCTCTCTATTCAACCAGAGGGCAGCTAAACGAAGCCTTTGCTCCCGTTCTGAAATCTCACCATACTGCTTTCTGATACGTGCTAAAGCTAACTGCTGTATCGCTTTATTTAGTTCGCCGACTCGCTGAAGTTTCTGTTGAGGTGTCATGTTGCGATAGCCGGCGATCAACATTTTTTGTATATGCGGTGGTGTATCTTGGAATTCGTATTTCAATTTAACCATCCTGACCGGCCACCACCTGAGATATGTGACGGACTTCCGTTTTTAGCCCATGCCGGCGAATGCCGTATGACAGCTGAATCATGCAGGCCGGACAAGAGGTCACCAGGATATCGGCATTGGTTTTTTTGAGATTCTCCATTTTGCGATCGAGCACATTTTGGGAGAGATCGTAGTGAGCCAGCGCATAAGAACCAGCGCCGCCGCAACACCAATCCGCCTCGGGCATTTCTCTGTATTCAATCCCCGGTATATTTTTCAGAATTTCTCTGGGCTCTTTTGAAAGCCCCTGGCCCCGCGAGGCATGACAAGGATCATGATAGGTCGCCACCACTGGGCTATCCGGGGAGACGGAAACGGGTTCGTTGGGTACGACCAGCTCCACCATATCTTTAAACAGAGATGCAACGGTTTTTGCCTGTTCATGGCGTTTGTCATCAGCGAAGAGTTCCGGATATTTCTTTAAATACGACGCACAGCTGGAGCAATCGGTAACAATGGCATCGAATTCATCCGATGCCAAAGTATCCAGGTTCTTTCCAGCCAATTTTTTGGCGGCATCGATGTCACCATAGGCATGGGCCGGCAAGCCGCAGCAACAGTTATTTAGCAGAGTAACCGATTTTCCGATTTTTTTCAGAAGCCCCAGAGTTGCCTCGCCGGCCTCCTGTTGGATGACGTCTACGCCGCATCCCACAAAATAGCCGATACGCAGGGTCTCTCCACTGCCCTCGTATAGGCCGGGTTTGAATCGATCCCGAAACGGCAGCGGGGGAAGCTTTTCGACGATCTCCTCGGCCCGGGGAAAATCGCGCCCGAAAACCCTCAGTAACCCCAATGCACGGGCCAGACTGGATATTCCGGTGTTTTTTCCCAGAGCCACGGCCCGGGCCGCCAGATGCAGGCGGCGCGGATAGGGAAGAAGGTAGTCAAAGAGCATCTGGTGAATGGGTTTGCGGTCGACCTTTTCAAGATATTCGGCTCGCGCTTTATTGACCAGATCGGCGGTGGGGACGGCCGGGAAACAGTTGGCGGTGCAGGCCCCACAACCCAGACAATCATAGAGCGGTTCTTCGAGTTCTTTGTTCCATTCCAGGCGCCCTTCGATCAGCGCACGCAACAGCGCCAGTCGTCCGCGGGCGACACCGGATTCATGACCCGTAGAACGGAATATCGGACAGGCAACCTGGCAAAACCCACATTTATTGCACTGCGCAATCGCGTCGTAGTGTTCAGCGATATCCATTGCAATCATACTTTCCCCGGCAAACAACCAGGGGCAAAAATATTATCCGGATCCATGGCGGCTTTGATCCGGTGCATGATTTTCCATTCCGGCCGCGGCTTGCCGAAAACATCATTTCGTTTCTTAAAGTCATCGGGCGCCTTGACCAGCACGCCATGGCCGTCATGTTGGTCGATTTTTCCGCATAACCGCGCCCAGTCCTCATCGCTCACATCATCCAGGCCGGCAAGAACCCGACCGCATCCAAAGTCCAGAAAAGCCCCAGGCCCCACCGGGCGGTCATCGAGGGTGCCGATGAACCCGGCAACCCGATCCAGAGGAAAATCCGCGCGAAGTATAAAAGGTGATTGAGCCATTTCACCGAATACATCCCCGAATTTTCCCTCGTACACAGGATAATCTGTTTTTTCCGGTGAATGAAGTCCGTTCGTTTCCAGCAGGGCACCACATTTTTCCAACTGATAGTCCACCGTTTGCGAAAATCCTTCAAAGCCGACAACGATTTTCCAGCCGCCGGAAATCGTGCCGGTCGTTGGCGGGTCGGCCGGCAGGCAGGTCACATAGATCGGTGAGAGGATAGACTGAACGATCTTGAGCGCTGTGGCCGAACAATCGTCCAGAGAGCCGACGGCTGTTATGGCGGCACATCGCTCCGGTACCGTCGACACCCGCCAGGTCGCTTCCGAAATAAATCCGAGGGTACCGGCCGAACCGGTTAACAGGCGGGTCATGTCATAACCGGCCACGTTTTTGACGACCCTGCCGCCGGCGGTGACCAATATGCCCTTGCTGTCAATGTATCGCAGGCCCAGCAACAAATCCCGGGGCGCACCATAGGCCATGCGCTCCGGACCGCAGGCCGCCAGGGCGACCAAACTGCCGATGGTAGAACCGTCGCTGAAAAAGGGCGGTCTCACCGGCAACCACTGATTGTTGGCCTTCAAATGCGCCTGAAGGGCCGTCAGTGAGATTCCCGCCTCCACGGTGATCACCTGGTTGGGCGGATCATACTCGATGACATCGGCCATGGACAGACTGGACAAAAAGCGCGGGTTTCCGTTGGGCAGATTGCCGTAGTGGCCGAACGTGCCGCTGCCGACCGGCACAACCAGCTGTTTTTGTGACGCAGCGGTTTGGATCTTTGCCATCATTTCCAACCCATGACCGCCGTTGCCGGAGGGACCCCGCGCCTGTTCCAGAAGAGCCGGCACCGGCGATCTGCCATCCTGTTCGGCATCTTTGGGCGGCGGAATCACTTTTCCGGGATTGAGGACATTGTCGGGATCAAATGCACGTTTGAGGGCACGCTGGGCAGCAAAATCATCTTCGGAAAAAACCATGCGCATGGCTTCCTGTTTCTCGAGACCGATGCCGTGCTCGCCGGATATGGTTCCGCCCAGCTTAACGCAGGCCTCCATGATTTCCCAACCGGCTTTTTCAACCCGCTGCA
>JARFPZ010000388.1 GCA_029288035.1 Desulfosarcina sp.
GCAGTTGCCGCAAGCGTTGCGTTTGACTGGTCATTACATTTACATCGTTGAACCGAACCTGGCCCGATGTCGGCGCTTCGAGCCTGAGAACACAGCGGCCGAAAGTGGTCTTGCCGCAGCCGGATTCTCCAACCAAACCGAACGTCTCGCCGCGTTTAACGGTTAAGCTAACACGATCCACGGCCTTTACCAGTGATGTTTTCCTTCGTATCCAGCCACTGGATTTCACCTTGTAATATTTCCGCAGCTCTTTGACATCCAGCAATACGTGATCATTCATGACGCCAACACCTCACGGAACGCTCAGGACCGGCTTCGAAGATCGGTGGTTCTTCTGAACAGCGTTCGAACTGGAAGTTACAGCGCGATCTGAATGCACAGGCCGTGGTCAGTTCATAGAGACTGGGCACGATGCCACTGATAGCCTGAAGCCGGCGATTGGCAGGGACGGGTCGGTCCATTTTCGGAATGGCGGCCATCAATCCCTGGGTGTAGGGGTGCAGCGGGGCTTCGAAAAGCGGATTGACGGGGGCTTGCTCAACGATCTTGCCGGCATACATGACTGCGACCTGCTGGGCCGTCTGGGCCACGACGCCCAGATCGTGTGTGATCAGGAGATTAGAGGCGTTAAATCAGGCCGAAGGTCTGTCCCTTGGAGATTGAAAGATCAACCCCGTTCACGGCTTTGGCCACCCCTTCATCGGTTTCGAAGTAAGTGTGCAGATTCTCAATACTGAGCAGCGGTTTTTCCATTTTGCAAGCAGGTGCCGAAAAGCGTCAGACATTTTTCATCTTAGGATCCAGCGCGTCACGGAGTCCGTCTCCCATCAGATTGAATCCTAAAACAGCCAGCATGATTGCCAGGCCCGGAATCGTGGCCACATGCGGCGCCACCATCAGAAAATTCCGTTTCCAATTTTGGTTATTTTTGATATAATTCAAGAGATAAATATGACAAAACAGAACGACTAAACGAGGTGTTGAAATGCCTGTTTATGAATACGAACATCAAAAAAAGCCTTGCACTTTGGGCAAGATTTTTGATTATAAACAGATGCTCAGCGACAAACAGCTTACCCGATGCCCCCATTGTTCCGGCCCGGTACAAAAAATCATTTCCCGCATCAATATTAGCTGCCCCAAAACAAACACCGAGCTGCGTGATCTCGGTTTTACAAAACTGGTCAAACGCGATGACGGTGTCTATGAGAACATGACCGCTCGTGATGGGGACAGCCGCTACATGGTCAAGGGCAAGCCCGACACCATCCCAAATCTGAGTAAAACCATCAGTGAGTGATCCTGCAGTGTTTCAGTCAAGGAATAGATTGGCTATAATCAAACCAGCGGCGGATGAAAAACCACGCTCAAATACGATTATAACTCAATTATCCGCTGTCATCTGATTATTTGTTTAATTTGATGACCATAAACCCGGCATTTTTCCTCCAGATAAACAAGTTGACGGATTCATCGTCCTTTATTTTATCCATAGCTGCCGCATAGTCTTTTACGGATTCGATCAATCTGTGATTGATCTCCTTGATGATATCTCCCATCTGAATCCCGGCTGCAGCGCCTTTGCCGTCGGACGTCACATCGATGACGATGACGCCGGTGGTATCGTCGATGCCGAACCTCTGGGTGATTTCAGGTGTCAACTCGGCGACCCGGATACCGAATTTTTCCTCCTCCCGTTCTTCGGAAGTCGAGCGGGCTGCCAGTTTTTGATCATCGCGCTTGGCAAGCTTAATCTGGAAGGTTTTAATCTTGCCATTACGGAACACCTCCACTTTGGCTGCCTCGCCGACTTTGAGATCAGCAATCATGGCGGTGAGCTGACGGCTGGTTTCGATATTTTGGTCGTTGACCTCCAGGATAATATCTTTGGGTTGAATACCGGCTTCATCTGCAGGGTCACCCTTAAAGACATCTGCAACCAGCACCCCTTTTCGGTCTTTGAGTCCGTAGTAATCCGCCATTTCGCTGGTAAGATCCTGAATAGCCACACCCAGCCATCCCCGAGTGACTTCGCCCTCGGATTTCAGCTGAGCGATGATTTTTTCAGCAAGATTGATGGGAATGGCGAATCCGATGCCGGATCCGGCAGCAATGATAGCGGTGTTGATACCCACCACCTCGCCTTTCATGTTTATCAGCGGCCCGCCACTGTTTCCCGGGTTAATGGAGGCGTCGGTCTGGATAAAGTTATCATAGGGCCCCGAGCCAATGACCCGCCCCTTGGCACTGACAATTCCGGCCGTCACCGTTCGCTCTAAGCCGAAGGGGCTGCCGATGGCGACGACCCATTGACCGATTTTTAACTCATCAGAATCACCCAGTTTGATTACCGGGAGATCTTTTTCTATTTTTATTTTGAGCAGTGCCAGGTCGGTATTGGCATCGCGCCCCACGACTTCGGCATCATATTCCGTATCTCCCCCAAGTTTGACCTTAATCTGGTCGGCATCCTGGATCACATGATTATTGGTGACCACAAAGCCGTCTTTGTCGATAATGAAACCCGAACCGAGACTGGGTTGTTTGAACTCTCTTTGAGTATCTTCACCGAAAAATTTTTCAAAAAAATCCTTAAACGGATCTTCGCCACCACGGGGGTTGCGCCTAAAATTCCGGAAAACAGGCCCCCCACCCTTTATCGTTTTAACGGTACGGATGTTGACGACCGCTGGACCAGCCTTTTCAGCCAGTTGGCTGAAGCTCTCCGGTACCATGACGACATCCGTTGCTTTGGCATAAGCTGACGGATTGAGATAGAAGGCAGCAAATATAAAAAAACCACCCAGGATAAATAGAAGATTGAGACCTCTGACTATCGTGCCTTTTTTCTTCCTTCTTGCCATCGCGTCCATAATTCATTGTCTCCTTTCATTCAGTGGGTAAACCGCTGTCGGTTTAAAAATATCCTATTTCATTCTGAATATTTGTATTAGCGATAAGAATCTAAATTTATTCTAAATTAACATCTTGACAAGGTGAAATTCATACATAATATTTTTGAAAAAATTGTAGGGCAGTGCCGATTTAATTTATTATTACATATAATAATTCCATTTTTCAACATTGCGAGACCCAATCAACAATAAACGTGTTCTTTTTTTAGGAGAAAGGCATGATCCAGGTAAAAAATTTAACAAAATATTATAGCAACTTATGTGCAGTGGATCAGATTAGCCTGGACATCCAGCAACGAGAAATCCTGGGCCTACTGGGACCCAATGGCGCCGGTAAAACCACCACATTACGCATGCTCACCGGTTTTTTGCAACCCACGGCCGGCAGCATTCACGTTAAAGATTACCGTATTGATGAGAACCCCCTTGAAATCAAAAGAATTCTGGGCTACCTTCCGGAGTCAGCACCATTGTACCATGACATGCTGGTCTTTGATTATCTGAATTATGTGGCTGACATCCGCGGAATCGAAAAAAATCGTAAATTGAAACGCATTCGTAAATTGGCCGATCTATGCGGCATCAATGAGGTCATGCATCAGCCCATCGACGTGCTGTCAAAAGGGTACAAACAGCGGGTAGGTCTGGCTCATGCCATGATGAACGATCCGGAAATATTGATTCTGGACGAGCCGACTTCGGGCCTGGATCCCAACCAGATTGTTGAAATCCGTGAGATTATTAAGCAGATTGGTAAAGAGAAAACCATCATCCTTTCAACCCATATCTTAAGCGAAGCCGAGGCCACCTGTGATCGGGTGGTAATCATCAACCGGGGAAAAATCGTTGCCGATGGCAGCACGGAAAGCTTGAAAGAATCTGCTGTCGATAAAAAGACGATTCATCTCTCCCTTCAAAATTCAAACTTCAAATCGGTGGAATCGGTAATGTCAAGCATCGACGGAATTACAGGGGTTAAACGGGTTGAGGAGACGGACGGCCAACTGGATGTGCAACTGCACTGCGATTCTTCCGTCGATCCACGCGCGGCAATTTATGAGAATATCAAGCAAACAGATTGGGTGTTATTGGATTTTCACCAAAAAACCCAAACCCTCGAAACAATTTTTCGTGAGCTAACGAGAGAGAGTGCATAATGCGTCAGGCCATTTACATTTTTCAAAAAGAATTTAGGACCTATTTCGTTTCTCCCATTGCCTACATCGTCATTGCAATATTTCTATTGGTAACCGGTTGGTTCTTTTTTGCGACATTTTTTCTTTTCGACCAGGCCAGTTTAAGAAATTTTTTCTCGCTGTTGCCGGTGATTTTCTCCTTTGTAATTCCAGCCATAACGATGCGCCTGGTGTCCGAAGAACTGAACATGGGCTCCTATGAAATTCTGCTGACAATGCCGGTGACCTTCAACGATGTTATTTTGGGAAAATTCCTTGCAGCGGTTGCATTTGTTGCCGCCATGTTGATCCCGACCTTTGCCTATTCCATCACGGTGGCGGCGCTGGGTCAGATTGACTGGGGCCCGGTAATAGGCGGCTATATTGGTGCCATCCTTTTGGGGGCTGCTTTTTCCGCTATCGGGCTGTTTGCCTCGGCCCTGACTCGCAACCAGATAATTGCATTCATCACGGCCATGGCGATTTGCTTTTTCCTGACGTTGATCGATAAAATGCTTTTTTTTCTGCCCCAGTCCCTGCTGGGCATTTTGGCCTATCTGGGCGCGGATTTTCATTTTCAAAACATTTCGAAGGGAATCATTGATTCTCGGGATGTCATTTATTTTTTAAGCGTTTGTTTTATCAGTTTGTTTGCGGCCCATCTGGCATTGCAGGAAAAGCACTGAACCGGGGAGCACCCCATAGGCGCTAAGTTGTTTTCGGCCAAGGGCGATTAAAAAACGAACTTCGTTGGACGTTCATCTTTACTTAAACCGTCTCGCGAAACACGCCAATAAGGATATATACCATGGCAAGGAAGAAAAAATCGGACAAATATCTCAAATTTATCATTTACCTGGTGGTTATCGTGCTGGTAAACGTGGCGGGGATCACGCTGTTTTTCAGAATGGATCTGACTAAAAATAAAATCTACTCGATTTCGTCCGCCAGTAAAAAGGTTGTAGAGACATTATCCGAGCCTCTGACCGTCAACGTGTTTTTTACCAAAGATCTGCCATCACCACACAATAACACGGAGCGCTACCTTCACGACCTGTTGGCGGAATATGCCATCCATGCCAATAAATACTTCAATTACCGTTTTTTTGATGTCAATCCGGAAGAGGGAGAAATCACCGACGAAACCAAGGAAAATCAGCAACTGGCCAGCAACTATGGGATTCATCCCATCCAGATTCAGGCCATTGAAGAAGATGAAGTCAAATTTCAAAAAGCATACATGGGCCTGGTCTTAATTCACGGCGACCTGATCGAAAGGGTTCCGACGATTACATCTACCGAAGGTCTGGAATATAAGCTGACCACTGCCATCCAGAAGATGAACAACAAAATTAGCGCCCTGTTGAGCCTGCCCGGCCAGATCAACATCAAGCTGTTTTTATCTTCCTCGTTAGAAGCGGTCGGACCCTATATGGGCATCAGAAACCTTTCGAACATTCCCGATGAGATGAAAGCCACCATCGAGAAACTGAATCAAAAAAATTATGGCAAATTAGAATTTGAACATTTAAATCCAACCCAGGACCAGGCCTTGGAGGAGCTTTCAAAAAAATATAATATCATGACCCTCTCTTGGCCTGCCCTTTCCGAGGGGAAGGTTCCTCCTGGAAAGGGCGCCATCGGGCTGGTTATGGAATATAGTGACAAGTCCTTGACCGTACCTTTGCTACAGGTCATTCGGCTGCCAATTATTGGAACCCAGTACCAACTCAGCGACATGGCGGAAATGGAAGAAACCATCAACGGCAACATTGAGCGGCTTATCGACATTAATAAAGATATCGGGTACCTTGCCGACCACGGCACACTGAGTCTTACCGGGGCCTCGCCCGCAAACCCGATGCAGCGTCAGGACCAGGATTCCGCCACGAATTTTCGCACCATGATCTCACAAACCTATAGCCTTAAAAACATCAACCTCAAAGATCAGAGCATTCCTGAAAACCTCAACAGCATGGTCATTGCACGTCCGACAGAGAAATTTTCCGACTACGAACTATATCAAATCGACCAGTTTCTGATGCAAGGCAAAAGTCTGGCCCTCGTCCTGGATCGCTTTAACGAAGTGATGCCTGGCGGACAGCAGGGCATGAATCCCGGGCAGCCGCCAATGTTTATCCCTTTGGATACCGGGCTTGAGAAACTGCTGGCCCACTACGGCATCCGCATACAGCAATCATTTGTGCTGGATGAGAACTGTTTTCGCCAGCAGATGCCGGCCCAGTTTGGCGGCGGTGATCAGCCGATTTACTATGCGCCGCTGATCAAAAACCGTTTCATCAATAAAGACTTGGATTTCATGAAAAATATTAAGGTGCTGGTGGCCATAAAGATTTCACCGCTGGAGTTAATTTCTGAGAATATCAAGCAAAACGCGCTGACTCCATATAAACTGATTGCGTCTTCGGAAAAGTCCTGGCAATTGCGCGACCGAATCAACTTAAATCCCATGTTTCTCAAACCGCCGCCCTCATCCGAGGAGATGCAAAGCTACCCGCTGGCCTATCTGATCGAAGGAGAATTTCCCAGTTATTTTGCCGGTAAGCCTTTGCCGGTAAAAGAGGTCGACGAAAAAAAAACGGATAAAGATGAAAAGACTGAAAATGAATCTGAGTCGAAAACTGCTGAAAAACCATCCGGTATCGATCTTTCGAAAATTGAACGCAGCGGGCAATTTTTGGCCAAAGGCAAACCTGGAAAAATCTTTTTGATGGCCTCCGCCGATATGCTGAAAAATAATGTATTGGACGCTGAAGGCCAAAGTTCCAATGCCACCTTTGTTATGAATGTCATAGATTACCTCAATGGTCGGGAAGACGTTGCGGTCATGCGCGGTAAAGAGCAACGTTTCAACCCGTTGGAGGACACCCAGGCAGCCACCAAGACATTCGTAAAAGCGTTTAATATCGCCGGTCTTCCGATACTGGTGGTCATATTCGGGCTGGGGGTCTGGTTTCGGCGGCACTCCCGCAAAAAACAGATCCAGATGATGTTTGGCAGCTGAGGTTAAATGGTTCGCGGACGGATTGATAAGGGAAAAGTAAAGATGAAAATTAAAAAAGAATATATCATACTGGCCGTTATAATCATCGCATTGTCGGTGTATCTGTTCATGCGTCGCGACGACCGAACCCTTTACGAACTGCCGGAAGTGCCGCAAGTTTCCCAAAAAGATATCACCAGACTTCAGATCTCCAAAAACAACACCATCATCGATCTTAAGAAAAAAGATGACAGCTGGTTTATTGCACCCCAGGAGTATCCAACCGACGCTGCCAAAGTAAAAAATATGCTGGACACTATCGAGAAGTTCACCTTGACGGCGCTGGTTTCGGAATCTAAAAATTATACCCTTTACGACCTATCCGACAAAGCAAAGATAAACGTCCAAGCCTGGCAGGGAGACAGTTTGAAGCGAGACATTGATGTGGGCAAAAGCGCCTCATCATTTCGTCATACCTTCGTGAAAACGGCTGGTGATGACAGGGTCTTCCATGCCCGGGGAAATTTCAGAGACACGTTTGATACCACCGTAGACGATCTCAGGGACAAAATCATATTGACGTACACACCCGCCGACATTCAGGAGATCAAGGTCACCCAAGGGCAGGAGTCTTTTATATTGAACCGCTCCCAGCTGCCCGAAAAAGAAGAATCGCCCACCGCTGATAAAAAAGAAAACGCGCCTCCTCCGACCCCAAAAACCGTATGGCAAACGCCGGATGGTCGGACTGGAGATGACGCCGCGCTGAACAGACTCCTCAACAGGCTTTCCAACCTGCGCTGCCAAACCTTCATCGAAGACCGCGGTAAAGAAGATTTTACTTCCCCCGTAATCACCATTGAACTCAAAGGCACTCAGGAATACAGCCTTTCCGTATTTGCCAAAACCGAAGAAAAAGATACGGAACAACCGGCCGTTTCCTCGGCAAATAAGTATGCATTTCTATTGGCCGGCAGTCAAGTAGAAGGCATTGTGAAAGACGCGTCAGATATCTTCAAGAAACCTGAAACAGCAGAGACATCATCCGAGCCGGAACCGGAAAAGGCGGAAAAAGATTAAAATGTATACACTCGCGGTCCAAAGAGACTTCATTGCTTCACATTACCTTGTCGGAGGAGACTGGGGCCCGGAGAATCAACTGCACGCTCATCACTACCGCGTGGAGGTTATACTGGAGGCCCCGGTACTTGATCGGCATGGATACATCGTCGACATTGTGGACCTTGAAACTAATCTGGAGGACCTCGTCGGTTATTTCAAAGACCAAACCCTAAACAAACTGACTGAGTTCAAAGACCTGAACCCCAGCATCGAGCATTTTTGTAGAATTTTTTTAAAGGCTATCACGAGTAAAATCAAAGCGGACAATTTAACCGCTTTGACGGTAAAGATTTGGGAAAATGAGATTGCATGGACTTCCTACCGGGAAAAATTACAATAGGACTATATCTACCGGTACGTTACTTCCCGGGTGGCTTCAATCACATCGGACACCTTGGGAAGCACAAAATCTTCAAGGGGTGGCGAGAAGGGGATGGGAAAATCTCCGGCTGCCACCCGTTTGATGGGGGCATCCAGGTAATCGAATAGTTCATCTTGAATCCTGGCAGCGAGCTCCGCCCCGAATCCTCCGGTCAAACAGGCTTCGTGTACAATCCTCCTAAATTAATTAATAAATCCTTATTATGGCGAATACAGCCCCGCCAAAACCGGCAGATACAGCGACAGTATCGGAAACAGTGAGAGTATAATTAAAACCACCACATCCATTATAACAAACAAAATCGCCTGCTTGGCAATTGCGTCCAGATCACCCTTAACCAGATTGGCGGCTGTAAACAGATTTACGCCCACCGGGGGTGTCGCCTGGCCGATGGCCAAAGCCGATATAAAGATAACACCATACCAAAGGGGGTCGATCTTAAAGGCCGCCAACACCGGTATCAGAATCGGCATGATCAGGTAGGATATGGAAATCGCGTCCAGAATCATCCCCAACCCAAGCAGAAGAAGATTGATAAGGATGATCATGACCACTGCATTCGGTGATATGGAAATCACGAAGTTGGCGGCCTTGTCAATCACGCCGACCACTGAAGCGGCCCAGGTAAAGATGCCGGCAAACACCACAATGAACATGATGACCGAGGACGTTACACTGGCATCCACCAGCATTCTGATCATATCCCGCCAAGTCACGGTACGGTAGATGACGGCAGCTACAAACAGACTGTAAAAAACAGCCACCACAGCTGCCTCGGTAGGCGTAAATACACCGGCATAAATACCGCCAAGTATAATCACCGGCGCAAGGATGGCCCAGATGGAATCCTTGAAGGCAATCAGTATTTCTTTAGCGGTACCTCTTCTTTCCAACCCCCGGTAACCTCTTTTTCGCGAAACCAAGTAGGCAACCAGGACCGTACCGGCACCGGTTAAAAGCCCAGGAATGATACCGGCTAGAAAAAGTGCGCTGACCGACACACTGGTGATGTTGCCATAGATGATAAACGCGATACTTGGGGGAATGATGATGGAAAGATCCGAAGCATTGGCAATCGTGGCACCGGCAAAATGCTTGTCATACCCGTGCTTGATCATGGGTGTAAGCAGAATAAGGCCGACGGCCGCAGTGGTTGCCGGACCGGAGCCGGACAGCGCCCCCCAGAACATGCAGGTCATCACCGCCACCATGGCCAGTCCGCCCACGGCCTTACCCACCAGCAATTCAAAAAAGCGCGCAATGCTTGCGGCCAGGCCGGCCTTTTCTAGGATGACCCCGGCCAGAACGAAAAACGGAATAGCAAGCAAAGGAAAAGATGCAATCCCAGACGAAAAGTTCACCCCCAGCATGGCGATACCGAGGTCAAATTGGTAGACGGTGACCACCGCGGCAATGCCCAGGGAGGTCCCGATGGGAACACCAAGGGCCATCAACGCCAGAAATGTCAGAAAAATAACCAGCGCTTCCAATTAGTTGCCCCCTTCCCTCTCTATCCCGTCCAACTTCACGGTCGCATCGCGGTAAATGCCACCAAATAGGAAAACGGAAAAAATCGGAACCCCGATGTAGTATATCCATACGGGAATCCCCAGGGCAGCGGATGTGGCGTTGAACAGCGTCAGTTCCTCATAGATAGCTTGAATCATATAGATGTCAACTAAAAGAAAAAGAACAGCACTCAAAGCAGCACTGAAAACAATTACGAATTTTTTGAATTTTTTTGGAAAAAGATTATACAGTGTCATCATGCCCAGTTGCCCCCCGCGCTCAAAAGCCAGGCCGGAGCCAATGACCGTGACCCACACAAAAAGGTTGATTGTAATCTCTTCTGTAGCGGCAAATGAGAAGTGAAAAAGGTAGCGGCTGAGTATATTAACAAATGCAATGGATGCCATGGTGAATAAAAGGATGGCAACGATCCAGTGATCGATTCGAAACCGTTGGTTGGGCGGCGCCATTGGAGTCTCCTTTAAAAAAACCCCCGGGAATCACCATTTTCTTTTCCGGGGGCTTGACGATGCATGCTTGTTAGTTGGCCATATCCGCCATCGCCTGTTTATAAAGCGCTTGGCCGATTTTGGGAACCCATTTTTCATAGAGAGGTTTCGTGGCGTCAATAAAGGCATTGCGCTCATCATCCGTCAGGAAGGTAACCGTCATGCCCTTGCTTTCCATGAATTTAACTGGCTCAGGGACTTCCATGGTATGATTGAATCTATCTTTTAGCAAATTAAGTGACTTATCTCCGTCCAGACCGGCCCGGCAGAGCGCTTTTTCAAAGATGCCGGCCTCTTCAGCTGAGTCTTTGATTGCTTTTTGAATATCGGGTGGAAATTGATTCCACTGCTTCTTATTCCAGTAAATAATTACCGGATCCACGAGATAATTCCAGAAAGTGGCGTATTTATGATATTGCCAAATCTGAACCGGCACAAGAACGCCGACAGGATTTTCCTGGCCGTCCACCACCCCTTGCCCGAACGCAGTAACGGCATCGCCCCAATTCATGTTGACCGGGTCGGCACCGAGCTGTCTGAAGGTATCAATAAAAATCGGGCTGCCCACCACTCGCAACCTCAACCCCTTGACATCGGCCGGCGTGCGGATGGCCAATTTGCTGTTGGTCACCTGCCTGAATCCATTTTCGGCCCAGGCCAGCCCCACCAAACCTTTGGCGTCCATGGCTTTAAAAATCGCTTTGCCGGTTTCACCATATTCCATTTTGTCGAGATTTTCGAAATTATTGATGAAAAACGGCAAGGAGAAGATGTTGGCTTCCGTGATGACGGGCGATATGTTGATGGTCGATTCCATGGCACAATCGATCACGCCGTTGGCGACCAGCTGGGCAGATTTCAACTGGGCCCCTTTCAACAGGGAACTCCCCCAATATGGTTTGATATTTATCTGACCGTTGGTTCGCTCTTTAACCAAATCGGAAAATTTTTGAGCACCCATCCCCCAATAAAATTGAGGCCCCACGTTAATCTGCATTTTGTATTCTTTTTTGAAATCGGCTGCTTCACCATTTACACTAAAGACGATAGCCACGGCAAAACAAATTGCCAAAGCCAGCGTATACCTTAAATGCGCGATTCTCCTATTCATGATAGTCTCCCTCCTTCAAAGTTTGATCAGGTGTTAAGAATTTAACGGCAGTTGCGTCACCCCCTTTCCGGTTCGTTATGGCGCCTCGATTCAACCTCACCCTCCTTGCCGACATGGGTCACGATAAATGGCACCATCACAACTGCCATGCTCTCTGCCAGCAATTTAATTTCGTAGGTATTTCTGCCAAAAGTTCCGGATCAGGAGACGACCTCGCCCCGTTCCCCTTGATAAGAATTGATGTATCCTTTTTCGTCTCTTTCTGTAAAGAAAAATTCGATTAGAATTCAATTTTTACCACAAAATGCGAAAAATAATTTCCAAGCGTTTATAAAGTGAAGGGTTGACAATTCATTCTGTCTGTGTGCAAAACTACCAACGATGGGCTTGCCGATGGTTCAGCTTGCTTGGGTAATTTAAAATTCTTAAGGAGGAAATAGATGGGAAAAACATATCAGATTGGTGTGGTTCCTGGGGATGGGACGGGACCGGAAGTTGTCGCAGAGGGGCTCAAGGTGCTCGAAGCAGTTGCCCATAAATCGGGTATCCAGTACGACCTGGTTCATTATGACTTCGGCGGGGAAAGGTACTTGCGGACCGGAGAAACATTGCCGGATTCCGCCATCAAGGAGTTTACTCAATTAGACGCAGTTTATCTGGGGGCGATCGGTCATCCGGATGTCAAGCCCGGTATCTTGGAAAAAGGCATTCTCTTGAATCTGAGATTCGCCCTGGATTTATATATAAACCTTCGTCCCGTGAAGCTTTATCCGGGCATCGCAACGCCTTTGAAGGATAAGGGGCCGGAAGAAATTGATTTTATTGTTGTGAGGGAAAATACGGAGGGACTCTACGCGGGTTCCGGAGGATTTTTAAAAAAAGGCACCCCGGATGAAATTGCAGTACAGGAATCCATCAATACCCGTAAAGGGGTGGAGCGGTGTTTGCGCTACGCCTATGAATTCTGCCAAACAAGAAACACGAGAAAGAAACTGACATTATGCGGCAAAACCAATGTTCTTACCTATGCCTTTGACCTGTGGGAGAGGGTTTTCCAAGAATTGGGAGACGACTATCCGGACGTCGAAAGGGATTATGCCCATGTCGATGCCATCTGCATGTGGATGGTGAAGAACCCGGAGTGGTTTGACGTCATTGTCACCGACAATATGTTCGGTGATATAATAACAGACCTTGGCGCCATGATCCAGGGGGGGATGGGCGTTGCTGCGGGAGGAAACATAAACCCCCAGGGTACCGCCATATTTGAGCCCATTGGAGGCTCCGCACCGAAGTATACGGGAAAAAACCTGATCAACCCCCTTGCCGCCATCATGGCCGGACACATGATGTTGAATTTTATAGGGGAGGCAGAAGCTGCCGATATCGTAGAAAAGGCCGTAAAAAAGACCATCGCAAATCACCTGAAAAGCATGGAAGCCGGGAAAATGGGCATCGGCACCAGGGAGATAGGCGATCTGGTTGTCAAGTATATTTAGGGAATGGGGAGAACTTGAGATATGCCCGATCTGAGTCTGAAGGAACGACTGGCCGGGGACAGCATCCTGGTGGCACCGGCTGCCTTTGATATGGTCTCCGCCAAGATCATAGAGAAAGCGGGCTTTGAAGCGGTCTACTTATCCGGATTTGGCCAATCTGCTTCTCACCTTGGGCTGCCGGATGCAGGACTCATGACACTTTCCGAGATCGCAGAGAGGGTTCAGAATATGGCGGGAGCGATCAACGTGCCCCTGCTGGCAGATGGTGATACGGGTTATGGCGGCGTCATCAATTATGATTGAAGGCGGCCAAACGCCGCTTCTTACGGCAGCGGAGCTAAATGAGATGGGTTTTCAACTGGTTGCTTTTGCTGTCTCGTGTCTGCTGGCTGCGACCAAGGCCATGCAACGCGCAATGAAAGTGCTCAGAGAAGAGGGTACAACCCGGGCCATCGTTACAGAGATGACGAACTTCCAGGATTTTAATGATCTCATCGGTTTTCCTGAAGTGCGAGCTTTTGAAGCTAAATACAGAATCAACAGAAAGGAGGCAACCAATGGGTAAGAGAATAGCTTTGGGATTTGTTGGTGTAGTTGCCATGATTTTCATGTGCGGCAATGTATTGGCGGCAAATGTCAGTATCGATGTCAATTGCACCATGAAGCCGGGTGGTTCGGAAGAAGCCAGCATCAAAAAATTCAAGGAGATTGTCGAAAAGAATTCCGGTGGTCGGATCAGCGTCAAGATCTTTATGAGCGGCCAATTAGGAAAAGAAAAGGCCGTACTCGAACTGATGAAGATCGGCCAAACACAGATGGCGCTGACAGGCGGTATATTCCGGACGATGTTCGCCAAGCAATACGATCCCATCACGATTCCTTTTTATTTGCCGACCTGGGAATGTGTGAAAGCCTATCTTGAAGGTCCCATGGGACAGAAGATTGCCCAATTGGCGGATGAAAAAGGCGGCGTTTTGGATTTTGGACCTCAGAAGCGAGCCGCCCGACACATGACCTCAAACCGCAGAATCATGGGGCCTGACGACATTAATGGGCTGAAGATGCGCTTGCCGGCAATACCTATTTGGGTCGACGTCTGGCAGGA
>JARFPZ010000399.1 GCA_029288035.1 Desulfosarcina sp.
TGCATAACCTGAAACAAAAAGTCTAGCCAAAGATTTCCTCAACCCGTTGCACAATATGCGCCCCGATGGGAATGGCCGAGGTGGCTGCCGGAGACGGTGCGTTGCAAACATGGAAGGTTCGTTGGGTGTCTACAAATAAAAAATCGTGAATCAGGGTGCCGTTTTTTGCGACTGCCTGGGCGCGCACCCCGGCCGGATAGGGCGTCAAATCACTTAAGGTTACCTGGGGACAATACTTTCTAACAAGTTTTAGATATCCGCCCTTAAATATGGAATTCTTGAACTCGGACAAACCCGCCTTGAGGTTTTGCTGCATAACCTTCCAGAATCCGCTAAATGTCGCCATCTCCTTGATGTCGCGAAAACTCACATCTGTTTTTTGGTACCCTTCTCTCTTGAACCCCAAAACTGCATTGGGTCCGACCGTGACGGTACCGTCGATCATGCGGGTTAAATGGACGCCTAAAAAGGGCATTTCCGGGTCGGGGATGGGGTAGATCAGGTGGTTGATGATATTGCTTTTGTGCGGCGGCAGCTGAAAATATTCACCGCGAAAAGGGATGATCTGAAAATCAGGCTGGATGCCCAGCATCTTCACCAGGCGATCCGCCATTAACCCCGAGCAGGCTATCAGATAGCGCGTTTTGAATTCTGCCAGATATGTCCGAACACGCAACCCATTGCTTTTTTCTTCCATCCCCAATACTTCACAGTCTAGCCGCACCTCACCGCCGCGGGCCTTAAACAAATCCGCCATTTTATTTGTGATTTTGCGATAATTCACGATGCCCGTTTGGGGTACGAAAAACGCACCTAGACCGGAAATGTTTGGTTCGCGCTTTTTTAGTTGCTTGCGGTCAAGCCATTCTACCTCGATCTGATTCTCTTTAGCCCGTTCAAATAGCTTCTCCATCAAGTTATATTCGTTTTGGTTGGTGGCCACCAGCAGTTTGCCGCACTGTTCATAAGGGATATCGTGCTCAAGACAGAATTTGATGGTGGCTTCATTGCCCCGGCGGCAAAAATCTGCTTTTAAACTGCCCGGTTGGTAATATACGCCGGCATGAATCACCCCACTGTTGTGTCCGGTCTGGTGTCCGGCATACTGGAACTCTTTCTCCAACACCAGGATGCGTTTATTCGGATAACGCTGCAACAGTTGCCAAGCCGTGGAAATTCCGACAATTCCACCACCAACGATGAGATAGTCATAGGCCATCGATTATGAGATGTCTATCAGCGCCGCTTCCATGATGGACAAGCCTTTTTCCAATTGCTCGTCCGTAATAACAAATGGTGTCAGGATTCGAACAACATTGCCGTAGGTTCCGCAAACCAGAATCAGCAGCCCTTTCTCAAGGCAGTTAGCGGCCATCTGTTTGGCTTCATCCGCCGCCGGTTCTTTATTTTCGCCTTTGACGAATTCCAGACCCAGCATGGCACCGATTCCTCTGACTTCGCCAATAATGTCATATTCATTCTGCCATTTTTTAAAGCGGGTTTTCAGCTTTTCACCTAAAGCCACCGATTTTTCCAGCATAGATTCTTCCTCAAATACATCCAGCACGGCTAAGCCGGCGGCACAGGCCACGGGGTTGCCGCCGTAGGTGCCTCCCAGACCCCAGGAATGCACCGCATCCATTATTTCCTGTTTGCCGACCACCGCCGCCAGCGGCATGCCGGCTGCCAGGCTTTTGGCCACAATTGTCAGATCAGGCACCACATCCCAGTGCTCGATGGCAAACATCTTTCCGGTACGTCCCATTCCACTTTGGATTTCATCGGACACGAAAAGGATGCCGTTGTCACGGCAGATCTTGGCAAGTTCCTGAAAATATTCTGCTGACGGTACGATAAACCCGCCTTCGCCCTGAACCGGTTCTGCCACCACCGCGGCCACGGCTTCCGGATTTACATGTTTGATGAAGGCGTCATGGAGCGAGTCGGCCCCTGCTACATCACCAAACGGTATCCGGTAGACCTCCGGAGCAAACGGACCAAAACCGAATTTGTATGGTTTGACTTTGCTGGTCATGGTCATCGTCAGCAATGTGCGACCGTGGTAGGCATTTTCAAAGACGACAATCGCCGGCCGCTTGGTGTAGTAACGGGCGATTTTGACAGCGTTTTCCACCGCTTCGGCACCAGAATTCAAAAAAACCGCTCGCTTGGGGAAATCACCCGGCGTGATCCGGCAGAGTTTTTCCGCCAGTTTCACTGCGGGTTCATAGGGATTCACCATAAAGCAAGTGTGGGTGAATTTTTCGGCCTGGGTCTTGATGGCGGCGACAACCTTCGGGTGGCTGTGGCCGATATTCATCACGCCGATACCACCAGCAAAATCGATGTACTCGCGACCCTCAACATCTCGTAAAATGGCTCCCTCGGCCGACTCGATAAAATTGGTCGTGACGCTGGCGACACCCTCTGAAATGACCTTTGACCTTCGTTGATTCAATTGTTCGTTTGTATTTAGGCTCATCTTCCCTCCTTTTTTTTGAAATGCTTCGAATATGCAATTTGATTCATTTCCAGAATCACAATTTGCATATTTTACGGAAATGATGACCGTGAATGGCAAATGTTATTGCCAGCGGCAAGAGCTTGGGACAGCGGAAAAGCGTCCACACGAGCAAATTCCAATACTGAATACGTTCTTTGCCGAAAATCCCGATTCTGATCGAGGTGCGAAAAACCGCCAGAAAGCGCTGGAAGTCCACCGGGATCGATATCTTGGGGGCTTTATATTCCCTCAAAAATGTCTTGACACGGCGGTAATACGGCCTTGGCCGATAAATATGCTTTAAGATCGTATGGTACCCTTTGAGCAGCTGGTTCAGGTCCATTTTCGGTATTATATTTGTTGTGCCGTCCACGTTGTCTCCGGAAACCATACCCTGGAGCCGACCCTCTCCTTTTAATCGTTCATACAGTTTGGTGCCCGGCGGCGCTTGAAGCAGCCCAACCATGGCGGTTACGATGCCGCTTTTTTGAATAAAATCTATTTGTCTCTGAAAAATCGATGGTCCATCGGAGTCGAAGCCGACGATAAATCCACCCTGGACCTGCAGACCGGTGCGCTGGATTCGTTTGACGCTATCGATCAGGTTGCGGTTCTTATTCTGTTTTTTGTTGCATCCGGCCAGACTCTCTTCATCGGGGGTTTCGATGCCGATAAACACGGTGTCAAACCCGGCTTCCACCATGGTGTCCATCAAATCCTCATTATCTGCCAGGTTAATGGAGGCCTCCGTGTTGAATAAAAACCCCTTTTTCTCTTTACGCCATTCAATCAAGGCCGGCAGGAGTTGGGTCATTAGATACTTTTTGTTACCGATAAAATTATCATCGACAAAGAAAACCTGCCCGCGCCAACCCATTCTATAGAGTCCGTCTAACTCGGCAATGATTTG
>JARFPZ010000421.1 GCA_029288035.1 Desulfosarcina sp.
GGACACCTCAAAATCGAATGTGCCTTCTTCTTTATTGATTTTGGGCAAGGCGATCAGAACATCATCACAGGTAAAGAAAATATCGATATCCAAAGGATACAGTCCGGATAGATACTGCCATCGATCCCAGAATTTGTCCGGAACACCCTTGAGCTCCAGTTGAGCGGCTTTTTCGAAAAAGATGTTGGAATATTTGTTGTCCGCTCTCGGAAGAATATCATCTACCTGAATAATCATTGTTGTCGCTTTCTCGTGGTACTCATATCGATCAACCCTGAAACAATCCAAATCCGGCATACTGGCAGGCTTGGTTACGATCGCAAAATTTGCCATGCAAGGCTCGGTAACGACACTGCTTTCACAGTCAAATTGGAGCCAGCTAATTGCCGGGCTGATCCAGTCGACGTCGGTCCATACAGGTGTCTCATAATCGAGCAAGGTCAAACAGGTAGCGGCAGATGCCGAATTAAATACATCCGGCGCATCCGGATTTTCGTGAATGGTGACGATTTGGCCGGGATGTACCATAGCGGCGAAAATCGCCCTGAATGTTCGTTGCGATCCGGTTGACGAATCATCAAATCCAAGCCCCCAGTGTTTAATAGTCGGCACACTGTTCATCTTTTTTCCTCTTTCAAATTGGGGAAGGCATATTTATTGAAAATATTTAGTAATTACCCGACTAGTTATTGATAAAGTGAGTCTGTTAAAATGTAATTAGGTTATTATTAGAAGTTTGTGAAGTTTGAGATGCCTTCCAGGCAAAGTGTCGGCCGATTTGAAAAGCCATGCCGATAGAGAGTTTCAGTTTTCCCCAATTTAAGAAAGGTGAATTTGGTATTCAAATTGATTGCGTTCAGAATTCAATAAATTTTAACCACCAAATAATTTGTGCATGATTGCCCTGGGTAACTTATTTCTCATTCTATCTGGGGAAAATTACAAGAATTGAAAAGGGGATTTAAGTTGGTGCGAATTAAGGACTGATCACTGATCATTGCATATCGGTCTGAGGAGTCAGATATTCAATCTACGGGGGGATGCTTCAAGCTAAATTCTACCCGGTCGTCGGCTGTTGGGCGGCGTCCACCGATTCTGCTGATTTAAACCAGTGGTTGGTTTTTAGGCAGATCTTAACCAGCATCAGCATCAGCGGTACCTCAATCAATACCCCCACAACAGTGGCAAGAGCTGCCCCTGACGATAAACCAAAGAGCATTGTGGAAGTGGCAATAGCCACCTCAAAGTGGTTGGATGCGCCGATCATGGCCGCCGGCGCCGCGTCAACATAGCGAAGTTTCAACAGACGTGCCAGACCATACGCCAGCCAGAATATTAGCATGGTCTGAATGAAAAGCGGAACGGCGATCCACAGGATCGTCAACGGGTTGCTGATGATGACTTCGCCCTTGAAGGAAAACAATAGCACCAGGGTGATCAGCAAGGCGATGATCGTAATCGGAGTAAGAACGTGCAAAAACTTTTCCTTAAACCAGGTTTCGCCCTTGGCGGCGATAATCCACCTGCGGGAAAGATATCCGGCCACCAAGGGCAGGGCTACATAAATACCGATGGACAGCAGCAATGCCTGCCAGGGCACCGGCAGGCGACCCACTCCCAGCAGAAATCCGCCTAGGACCCCATAAAGCAGCAGCATGGTCAGCGAATTGATGGCCACCATCACCAGCGTCAGCCCATCATTGCCGCGGGACAGGTAGCCCCACACCAGTACCATGGCCGTGCAGGGCGCAATGCCCAAAAGGAGGCAACCAGCCAGGTAACTGCGCCACAACGGGACCTCCAGCATCTTGACACCCTCAACAACAACCACCGTTCCGGCCCCGTGGGTGGCACCGACCGGCAGATCCAGGCCGAAGGGCATTTTGACCAGATCCACCGCCTCGGCTCCGATGAAATGATAAAACAACGTGCCAAGGAAAAAAAGCGCAATCCCATACATGGTAAACGGCTTGATCGCCCAGTTGACAAACAGAGTCAAAAATACAGGTTTGCCGCTTTTGCCGGCCTTGATGACTTCACCGAAATCAATCTTGACCATGATGGGATACATCATTAAAAAAAGGCAGACGGCAATGGGGATGGATACCACCGGGGCTCCTTTGACATAGATAGCCAGGCTATCCAAATACTGCGCCACCCCCGGAGCGGTTTTCCCCAATAGGATACCTGCGATAATGCATAAAATAACCCATAGTGAAAGAAACCGTTCGAACACACTGGTCATTTTACGGTCTTTGATCAAAACATTCTCGTTGCTCATCGTTAAATCACTTTTCCTTGTTTAATTATTTTGTTTAGTCCCGGCTGGATTTTATGATCTGCATTTCGATTCAGCCGACTCGGCCAAGATTGAATTCAGGCGCGCATTGTCTTGCCTTAATAACGGATCGTCTGCCAATGACTGGATCACCCACTTCAAAGCACCTTCGACGGCCGGCGGTGCCCCCTCTTTATTCAAGCCATAGTACATCCAGCGGCCTTCTTTACGGCTGCTGACCAGTCGTGCATTGCGCAAAATGAACAGGTGCTTTGACACCGTAGAGGGCGCCAGTTGAAGCATGTCGATCAATTGGCAGACACAAAGCTCATCGCGGCCGTTTAAGGCCAACAGGATGCGAACACGGTTTTCATCGGCCAATGCCTTGGTGATGTTCATAAATTCAAACATACATACCTCACATTTTGCCATTTAACGAATTATATTGAAGGTAAAATTCTCAGTCATCTTTGTCAAGTCCTTGAAAAGTTATTTTCGGCGCAGCTGTATGCTAATGGTGACGACTTCTTGGCATGATTTAGAATTACTAAAATAAATTTAGATAATGGTTTATTGACGGCTGCTAATGTTCCTCATTGAAATACTC
>JARFPZ010000456.1 GCA_029288035.1 Desulfosarcina sp.
GTTCCGAAAGAATGGGCCGATCTGAAAAAACCCGTCTATTTCGGCCACGTGGGGATGTCCGCACCTTCGCGCTCGGGCACGACTCACCTGACGGTGGAAACCGTTCTGCAGGGTGAGGGCTGGAACAAAGGCTGGGCCACATGGAAGGAGATGGCAGGCAATTTCAAGATGGTTACCGAACGTAGTTTCGGCGTTCCCGAAGGCGTCAACAGCGGTGACTTTGGTGTCGGCATTGTCATCGACTTTTTCGGGTTTTCTTCAAAGGCCACAGGATTTCCGGTTGACTTTGTTTATCCCACGGTAACGACACTTGTGCCCGCCAACATCGCCATCGTCAAGGATGCACCGCATCCCAAAGCGGCGGCAGCATTCATTGAGTATCTGCTGTCGGTTGAAGGACAGGAATTGTTGCTGGATCCCGCAATTCGCCGGCTGCCGGTCAACCCGCAAACATATGCGAAAGCCCCTGAAGATTTCCCCAACCCATTCAAAGACAATTCCATCGGCGCTGCCGTCAAGTTCGATGTCATGCAATCCAAAAATCGCTACAACATCGTCAATTCCCTGTTCGATGTGATGATCACCTACCGCAGAGAAGATCTCGCGCAGGCTTCTGAGGCCATTCAAAAAGCAGAGACGGCTCTGGCCGGCAAATCCAATTCCGAGGCCGAAGCCCTGATCAGCGAAGCACACGCCCTGGTGGCGGCAATGCCGATCTCCGAGGAGGAGGCCATCGATGGGAAATTTCCGGGCGTTTTTACCTCTGACGCTTATAAAAAGCGCAAGAAATCCAGTGCGAAGGTGCCGCCCAGACAAGCCGAAATTGAGGAGAAGTGGGACGCATTCACCAAGAAAAACTACGCTGAGGCCGAGGAAAAGGCTGAAAAAGCTTTGGCTCTTGTTAAGTAGAAATAGAAAGACCGATATCCAATATTGAAATCCTGGTCCTCAGAGCTAGGTCACAGTTAAAGGGCTCTGCCGATAATATAGAGCCGGAGTGATGGAGTACTCCCTTGGTTTTAATTCAAGACCGCCTTTGGGGACAAACCAAAGATGGGCACGCTACGCTCAGCAGGCTCTTTAATGCCCATTACTTCACTGCGCTAACACAAGACGTTTATGCTTTCAGTGGGGGGAACGAGTGGTAATTTCCGAATTCAGAAAACACCCGGGGCAGACAGCCGTGATGGTGCTCATATTCGGCTTTTTGTTTGTCTTCCTGGTGATTCCCGTGGTTCAGGTGGTGTTCGTGGCATTCATGGACGCCGCCACGGGCGGATTTACCCTACTCAACTTTAAAGATTTTTTCGCCACCGCCCTGTTCCGGGAGTCATTCTGGAACTCCATTTACGTGGGAGTCATGGCCGTCGTGCTGGCTTCGGCGTTTTCGATGCCGCTGGCTTATTTTACCTCACGGTTTGAGTTCAAAGGTGCGGTTATTATCCAGAGCCTTGGCATCATTCCCCTGATTATGCCGCCCTTTGTCGGGGCCGTGGCCATGCTGATGCTTTTCGGCCGCAACGGGAGTGTCAATTTGCTGCTCGATGAATGGTTCGGATTCACGATCCCTTTCATGGAAGGGCTGAACGGTGTCATATTCGTCCAAAGCATTCATTACTTTCCATTTATCCTGATTAACCTTTCAGCAGCACTTCAGAACATCGATCGCTCCATGGAAGAATCGGCCCAAAATCTGGGATGTTCGGGCATGCGGCTGTTCAGACGAATCGTCCTACCTCTGGCCATGCCGGGATATATAGCGGGTGCATCCCTCGTATTTCTGAAGGTTTTCGATGACCTTGGCACACCGCTGCTGCTGAACGTTAACAACATGCTGGCACCCCAGGCCTACCTTCGAATCGCCTCCATCGGCATAAAAGATCCTATGGGCTATGTGATCTCCGTTATCCTGGTCGTCATCGCCCTGGGCTCCATGTGGCTTGCCATGCTGACGCTGAAGGGCAAGGAATATGCTACTGTCCAGAAAGGCGGCGGTGGTCTTGCTAAACGACGAATGCGGCCCTGGGAGAAAGTTTTTGCCTGGATAGTCGTGCTCGTGATCATGGGATTGGTATTGGCACCTCATTTCGGGCTGACACTGTTGTCCTTCGGCAGCATCTGGTCGTATAGCATCCTGCCCGATGCGTTTACCTTTGAGCATTTTGCCAGAATTTTTAAGGAGACCCCGGAATACATGACCAACACCGTGCTCTATTCCTTCCTGGCCGGTGTCATCGACATTGTACTGGGGACGGCGATTGCTTATATCGTGCTGCGCACCAAGCTGATAGGGCGACAATGGCTGGATTACATCGCCATGGCGGCGGTTGCGATTCCCGGCTTGGTCATCGGCATCGGCTATCTGCGCACCTTTTACGGATTCAATGTACCCTGGCTGGAGAACCAGTCGTTTGCGACATGGTGGATGGCAATCGTGATTGCGCTGGCCATACGTCGCCTGCCCTACGCTCTGCGTGCCTGTACCGCAGCGTTGCAACAAGTGAGCGTTGCTTTGGAAGAATCCGCCGAGAATCTTGGCGCCGGCAAGCTGTCGACGGTCCGTAAAATCGTGGTACCGCTCATGGCTGGCGGCATTCTGGCGGGTTTCGTCACCAGTTTCGCTACCGCGGCGGTCGAGCTGGGGATGACCCTGATGCTGGTGTCAAAGAATTCCGATGGGCCTCTGTCGTATGGTATTTATGTGTACATGCAGAGCGCTGCCGGACGTGGTGCCGGCGCAGCCCTGGGCTTAGTGGCCGTGCTTGTCGTTGGGCTGTGTACGCTGTTTTCCTATCTTGCCGTTGAGCGGCGCCGCAAGGAACTCGGTTTAGGGCAGACAAGTTGAGAGAACTTGGTCGATTTCGGATATCTTGTTTGATTTCGCCGATAACATAAAAATGGCTGGCAGGTAGGTTGGGTAAAGGAACGAAACCCAACAAAAGATATCGGGATCTTCAACCCAACCTTCTACGAATAAGCCTTGGCCGATGTTAGAACCAAGTCCTTTTTCCGGTCAGACCGGCTGTTTTTTGGGCGGCGGCTGGGCTGAAAACTAAGCACGAGCCTTTAACCCGTAACGCGTAACTCGAAACACGTAACGTATTTAAATACCGGAGAAAAAGATGACCGACACCCTCCATAGGCCAAAATCCGGCACTGCCGTAAGCGTGAGATTGGAAGGTATAAATCTTTCCTTTGGTAAGACGCATGTGCTCAAGGGCATCGACCTTCAAATCGAGGCCGGCGAATTCTTTGCCTTTCTTGGACCGTCAGGATGCGGCAAAACAACGCTGCTTCGGTTGATTGCCGGATTTGAATCGGCTCAGACAGGGCGGGTGTTCATCGGGGACAAGGAAGTGTCCTATTTACCGCCATGGCAGC
>JARFPZ010000085.1 GCA_029288035.1 Desulfosarcina sp.
GGCTTGTTCCATATCCGCAAAACTGCTATTTTTCATCTTCTTTTTTATCGTTGAATAAACCTAAGGTTATTTATTTCCGATATATTATGAACTTTTTCACTAAAATCAAGTATCAATTAAGCATGATAGCTATAGAAAGGACTTAATTGAGTTTGACTCAATTAAGATACTATTCCTCTCTTATGAAATTTAATTTCAAAAAGTTGGAGTTGATTCTATCCTTTGTCCCTTTGTATTTCGTAGGTTGGGTTGAGCCTACGCCAGGCCTTGTTGGATTTCGTTGCACTCAATCCAACCTACATGTTACCGGTATTATCGCCAAATGCGAAACCCAACAGCGACCGATTTCGGAACCGAGCCCGAAAAGTTTCTTTTCCGATCAGACTGGACGCTTGCGGCCAGCGGCGGTGCTTATAAAGATCTTATCTCTTGACGCATAAAGACGGTGTAAGAAACGGCAAAGCAAACAATGGTAATGGCGACAAGGGAAATAATATAGGGTACAACGATCAGAACACTTTGTCCCAGAGGCAATGGACCGGAAAACCGTGAGATAGATATACTCTCCATCGGCCCCATGGTTACAATGGAACGGGCGGATTTTCGCATGGGATCAATAATCGTGGCAGTGGCATCCGTATACAACTCCATGGGCGAGGTGAGTGTAAAGGCTTTTACTACCTTGGCGCGCCACAGAATCTCATCTGCATTGGCAGCGCCTGCTTGCGGTGTCAGTGCATTGGCCAATATATTGGCGCCGATGGATACAAAAAAAGAGAAGAATATCCAGACCGCCAATGCAGCCAGCGCCGATGTGGCCGTACTGCGGAAAATGATTGAAAATAAAATGGCAATACCCAACCAGAAAGAGATATAGATGATGCTGACAATCAGGTAGATAAAAATCCTCCATAGCTCTTCGACACCCGGTACAATACCCAATAAGATCAGCCCCAGACCTGTAATCACCAGCACAATGGATACCATCATGATGGTGATCAACGCGACGCCGGCCAGAAATTTACCATTGATTACCGCATCCCGGTAGATCGGCTGAGAGAGCAATTTGCTGAGGGTGCCTTCGTTTCTTTCGCGGTTGATGGTGTCAAAGCCCAGAATCAATCCAACCAGAGGACCAAAAAAAGCGACAAATTGAACCAGCGAGAAAACGGTTCCGGTATAATTTTCATTTCCACCTGTTTCAGATCCCCAGGTTCGATCGCATCAAGGCGCTCCGGGTCAAATTCAACTTCCCAATTTTCCGGCTTAAAGGACATAAATTTAATATCGTGGTTAGCGGCTGAGCCGGTGTTCTTAATGCAGAAAGACAGGTTGGACGGACTCCCCTGGCCGGCATCCAGTGACAACAGGCCATTTGCCGTTCCAACTTCCAGGTCGTAGGTTCCGGAAAGAATTACCTTTAGATCGGCTTTTCCCTTGGCCTGGCCGGAACTCACCTGGACGTTGAGCGGATATTCCCCGGCTTCTGCACCCATGGTGGGCTTGACTTCAATTGCGATCGACTTGCTTTCGTTGGCCTTTAATCTCAAACTAGAGATGTACTTGGATTCATAAGCGGGCTTAAAATTAATATCCCACCCTTGCGGGCCCTTGGCAAACAGATCAAATATGGCATCCTCATCCAACTCGTTGTCGACTTCGACCGAAAACTCAAAGGTTGCATCCGATGGACCACTGATGACCGGGTAGGAGGTCGTCAGTTTGACGCCCTTATTTTTTTCCGGCTCGGCCTCGGCTTCCTCAACGGTGACGAGAATTTTTTCACTTAATTTAAATTCACCGTCCGGCGTTTGCGCCTTTACCAGAAATTGATATTTTCCAGGTTTAGCGCCGTTTAGCGGTTCCGCTTCAAAGGTCAATTTCTTGTTTTCATCCGATGGTACGTGAACGCCTGTCACGGTATATCGGTAGGTTTTGATTCTGGTTATCCAATCGTCAGGCTGTTGATCAATCCAGACATTGACATTTTCATCTCGGCGTCCCTTGTTATAGAAGATGATGTCCATGTCTACATCTTCGTCTGCTGGTATCACGATTCCCGGATATTCAGCCGCCATGGTAATCAATCTTTCCGGTTTTGGTTGACTGCCGTTGTCTTTCGTTTCTTGTGAAAGACAAGGGCCTGGAAAACCCAACAAGGCAGATACAAATAGAAGCAAAATTAACATACTAGGAGTCAATATAGTCCTTTTCATTCTTATACCTCCTTGCCAAATATTTTTTGAGTGTGACAAATAATGGTAAAATTTTTAGCCGGCTATTTTAGCGGCAACACCACATATCTTGAGTTTTGTAAAATATTATCATTCTTTATGACCTTAGCGATATTTAATAAAAAGCCAAACTAATGCAGTTATAGAAAAAAGAAGGCAGATAAGCATAAATATCGTTTCATCCGTCACATCTATCACCTCCCTCTGTCTCCACTTGATAGTGGTCGACCAGAATCTAAGCGGTTGATGCGATGTCGTCATCATCGGTTCCGAAAGACCTGCCGACTCGACCAACGCCATGATGTTCTAAAGAACATCTACTACTAGTCAAATCGCTCATTGCTTTATCGGCAATCATTTAGGATGATATTCGTCAATAATCCGATTGCTTTCACTTCATGACTCAATTGGTTCAAAGAATTTAACGCCGACGCCGTGCCTTGGATCAAACCCCGTGTTTAAAGGCTTGCACCATACGATTTGGGCGTGGACACCTTTTGCAAACTCGCTGGGACATGTATCCGGTGGTTGATCTATCAGGGTCAGGCAAACCGGTTCGCCCGGCTTAAACGCTTTTTCCGCTTCAAAGTATAACCCGTTGACGCCATAGTTGATTGCAAGTGTATCTGCTGTTTCAAAGGTATCTGACTCAGGATGATACACTTTGCACTTAAGATGAAAAATTTCATGTTTACGTGTCTCGGAACGTCTATCCGGAATGGCAGATTCTCCACTAGATGGCTTTGAATCAAGGGAGATAAATCTTTCAGGTTTGATACTGTCGATTGGACTATCTGTTCTCATCATTATTATCGCTTGTGGTTTGTGAAAAATCGTATCTTATTTGTTTTCAGAATGAATACGTCGACTACCCGGGAATATTTCGTTTTTGGCACAGACCATATAGTCCAGTTTACAATCTTCATGAAATCAGGACGTTAGGTTGCAGATAAAGCCATCCACATGACCGTAACGGAGAAATTACCGGGCGACCAGGTTGCTGTCTGCTAAATTTTTAATTGTATTTTTAAGAGAATAAGATAGGAGAGCTATCCGAATTCAGGGAGTCCCGATTTTACGAGAAACATAATTTCACCTCCATCCTAAAGTTAAATTTAATTTGCAAATTTAATAGAAAAAAGTGGTAAAATTATCTATGCAAAATCAGTTGTTTTGCGTGGCTGGCTGAATCTAATCACGGAAGATTATATGTCAATATGCCTGCAAACATCAGCCAACAGAATTAAATTTTTATTTGTTATTTCAAAAGCATATTGATACGAATTCAGAATTTTTTTAAAATGTTCCGAAATAGTATTTAATCATTTCATGATGTCCAAGGTAAAAAATTACTATACCTGTATGTCTGTGAGGAATCCAACATAAAGGTTCCCTCCCAGCTTTAACAGCGAGTCATCCCTGGGACACACCAATTGGAATTTTTTTGGTTCGATCCTATGCGGCATTTGTCTCTTTTTTTCCTGCTTCCTTATCAAGCCGTCTATCTATATCGACCATCTGAGCTTCTTCACGGGCAATTTCCAGTAATTTCTCCTTAATTTCCAATTTTTCGGTCACGTCATCGAGGCGGGCTTCAGAAATTTTCTCATATACAGTATTGCCAAGTTCGGCCAGATGTTTGGTAAGCTCCGTCTCCAAACGCGCCTTCTCACGACGAAGACGCGTCAATTCAATACTTTCTCCGGCCTTTTCGGTAATATTGTGAACGGCTGAAACAGCAGCATCAAATCCCGCATCCATTCCTCTTTTTATTCTATCCCAAAGTTTCATTTTTCGTCCCTCCTTTTAAGGGAATTAAATCTCTATCGAGGCCGGAGCCCTGCTCGATATTCAGCCCCAGGCCTCGATATGGAATTAAGCTGCCTTGACAGAGATTTTGCGTGGTGTGGCCTTTTCTACCTTCGGCAGGGTCAGTCTTAAGACACCCTCATTTAACTGAGCGTCGATCTTATTCTGATCGATGACCTCCGACAGGGTGAACTGCCGGTAATAGCGACCGATTTCATATTCAATTAGCAGGTCCTCTTCTTCGGCGCCTTCCCAGGGGGGCACATCACCCGTTAAGGTCAGGACATTGTCACGCAGGTCGATGTTCAAATCATCTGATTTTACACCCGGTAGATCCGCCAGCAGGGTAATCTCTTTTTCAGTTTCAAATATATCCACCGCTGGTGTAAAGACCCGACCTGGTTTGGTCTGTTCGGCAGGCACGGATACCTCCTGTTTTTCTTTGGCTTGTATCTCTTTTGTTTCGGCCATTTTACATCCCTCCTTTCAAAATGGTATATTTAATTAGTGTACCGTGATTTGTTTCGGTTTGGCTGTTTCGGCCTTTGGAATGACGACTGTCAATATTCCGTTGACGTGATTTGCTTCCACTTTGTCAGCGTCCACCTCTCCGGGCAACCCAACTACACGGCTGAAGGTTCCGGCCTCCCGCTCTCTGCGGTGATACCTGACATTTTCTCCTTCAGACGCTATTTTGCGTTCACCGGATATAGACAGGTCGTTTGCGGTCACTGAGATACTAAGCTCATCCGCTTTTAATCCGGGCATTTCCGCACGCACATAGTAGTTGTCTTTATCCTCGGAGAGGTTGATTAACGGAAACACCCCTGCACCGAGTACCCGGTAAGGTCTACGGCCAAAACCACCGGACATCTCATCCAGCCGTCTACGCATGCGCTCGAGTTCTTCAAAAGCACTTCCCAAACCCCAACTTGGTGAATAAAAAGGTTGTCTGAATATCATGGCTGTATCCTCCTCTCTTTTCAATACGATTTAATTACCCGTTTTTATTTTTATTTTTTTTGTTTCAGCCTCCGTGGCTTTCTCGAGCTTGATTTTCAAAACGCCGTTTTTGTATTTGGCAACCACCTTGGATTCATCGACATCAGCCGGCAGCTCGATGGTCCTTTTATACAATCCAAATGAGCTTTCCACACGATGATAGTGTTCATCTGATTCTTCCTTCTCTTGTTTCTTTTCACCACAAATGGTCAGCAGTTTTCCATCTAAGGAAATATCGATTCCTTCCTTATCAACACCCGGAATCTCAGCTTTGACGATGATATCTCGTTTTCCTTCACTCACATCCACACTGGGGTACCAGCTTTTTTTTCAGAAAACAGCTTGGGAATTGAAAATGCAGGCTCGCTGAAAAATCTGTCAAAAAAGTCATCAAAATCTTTTCGGAAATTAACCATTTCACGGTCCCGTTTTTTCCACGGAATCAAATTTTTCATAAGACCACCCCCTTTTACTGGTTGTCAATTAAATTATTTAAGAAAAATATAATTTTATTAAAAAAATTGTCAAATATATTTTATATTACTTTTTAAATAAAAACTATTAAATAATATTTGAAGTGCTGCTCTTTGCCGATTATCGGTTTTACCGGTATGATTTAATCATTATTCCACTGATTCGTCATCGGGGTTTATTTCGGATTTGAACCCTGTGTTCGGGAATATAAGATACATTTTCCTCCAGGATGTGTGGGAGTGGGGGAATTTCCGGCTTTTGTTTGGACAAGGATAAAAGTCTTTTTATGCGCTCTTCGGTTTGGGGATGGGTACTTAAAATGGATGGATGCGGCTCGCGGTGGCCGGGTAAAAAAATTCTTGACAGGACGCCACCTTTATATCGCTCCATTTTAGACAGTGCAGACGCAAGTCCCTGCGGGTTGCCGGTAAGTGCTACCGCGCCAAGATCTTCATCAAATTCCCGGGTGCGGGAAAGTGCCAGTTGCAAAAATACAGTCAGCAACGGTGCGAAAATCAACACCAAGATGGCTATCCAGGAGATTTGATAGCCGGACATCAGCCAAAGGGGAAGATTGAAAATTAGCAGAAACTGACCTGCTAAGGGAAGTTAATTAGCATTACAAATAAATATTAAATTTATTATGCCCATTTCGCTAATTGCTCTGTCTTGTTACCATATTTCTCAAAGTTCAAAGTGAGTTACTGCCTGTTGGTCGAAACAACACGGTAACATGAACGTTTCGTATGCCGAATCGATCCAAAGGGATCATGACGGCATGATCTTTTATAAGACCCGGAGGAAATGAAACCGAGACCGGCATTTCACCGGAAATAACGCCTTCTCCCACACATCGTGCACACTCATAAAACCCCACGCCTCCTTGACCACGACAGGTTGGACAAACAGCTTGGGCTGGTAGCATGATTCTGGCATTGCCGCCGCGGCGCGCCTGCTCCGGTGTGAGCGTCACTTCCAGCGTCAGATTTTTAACGCGACCGGATTTGGGTTGCTCCAAACTGGAAAAATTACGCCACAACCAATCGAAAATCTCGTCCATTGAAGGGGTAAAGGACTGAAACGATCTCACGGGTGATACGTCTCCTAAATGGACGGGGTTTTCGTTGGGAATAAGCGGTTCGGGTGGAGGGTAGCCAGAGCGTCTCAAAGGTGTTTTTGGCGACACTTTTCTGATGCTCTGCTCGTATTTACTTCGTCTCCGTCTATTTCCGAGCACCGAGTAGGCTTCCTGAACTTCCTGGAATCTCTCGCTGCTACCAGGATTATGGTCCGGGTGAAATTCTTTGGCAAGACGACGATAGGCACTCCTTATTTCATCTGCCGTCGCGCCTGATGAAATTCCGAGAATTGCAAAGTAGCTTTTTGCCATAACAAACCTCTTGTCATTCTCCTTAACCTGTTGTCACGTTTATTCTTTTCGTTTCAGACGATTTTGTCTTTCGTAATTTAATTTTCAGGATGCCCTTTTTGTAGCTCGCGTCCACTTTATCTGGATCCGCTTCCGCAGGCAGTTCAATCGTCCGGTTAAAATACCCGTAAGACCTTTCGATGCGATAATAGGTTTCCTCCTCTTCCGTTTGCTCTTGTTTCGTTTCCACGGTAAGACGTCAAACATGTATACCAACTCCTTGACAGATAGAGCTTCTCATTTTAATGTAAAAATATCAGAGGCAATGATTAATGTGATTGTTTATACGCTCCGATTGGGTTGATCCGATTAGATTCAATGGCTAATGAAGGTAGGGGTGTTCGGGGGATGTTTTTGCATCTCGTCACCTCCTATTCTATTAGCCCCAATTGGCACCAACCAAACAAAAGGCGAAAATAAGTAATTTATGTGATCCCTAAACTCGCTTAATGGATTTAATTGGAGCCGGATTCTCGCGAATCTTGTAGTCGCAGGCTCCCGGCTCCTTAATTTAATTCAATTATCCTGTCTTGACGGTAATCTTTTTAGGTGTGGCCTTTTCCACTTTTGGAAGCGATAGGCGCAGGACACCATCATTTAGCTTCGCATCAATGTTTTCCTGGTTAACCAACTCACCTAGTGTAAATTGACGGTAATACCTGCCGGTTTCATACTCCCTTAAAATTTCATTCTCTTCATTGTTATCAACGGGAGCAGTATCCGCCGATAGGGTCAGGGTGTTGTCACGAAGATCAATGGTCAAATCATCTGCCTTGACGCCCGGCATGTCGGCAAGCAGGGTAATTTCTTTTTCCGTTTCAAATATGTCGACCGCAGGTGTGAAGACCAATCCCGGCGTGGTTTGCTCGGCAGGGCTGGCCATTTCTTGCTTTTCTCGAACCTTAAGTTCTTTACTTTCATTATCAGCCATTGCTAAATCCCTCCTTTGTAAAAGAATCGTTTCACGAACTTACGCTTATTTGTTTGGGCTTCGCGATATCTGCTTTTGCTACCAC
>JARFPZ010000088.1 GCA_029288035.1 Desulfosarcina sp.
GTCAGCATCGTAATATCATCTTCCTGGGGGGCCTTGCCGATATGGGCAAAAAGATTAGGTTTCCATTTTCCGGGTCTAAAACAGCGAAAAAAAGCGTTGCAAACATACACATCTCATTGTCCTGGGCGATGTAATCATTGGTCAGTGAAACCGTGCGCATCGCTTCGACTTGACTGAAATGTCTGCTGGATGATGAGTTGGGTGCACCGCCAACCGTTTGCGATTGCCTGTCAACCTGTGATCTGCTCAACTGGGCCTGGCCGGAGAATATACGGATTAAACTGCGATACAATCCCATCAAGAGTGCCGTTCCTACGCCTTTATCACACATCGCCGATGACCAAGCCGAAATAACCTCCCGGCAACATAAAGGCGTCGTAAAAGTTGCCGGAAATCCGCGTAGCCGGAAAAATGGAAATGCGAATATCAAACCTCATTTAAGAAAACAGTTTTCATATCCAACTAAATCCGGAAAATATTTTTTGTATATTCCCCGATCTCTGGTTAAGATAGCATCACATTTTGACGAGGCAAAACCGCCAATAAAAAAATCAGAAAGGAAATGAGCCCTAAAGATCATTTGGTGGCCGCAATGGGGGCACTTAACCTTTTCCTTTCTTTTAAGATATTTCATCCAGCTTTTTGCAGCTGCCGTGGCGGAGATGGTATCCAAAGGTCTGATTTCAATTTTGTGTTCTGATAAAAACTCATCAACCAGCCTTGCATTTCCCTTAAATTGAGGAAACAGCTCTGCATAGACCACCGATGGGACCACCAGGTCTTCCCCCCTTTCCAAAGCTAGGTATAATTTATCCTGAAAATTCCTGAATTCGTCTTTCAGAATGTCGATAAGAATTGTGGTATCTATGCAGACTCTCAATTTATCGGTCCCCTGACCTGGTCAATATAATCCATGGTAGTGGATTCGTCTTTGAATTTCCCGCGCCATTTATTCCTGATTTCTGCGATGGGATCAACAACTATGACATATTTAGTCCCCTTCTTTACAATATCCACTTCTGCCCCGGGAACAATACCCAGCTCTTTTCTAACTTTTACCGGCAAAGTAATTTGATATTTAGCAGTTACTTTCGACATTTGCATTACCTCCAAAATAAGTATACCTTTTATGTTGTTTTAGTATACCCATCTTATTACACTCAGTCAACCCCTGATCAAGGAATCGGACGTATTGGTTCACCGCAGAAACTCAGGGGTGCAAAGGGAAGGTGGATGTTCCTGGTTCACATAAGCGGCGCCTCTGGCCAAAAAAACGGCCAGTCTGATCAAAAAAGAAACGTATAAAAGCGAAGATTAAAATACGGCAAAAATAAGGAATGGATTCTCATCTTTAAAAGAAAATTGGACAGGATCAACAGGATCATTGGGATAAAACGGCCTTCGGCCGAAAGGGCTCCTCGCCGAAGGCGAAAAAATCCAGTCAATCCTGTAAATCCTGTCTAAAAAAATAAAATCGAATCCATTCCTCCGAAGTTTCATATAAGCGTCGCCGCCGGCCGGGAGCGTCCAGTCTGATCGGAAAAGAAACTTTTCGGGCTCGGTTCCGAAATCGGTCACTGTTGGGTTTCGTATTTGGCGATAATACCGGTGACATGTAGGTTGGATTGAGTGCAACGAAATCCAACAAGGCCTGGCGTAGGCTCAACCCAACCTACGAAATACAACGATAAATCACGGTTAAAAGCATACTGCGTTTCATGTAGTTTCATATAAGCATCGCCGCTGGCCAAAAAAACGGCCAGTCTGATCAAATAAGAAACTTTGTGATTTTATTTCAATTGTATTTGGATTGGTGGGAGCGGTTTTTAACCGCGATTGCCCATATAAATCGCGGCTGGAAGCCGCTCCCACCAATCATTAATTATCGCCTAATGGACATTGAATTAAATGAAGTTTCATATAAGGGTGATACCATAGCATGACACGTTTTGAAGTCGTCGCATTTGATTGCGACGGCGTATTATTTGATACCGAGCAAGCAAATCGGGTTTATTACAGTAATATTTTGCAGCATTTTGGAAGACCGGCAGTGACGGACGAACAGTTAGTCTATGTTCACATGCACACTATTTCCGAAGCCTTGGCATATTTATTCCCCGATGAAAAGACCTTGGCGGCGGCTCATCTTTTTCGGGAAACAATGGATTATCGGCAATATCTCAGTTATTTCACAGTGGAGCCGCATTTGGTATCATTGCTCCAAAAAATAAAACCGAAATTCAAAACCGCCATCGCTACCAACAGAACCGACACCATGAATCGGTTGCTTGCTGCCTTTGACTTGGAGGGACATTTTGATCTGATTGTAACGGCCAGCGATGTCGAGCGACCCAAACCCCATCCTGATGTACTGCTAAAAATCTCAGATCATTTCAACATCCCGCCCGAACAGGTAATCTATATTGGTGATTCGCGACTGGACCAATTGGCCGCCAGGTCGGCCGGAATGCCTCTGGTTGCCTATCGCAATCCGGAGTTGTCCGCAGAGTACTACGTTAACAATCTCAGTGAGATTGAAGGTTTACTTGGAGTAGGTAAGAATGGAAACAGAAATACCTGAAGAATATGAGGAAGATATGGCCCCAACGGATATGGAGTGGAAGCATCGTGTGCTCTGCAGTGACGGCAACTGTATCGGGGTAATCGGACCGGACGGGCACTGCAAAGAGTGCGGGAAAGAATACGAGGGCACCTTGGCGGAGGAGCATTTATCAGCGAATAAAGAATCGTCCGCGGCAGAGAACTCTTTTGAGAAAGAAGATCCATCTCCTGACGATCTGCCCCAGGAGGTGGCCGAGCACGATGACTGGCAAAATCGGGTTTTGTGCAGCGATGGTAATTGTATTGGTGTGATCGGCCCAGACGGGCGCTGCAAGGAATGCGGCAAGCCATCCTGAATGACGAATGATGAATGACGAGTTACGAAGTATGGAGTCGCTTTACATTGTTAGATATTAGGCCTTCATGGGATCTATTCTGACAACATGATGCAAAAAAAACCCTAAGGTTTCAGATATTTAAAAATATTTATTATTTGATGCTTACAGTTTGTTATTTCCGCTTTATTCGGCTTTGGCTAACGGTAGCCGTATCGTAAATACGGCCCCGCCCTGCGGAACGTTATTGGCATACAGAACACCCTTGTGATCTTCGATGATGCTTTGACAGATAGAGAGCCCGATTCCCATTCCCATGTTTTTTTTTCGAGTGAAAAAAGGATCAAAAACTTTTTCCAGATCACTTTCTGAAATACCGGGACCATTGTCTTTAACGGATATGAGGATATTTTCTTCCCGGTTGTAAGTGTCGATGCTGATTTCACCGCCAAATGGTGTCGGCTGATTAAGCTTCTCCTGAAAATCCGGCGCATTGATAATGGACTCCACAGCATTGTTGACCAGGTTCATGATCACCTGACCGATTTGCTGCGGGGATGCGTTGATCGTCGATATTTTAGCAGCCAGATTTAACTTGATGCTCACCATGTTTTTTTTCAAATGACTACGGGTTAGGGCGACCGTGTTTTCGATCACCTGATTGACATTCATGGGTTGTTTTTTTTCTCTGCCCGGGCGATTAAGATCGATGAGGTTGCGAACGGTGTTCCGTATGCTGATAAACGCATTATTAATCAATTCTAATTGACCTAAGAGTCCCTTATCGTGCTTGTATTTCAAGCGGATGACGCCCAGCAAGGCGGTAATCCCCTGCAGGGGAGAATTAATTTCATGGGCAATGGATGCTGCTAGCTGTCCGGTTGTCGCCAGCCCTTCGGATTTCAGCAACTGATTATGAAGCAATTTTGTTTCGGTAATATCCCTTGCGATACATAAAAAACATGGTCTGCCAAGATACAAAACAGTACGGCAGTTGATTTCGTTGGGAAGGATTCTGCCGTTTATGGTTTTTATATTGAGCTCAAATCGGGACTCTTTCTGCGCACGCACCTTTCTGAGCATGCTTTCCACATAAGGTATCTGGTTGGTTTCGACGATATTGGTGATACCGAGCTTCAAGATTTCGGCTTTATTGTACCCGGTACTTTCGAGCATCCGGTCATTGGTGTCGATAAATTGGCCTTCACTGTTTAAAAGAAACACCCCTTCATTCGCATTATCGAACAATTCTTTGTATCGTATCAGTTCTTCGGCTTGTTTAAATTCAGTCGTGTTGGAGGAGATGATGGTTGCCGCAATGACTTTTCTATCAAGTCTCAAAGCACCGATGCGGATGGTATACCATTTAGGTTTGCGATCAGAGCCTCTGCGCACTTCGAATCTCTCCGGTTCTCCGGTCTTAAAGACGCTTTCAATACAATCTCTTGCGAGATCATGATATTGGGTTGGGAGAAAACGATACATGCTTTTACCGATGGCTTTTTCACGAGGTAGTTTTGAGATATTCTGGTTGATGAAGCGAATAATGCCTTTTTGATCCACCGCGATGATCATGTCCGGTGCGGTCGCTATCAGGGAACGCCACAGCATCTCGGATTCATTTAGCTTTTGTTTTGCTGACTTTAATTTGTTAATAATGGATTGCGCGTGGGCGCCGAACAAAATGAAGAGGCATAATACGATCGCTCGTAGATAGACATCATACAAATCAGGGCCGATAAGTTCGGCAATAAGATTGAATTTATTTGAAAAAAATAAATTCAAGATGGAATCCAGCACCCAATAGATGATGGCGACAAAAATGACAGCCAGCACCATTGAATCCGAATACCGACCTAGAAATGAAGTGTTCGCTTTGGTTTCGAATTCCGCTTTTTTTTCTAATTTCAGCGGACTGGTGGTACCCAAGGGCGACTTTGTGAATTTCTTTCTTGAAGCATTCATAAAGATTGTACCTGCTGTTATCATTTAAGGAAGTCAACAGAGATCTATTATCATAATCAACTTAAAAAGATAATATAAAAAACAATGTCGACCTGCCACCATGACTCAATTCATAATCCACCGGCTTGTCGGTGAAAATTTAAACGGTTCTACCTTGCTGCGAGGGTATGCTTGATGGGTGCAAACCTGATCGATGCCGGCGGCTTACGAATTGAGATTTAATTTCGCATCAACGCAGATGCTTCGCTGAGATCAATCCGGATCTTGGAAAACGGTGGAAAAGGGAACGATGGTTTTAGGTTCAGAGTTCCGGGTTCAAAGGTTACAACGGATTAATACGGCTTTCAATTTTAACCGAAATCTGGCATGCCAATAATACTCAATTAAGCAACGCGGATTTATATCCGAATGAAGATAAGACATTTTTGTTTGGAGCTGTATGGGTTTTTTTAACCCGGAACGGTGAACCCAGAACCGTTCAACCTAGGACAAGCAAAATCTGGCGGCTGAAAAGAAATGTGGAAGGAGCGATCACGTGTATTAGGCATAAAAAGATAAATTCAGAACGATTCGCCCGAGATCCGGTATTGCTGGCGCGACCACAAACAATTTTGTTGCATCAGATTTTACGACATGTCAGTAGTTCTGAATTTATTATAGATGTTTCGATAAAATCGCATATATGTCGCGATCTTTGGAAAATGTCACTTCAGCAGCAATTCGGTAATTAATCAGCCGATCTGCGGGTATCGATTCAGTGAATCGGCAGCCGTTTTGCCAGTCGATATAGATCGCTTTGGGACGTAAGCGACGCGGATTAATTTGGAGGTCCTTGCAAAGCAAACCGGCAAGACGTACCTTTTTGTTATATCTACAGGTTCGTTTAGAAAAAGGGATGTTACGGGTCGCTAAAATCTGATCGACAATACCCTCATCGATGGTCTCCAGTACTTGGATAAGCGTTGTGTAGGCGCCTTTTGTACTGTTTTTGGATTCTTCCAGGGAGACAATGGAGTATCCCAGTTTATAATTGGTAAAATTGACAACGCGATGATTTCCCGCAATGATGCGGTCATCATTATGAATAATATCCGTAAGTGATGGGTAGAATTCAGGCGGCGGGAAAGTTTGATTCAACCTGACTGAAAGTGCCTTGTAAGTGGTCGAATAATTACCAGAAGGATTCCAAACGGCCCAGCCGCGAGCACCGCTCTCCGAAAGCCCATCGAGTTGGGCGTTGATATCAGCGGGTTGATACCAGAATCCTTGAACCCAGGGTCGTATTATTTTTCCGGTGCGGCGTTTCATCCGCTTTATGCTTAACTCCATGATTTCCTGCGGATATTTCCCCGGTTCCTTTTTACCTAAAAACCCCGAAGGAAAATGGGAAGGATAGAGCATCGGGCAGATGACATCCACATGAGGCGCGATGGTTTCGATCAACTGACCCACTCCGAAATCCACCGTTTTCCAGGCCACCATGCCAAATACGTCAACTGAAATGGTTACTCCCGTGGGGTTTAGTTCGGCATGTGCCGATTCTAAAAATTTACCGATGCATTGAGTTTTGTTCATCTGTCCCATATCGAGAGGATACTCGATGACCGAGAGATCGCCGTCACTGGGGAAGCGAATATAATCAAATTGAATTTCGTCAAATCCGAGCGCAGCAAGTTCTTTGCAAAGCGCTAGATTGTATGCCCATACCTTCTGATTAAAAGGATTGGCCCAGTATAATCCCTTTTTGTCCAACCACGGGTGTCCGGACTGAATGTTAATGATCCCCATATCAGGACGTTGGGCTACCAGTTGATGATCAACAAACACATCCAATTTTGCTATCGTCCAAAGTCCCTGAGCTTTTAGCTGCCTTAAAGCGTTTTCGACCAATCCGTTTGAGGCGACTGCTCCAATTTCTGCGGCTTGCGCATTGCTGGATTTCCATCGGATCCGACCGTGAGGATCTTTGACGTGCAGAACGGCGGCGTTGATTCCCGCCAATTTTGTATAATGTACGAACTCATCGATTCTACGTTCGGTAAAACAATGTGATGGTATATAAAGGGCAGTTATGTCTTCAGGGGTGCTGGCCGGAGTTTGCGAAGTGGTCAGCAGCAGAATTGTGAGATTGATTGCAAGTTTCCGCCATAGCCCTTTGCATATTCGATCAGGTTTCAATTTAAACACCTCATTGTTTATTTCAGACGGATTCAAGGGTCCGTCAGACGCATCCGGGACGGCCACGAAAACAACATGGCATGCGGGTGCGTTCGCATAAAACGCTATCGGCGTTTTGGATGAAACCTTAAGTAGGGGGGATAGGCGTTCAGGGGTTCAAGGGTCCAGGGGTTCAAGCCCGCCCTGGTGCGACATGATGTGGCTATCAAATTGCTTCCACATTTTATGGTCTTTTGGCTTTCCATCTCCACATCTTGACATACCAGGTCTGGCCAGGGGTCCCATTCTTAACCCTGGGCTGAATTTGGGATGCAAATTAACGAGAAAAGCGTCGGCTTCGTCAGATCTAATCCAAAATTTGGAGCTAAATTGGCATTTATCTGGGGGAATAAGTTTTTTTAACGAGGACTTTGGTCTTTAATGCCTTCTTTTTCTTTAACCCTGAACATAAAACCCCCTGGCCCAGACCTGACTTCACGTTGCTCAATTATTTTGATTCATATTTGAGAACCTGACACGGGCTACAATATGATCTTATTCGTCGCACCAGGGCGGGCTGGACCTGTGAACGGTTCCAGCAGAAGTTATTGGGGTGAGCGTGGAGGAGGAATTATAAATCAGCGATTACCAGCAGAGCAGACTTCCAGCCTCTTCGAGGAGTCTTCCTCATACTCCTGGCTCGGCTGGTGGTCGATGATTATCAGAAGATGTTGCAATCCGAATTTGCTGCGGCTGAACCAATCCGCCAATCAACAATTTAACCATCAATGCTGCTTTAATGAGGGGGGTATTTAAATTCAGAACTACTGAAGTGTCGTAATATCTGATTCAACACTAATGACAGTGGTCGCGCCAACAATACTGGATTTTTGGGCGAATCGTTCTGAATTTGATAAGAATATCAAGATGCTCTTTCATCTCAGCCGAACTTCGGCCAGCTTTATGGTCACATTGCCGACCTTTGAAATTATTCCGCTTATTTGTACGGGTAAGCCTGCTAGGGGATCGATGTATATAGCTATGTTTTCCTGAAATCCAAGAAATGAAAAATCTTCTACTTTGTCCAGATCCGACGCCAGCGGCTGGACCTCGAGTGCAATTTTGAGCACCTCGACCTTGCCTTGACGACGCATCTCGCCTTGCTGACTTTTTTCGATGAAGTCAACCTTGATCGGGTGAATTCCTTCCGGTTTAAGCCGCACATGAAATAATTGTCTTCTACCAAAAACACAAAAGGATAGCGGCGACATGCTTTTTGATAATTCAGCCGCTGAGGCAATATAAATCAGTACCGTCCGTTCGGTAATGTTGGGACATCCCAGTTGCGCCAGGTCATAGGCATAGAACGTATCTTTGACATCGGTCCATTTTTCCGGTTCCAATGGAATTTCTTGCTGATCTTTCGGCTCTCGCCGATGCCTAAAAACACCTTGTTCGGTGAATCGGTAGACTTTTTTAAAATCCTCTTTGCCCCTGCGCTGCCGGATCCTTCCCAGGGCGGTGGCATCCTGCGGATTAAACCAAACATGATTAATTGTCTTCACAGGCGACAAGAAAATGGGATTAACGTTATAATAAACCGAGATCCTATTGGATTCCGGGAGCCAAACCTCGATCGGATCGCCCTGAGGGCTCTTAATCAGCGCTGCTTCTACTTCTGCAGCCGGCAGTGACGCCAGCTGCACCTGGGCGTTCACCTCAACTGAGAGTTTGTTTATCCGATACGAAAGCTGTGTCCACGGCACACGCTTTAGATCGAGTTTGATTTGGGAATAAGGTTGGGCTATTGTTGATTTTGAAAGCACCACCAACTGAATTCCCACAAAACACAAAAAGAGTAGCACTGATTTTTTATGAATCTTCATTGATTGGTTTTCCTGCTGAATAGATATTTACTTAGCTGCTAAGAAATAAGTAACCGTTTAAAAATTGGTGACAGGATAGCTAATTGTCAAGATGTTTGGTTAAATCGGGCTAACGGCCTTGTCTTTTGACCCGTTCTTTTTGGAATTTATCCTGCACATGGAATTTGTAGAACATGGCACTCACAGCGGACTTAAACGATTACGACGTGCTGCAATGCTGTTTGATAGGTTGGGATGGTCATTTTATCAATAAGAACCTGTTGGTGTTTGTCTACCCTCCGCGATTTGGTGGAACGTTGAAGTTTCGCGTCGGAGTTTTCTACGTTTTGCCCGTTAGGCAGTTGGATGGGGATTCCATCAAAGGTCGGTGTCAAAAGAATATCTTCATATGGTATTTTCAAAAATTCAGACAAATAATGCATAACTGATTCCGTGTGGCCAATCAGATCCTCGAACCTGATGAGACATACACGATCGCCGAACTTCTTTTTGGTATCGACACCGACCCGGACACTTTCTTTCCAGCGGTTAATTGCTTCCTTGGCATTTCCGTAAATTTGCGGTTCATGTGCGCAAGCACAGACGAACCAGGTTTCGGGTTTTCTGACAAGAGAAATCAATCTGCCGTCGGGATATATGTCAAAGAAGCTTTCCATGCTTTCTTGCTGCATTGCCATTGCCGGCCCGCAAGCTGTCGTAAACTTCTTATTGCCGTTGCGATTTTGATAATCTAACCAGGCGCCAAAGCATGATGTCATATAGGCATCAAATATATCGCGTCGCTTTATCGATTCAATGGATTGAAGATATTTGATAAAGATTTGCTCCTGAACCAACGGCAGGAACATAAAAGGAGCTATTGCGTTGCGCTTCCCGCCGTGCTTGATTCTTTCCTGGATGTTTGCAATGTCTAAGTCTTTAAAGAGTATCTTGAACCAATCCTCCGGCCGATGGTCAAGATCGATTGCAGGCCAGAGACCCCTTTCGGGGGTTGCGGGCGTTAATTCATGTGGCAGCGCATGGATCTCGGAATGTCCATCAAAGAGACGGTTCAGGAGATATCCGCCCGAGAAGGGAAGCTGTGAGATCAACGTCAGCGGCACCGTAATTGGTGAAATATGGTTCAAACAGGCGTTTAGAATTCCTTCCAGCTGAATTTCGCGGTCATGACTGACCTGTCTAATCATCTTGATTCTTGCTTTAGCTTTGAGGTGTCGCTTTAACTTTTTTCTGTTTGGTTCCGTAATCAGAAAATTAAGAATTTTCTTGCCCAACTTGGGCTTTTGCGCCACTTTTTTTAAATGCCGGTCCGTCATATAAAAAGTCCTTCTGCGGGACAATAAATTAAGATCTGGACGATATGATCCTAAAGATCCGCATTTCGGTTTGCAATTTTAGCTCTCGGCGACAAGCAGAGCGGCTGTTGCCGGGAGGCACAAGATGTTAAACCGATCGGGCCTTTACGGGATTGACGTTGCCGTACTTAAGACCTGCGCATATGCGTCGCCTGTCAATTCCTCTATGACGTTCAATTCTTCACGGCCTAACGTCTTGTATCTTTCCAGCGCACTGATCATGATACCGGGGTTTTCCAGTTTGAAACTCGTATTCGGTTTTATCGGTGTTTTATTAAATGTCGGCGTCAATAAGATATCATCGAATTGGATGTTAAGAAAATCAGCCAGATAGTGCATGACCGATTGGGTGCGCTGTACCAGATCCTCGAAGGTGATAATACAAACCCGATCGCCATATGTTTTTTTATTGCGAACCATGCTGCGCGCGCTTTCATTCCATTGGTCCAGTGCTTTTTCAATATCGCCATATTTTTCCAATTGGTGACGGTTGGCAGAGGGAAACCAATTTTTGGGATCGCGCACCACGGAGATCAAACGACCATCAGGGTATGCCTTGAAAAATGACGCCATGTTCGTTTCCATAAACGCCAGTCTGGGAGTGAAAGCGGTAACAAACTTTTTGTCTCCATGACGATTCTGATTGTTTACCCAGGCCCCGAAATAGGACGTCATGTAGGCGTCAAACACGTCTCTGTGGCTAATTTTATGTATAAGTTCAAAATATTTTAGGAAAAGTCTTTTCTGCAGCGACGGCAGAAAGATAAAAAGTAAAGTATCCTGGTACTTTTCCATCTTTTTATATCCGTAGCGAAAATGACGCACCACAATTTCTTCGAAGAGAATTTCAAACCATCGATCCGGGCGATCCCTAAGATCAATGGGCGGCCAGATATATTTTTTGGGATATCCGAATTTTAATTCATGCGGGTGGGCATGCACTTGAGGATGGCCATCGAAAAGCTGGCTCAGCATCGATCCCCCCGAGCGCTGGATTTGCGAAATCAACGCAAGCGGGACAGAAACCGGCTGTATGTTTTCCAACCAAT
>JARFPZ010000119.1 GCA_029288035.1 Desulfosarcina sp.
CGTCAAGGGCGGCCGTTGTGAAGCATGCCGGGGAGACGGGATCGTCAAGATTGAAATGCATTTTTTACCCAATGTATACGTTACCTGCGACATCTGTCAAGGCAAACGCTACAACCGGGAGACCCTGGAAATTCAATATAAGGGCCGTGATATTGCGCAGGTCCTCGAATTGACGGTCAACCAGTGTTTGAAATTTTTTGAAAGAATCCCGTCGGTTCGACCGAAACTGCAAACACTCGTGGATGTCGGCCTGGGTTATATTAAAATCGGCCAGCCGGGTACGACCCTTTCGGGAGGGGAAGCCCAGCGAATTAAACTCGCCAGGGAATTGGCAAAAAAAGGAACCGGCCGGACGGTATACATCATGGACGAGCCGACCACCGGTCTCCACCCGGACGACATTAACCGGTTGCTAACCGTTCTAAATCGCCTTGTGGATGCAGGTAACACCGTCATCATTATCGAACACAACCTGGATGTGATCAAAACATCCGATCACATCATCGACCTGGGCCCCGAAGGGGGTGACGAGGGCGGTTATGTCATCGGCTGTGGAAGCCCTGAAGAGCTTACGGCCATCAGCGATTCTTATACGGGACAATATCTGGCGAAAATTCTGGCCGATGAGAAGTGACCATGAAAATGATTGAATATTGTCGTTTGAATACTGAAGATTTGTGGAAATCTGTCGATTTAAAAAGGATAGAGCATAGCGATCCATTAAATCTTCAATCTTCAATTTTCAATAGTCAATAAAAAAAGGCTGCGCCCGTCTTGCGGGCACAGCCTTTTTAAGTAGACTTAACGCTTCTTCTGTTTTTATTAACTAGCAAACAGTGCGGCAATCGAAGATGCCTGGGGATGCGCAAAAATGAGGATCAACGCAACGACGAGCGCGTAAATACAGAGCGACTCGATCAGGGCAAGTCCGATCAGCATGGTCACGGTGACTTTACCGGATGATTCAGGGTTGCGGGCAATACCTTCTACTGCCGCGCGCAACCCAAGACCCTGGCCGATACCGCAGCCAAAGGCTGCAATTGCGATTCCGAACCCAGCTGCTGTCACACACGCGATGAAAAATTCTAATGCTTTTGCTTCCATAGATGAAATTACCTCCTTACGGGTTGATATGTTATTGGGCTTCTTCCGGTTACCCATTAAAAACAATGAATATCGACAATCTTCAATTAGTGTGCCTCTTCCATGGCGCCACTGAAATACATGATCGACAGCAAAAAAAATACAAAGGCCTGGACAAGGGCCACAAAGATGCCCATGGCCATGATCGGCAGCGGTGCAAAGAAGGCGCCGGCCAGCATGAACAATATCATCAGCACCAACTCATGGCCGGTAATATTGCCGAAAAGCCTGAAAGAAAGGGATAAAATCCTAGCCAAGTGGCCGATGAGCTCGATGGGCAGGATGATCGGAATCAGCCACCATACGGGCCCCAGAAAATGTTTGACATACTTAATCCCATGGTATTTCACACCGATGACGTGGGTGAACACAACCACCGGGAGTGCACAGGCTGCAGTGGTATTGATACTGGCCGTGGGGGGATAAAAACCGGGTATCAGTCCCAGTAAATTGCAGGTGGCAATGTAAATAAATAGGGTGGCAATAATCGGAAAAAACCAGCGACCTTCCTCGCCGGTGAGGTCGACCATAAAGTCTTCCATCCCTGAAATAACAAGTTCGAAAAAATTTTGGGCTTTGGTGGGAATCATATCAATTTTGCGGGTCGCCAGGGTCGCAAATCCGATGAGTAAAAGGATAGCAAACCAGGAATAAATGACATGGGGATATGCATGTGCAAAATGCCCCAATCCGATTAACTCAAACAGCTTGACCAAAAACAGATAGGGATGTTCCATCCTTAAACCGCCTCCTTGAAAATTAGTTTTGTAAATTCACGCAGGGTTGCAAGTATGATGCTGAAAACCACCACGGAAAGCCCGATGATGAGTCCCACAGGGTGCACGAAGTGTCCGGCAATCAAGACAAAAATAATGAATCCGCTAACGATGAAACGCAGGAAATATTTCGCGATAACAACATTATGGGAGGAAAGATGCGGCGGGGTCAGGGCTGTTCTCAACGTCCGGGCCAACAAATGGAAATTCACCGTAACGAGCAAACCGCCAAAAAATAACCCTCTGGCGTAATTTGCGGGAAAAAGTAGAAAACCGATGATGCTTGCGGCAGCAAACAATATCCAGTTTGTGCGCGTGACAAATATCAGTATCCGCTGCTGAATTTCCACCTTGGTTATGTCCAATTGTCACTTAAAATTTACGTGCTCTTTTGATGACGAGCGCGATGTTTCTGAAGCCCGCAGCAATGCCGAATGCTAAGAAAACAAGTGTGAACCACGGTGATGTATCAAACTTGCGGTCCAGCACGACCCCGATGGCAAGGCCGATGAAAATAGCAAATGAGACGGAAAGGCCGAGACTGCTGTAATAGGCCAACTCCCTAAACGTTCGTCTGGTTTCTTTTTTCATGGGAATAACACTCCTTTCCCACCAAACCAGGATCCCAAACCAATTCTATTTAAAGGATCAGTACCTAACAAAGGATTGATTGCAAGTCAATGCAAAAATCATAAATTTTCAGTTAAAATTTCAGCGCGTCGGCGGGAAAAACCGGTCCATCCATACAGGCATGTAAGTATTGCTCACCTTCGGTGCGCGACTCAACCGCACAGCCCAGACAGGCACCCATACCACAGGCCATCATGGTTTCAATGGAAACCTGGCACGGCACCCGGTGTTTTTCAGCGATACCCACCACGCACGTCAGCATATCCATGGGTCCGCAGGCGACGATGGCATCCGGTGCCGTCTGACCGATGGCCGTTTCCACCGGATGGGTGACCAGACATTGATCACCGGCGCTACCGTCATCCGTGGTCGTCTGTACCGAAACGCCAAGATCCAAAAATTCCTGACAGCATAACAGGTCCTCCTTGGTACGCCCGCCGATAAACACACGATAGTTTGAAAGATCAACCTTTTTACGGTGAAAGTCGGACACCAGAAAAACCAGAGGTGCGACGCCAATGCCGCCGGCCACCACGAAAACGCGCTTGGCCCTGGAAGGGATAAGAAAACCGGTGCCCAGCGGGCCAAAAATTTCGACACTGTCTCCGGCCTTGCGCGCTGCCAACGATGCAGTGGCAATCCCAACCACTTTATACAACAGCTCAAAACCATGGGCGCTGCCGTTTGAAATCAGAAGATTGTGAATAGAAAACGGGCGGTGCAACAGGGGATCCGTTTGTCCGGCGAAACCCAGCATCACAAATTGCCCCGGCTTTGCCGAAGAATAATGATCGGAACAGGTCAAACCAATTTTATAGCATGCCGTGCTCAGCTTTTTGTTCCACAGAACTTTGACCGATTGTTGAATCATGATTTCCTTTCTGTGAGCCCGATAACTGCGGCAAATCTACCGGTTGTTCTTGCGGCACGATAGGAAAAAAAATCATCCGTATGACACCGGGTGCAAATACCACTGGGCTCAATGTTAATTTCGGCCATACCGGCCTGTATCATTTGGTCCCTGCTCAATGCCCAAAAATCAAAATGCGCGTTCAAACCCATGTATCGCCAGAATTCCATGGGAATCTCCTTGCGGTAGTTGATGAATTCCGCACAACAGGGTCCTAGTGAAGGGCCGATGCCGGCCTGAATCCGGCTGGGGTGACAGCCGAAATGCTGTTTCATGACCTCAATGGTATGGCCGATGATATTTTGAACACTCCCGCGCCAACCGCAATGTACGTTGGCAATCACCCGTCGGGCGGGCTCATACAAGAGCACTGCCTGACAGTCGGCAACTTGAATGACAAGATTCTTTCCCTCAAGGTCCGTTACCACGGCATCCGCGGTTACCGTCTGACCGGCGGCGGCGGTGGTTTTATCTCGCTTTTTACGATTACGGCCCAACACCGCAACCTCGCAACCATGAACCTGCCGGACGAAAACAAGTCGGCCCGTTGCCATGCTGTCGGAGATGACACCACGGTTCGCAGATACATTTTTGCGGGTATCACCGATACCATAGCAGACATTTAAACTTGCAAAGGGCGGTTGGCTGTGGCCGCCGCTGCGGGTAAAGATGCGGTGCTCGATAGCGCTACAGCCGACCAAATTTTTAAATCGATAATATGATACGCCATTTTGAGTCGTCCGTATCATTCGATCAGTCCTGCCGATATAATTCCCAAATTTTTTCAATAATGCGGCTGGTGGAGATTTCCGGTACCAGCGAAATTCGCACGACCCTGCCGCCGTTTGATTTAACAAAATCACTACCGACAATCATTTGCGGTGTCCAGTCCGCTCCTTTGACCAACACATCCGGTTTCAGTGTCCGAATAAGCTCGAGTGGTTGCGGCGCATCAAAAAGCACCACATAATCTACGCAGCCCAGGCTGGCCAGAACCTCGGCTCTATGGTCCTGATGCACAACCGGCCGTCTATCCCCTTTTATTAATCGCACCGAGGCGTCAGAGTTCATACCGACCACCAGCAGGTCTCCTTCCGCGCCGGCCGCCGCCAGATATCGGACATGGCCGGCATGCAGAATATCAAAGCATCCATTGGTAAAGACCACTTTTTTCCCGGACTTGCGAGCCTCATCCAACCGGGCCGCAAGTTTTTCAGCCGTCATTATTTTCGATGAAGCACTCATCGGCATGATCTTTTTTTGTTCAGCCACTAAGGGCAGCGAATTTAATCTTCAATGCTCGTTGTGATTTGCTCAAACCTTCACTTACTTACAACATATTGTCAGAAAAAATGGACTGGAAGCCTAACTTACTAGACCGCCCGCGCCAGGCTGAGCACATCAACATGGGCTGCGCCATGGTGCACCAACAGGCGCGCACATTCATCTACGGTTGCCCCGGTGGTATAAACATCATCAACCAGCAGTATGCGTTTATCGATAATCTTAGCCTTGTCTAAAAGCCCAAAGGCGCCTTTTATGTTCGCTGCCCGTTGCTTGCGGCCAAGGCCGGATTGCGGTGCCGTGGGAATACTTCTGACGAGAACGTCGTTCTCAACCTGAAGATCGCTCAGGTCTAAAGGCAGCTGTCCGGTGATGGTTTGCCAATATCGAGTTAAAAGCAGGGCTTGATTGAAACCCCGCTCCCGGAGCCTTTTTATATGCAGGGGCACCGGCACCACCACATCGATGCTGTCTTTGTCCCAAAAAAGCCTGAACGCCATCAAGAGAAGTTCACCGAGGGGTCGGGCCAGTTGAATTTTGCCATTATATTTGTAACAATGAATAACCTCGGTAAATACCTGCTCGTATATCAGAGGCGCGCGGGCGATTCGAAAGTTTTTTGGCGATGTGCTGCACTCACCGCAACGGTGATCTAACCCATGTCGGCTTTCAAAGGGCATCCCGCAGCAGCTGCACAGCGGAGATTCAACCGCAATCAATCCATCGATGCAGTCCCGGCACAAATATTCCGACATCAACCGTTCAACCTGAATTTGGAGGCTTGCACTTAAATCAACCGCCTCTGGAAACCCATCGTTATCTCCTTCCGGTGGGTTTAGAAAGCTTTTGCAAACCAGACACTTCGGCGGAAATATCGTCCTGGTGAGGATCTTGTATAACTTTTTTACTGTTGTAGACATGACCGGTTAGGTATTGGGTAATTGTAATAGGTACTGGATATTAGGTATTAGGTACTGGGTATTAGTGCCTATTTATTGAGATCACATCATGTTTGTGCATAATTTAAACGATAGCCATAGCAGGCAGAATAACTGGTTCTTTTAATTGCAAAGCTGCAACAAGTATTTTTTACCCTCCTGGCGGATCAATTATAATAACCTAATTCTAAAAAAGACGAGCGAAGCAACATCCACAAATCTTCAATCTTCATTCTTCAATCTTCAATTCCGGCTTGGCCAGGTTAAGTATTAGCCAACCAATACCGAATACCCTATGCCCAATACCCAATCCCAAATACCGAATACCTATGCCCTGTTTCTTTGTCGAAAGGCCTCGTACATCGCAACCGCTGCCGCCGCCGAGACATTGAGGGAATTAAGGGTTCCCAGCTGGGGAATGGAGACCATAAAATCACAATTTTTTGCCACTAGACGGCGTATCCCCTTTTGCTCGCCGCCAAGCACAATGGCGATGGACCCGCTTAGATCTGCGTCATAAATCGATCGCGCCGCATTTTGCTGCAGACCCATGACCCACAGGCCGCAACTTTTGAAGTGTTTAATGGTTTGCACCAGATTGGTAACCCGGACCAGGCGGATGTGCTCCAGTGCCCCGGCAGAAGCTCTGGAAACCGCCGGGGTTGGCGAAGCACTGCGGTCTTTGGGCACAACAACGCCATGAATTCCAACACACAATGCTGTCCTGATGATGGCCCCAAGATTCTGGGGATCCTGAATGTTGTCCAGCATTAACACAAAATACGTTGCATCCTGACCTTGATCCGTGTGCAAAATATCCTGGACAGTGACCAAAGGGTATGGACTTACCATTGCGGCCGCGCCCTGATGGCCGATCGTATCAGCCAGCGTCTTGAGATTCCCGGATTCTATATTTTCTTTATGAATACCTCTGGTTTCGGCAATCGACCTTATTTGAGCAAGACGCTCAGATCTTCTTTTTTTGTCAAGATAAACCTTATAAACACGCCGCCGTCCGGCGGCCAGGGCTTCCAGTACCGGATGGATACCATATAGTAATTCGGTTTTCACGAACGATATCTCTCAAAAATGGCGATCAGTTCCGCGACCGCATCCGTCAGTCGATCATTGATAATGATATGACGGTAGATGTCCTTTTGAGCTATTTCATTTTGCGCATTCTTCAACCGTACCGCAATTACCTCGGGACTGTCGGTACCTCTGGATTGTAAGCGGGCTTTTAACGTTTCCAGGGACGGCGGCATAATAAAGATGGTAACACTGTCCGGATAACGCTGCAGAATCTGGCCGGCGCCTTGAATGTCGATATCCAGCAAAATATCCCGCCCGGCATTCAACTCCCCATCCAAAAAGTCTGCACAGGTTCCGTAATAATGGTCGTGTACCTCTGCCCATTCAGCCCAACGCCCTTGAGTAATTCCCTTTTCGAACTCATCTTTAGGGATAAAATGATAATCCACACCGTTTTTTTCACCGCCTCGCAGCGATCGGGTGGTGTAGGAAACCGAGTAAATCAGATCCGCAAAACGATTTAGCACCGCGCGGCAAAGGGTTGATTTGCCCGCACCGGAAGGCGCCGAAATAATAAAAAGAACACCCGGTTTTTGGGTCCCGCTGGATGTCATCTTTTTCACACCCTTTTAAATTTAGTAAGCTCGTAAAAAGTCTGAATTACGAATTTCATTCTTTGTAACTCGTTGGAATCAAAAACCCTGATATTTTATTTTTGTGCTTTTTGTGCCTTTTTGCGGCCATATCAATTTTAAACTCGTCCGTTTCCTTCACTTCGATTCTCTTTGCATGTTGTACCGCTGAGAGACGGTTTCAGCCTGGATGGCGGAAAGCACCACATGATTGCTGTCCATGACGATAATGGAACGGGTTCTGCGGCCATGGGTAGCATCGATGAGACGTTTTTCATCCCGGGCTTCGTCTTTGAGACGTTTCATCGGAGCGGAATTTGGAGACACAATGGCAACAACCCGATCGGAAACCACGGTACTCCCAAAGCCAATATTTAACAAATTCTGATCCATTCTTTCCCCCTTCTATGCGCCTGGCGCATAGAGCAAAGAGCATGGCGGATTTCGCTAAACCCCTTTTTGGTGTGCAGTTTACTCTATGCTCCATGCACTATGCTGAAAGTTATTCTACATTTTGGATCTGTTCTCTGATCTTTTCAAGCTCTGATTTGACAGTCACAATCCTGTGCGAAGCGTCGGCCTGGCCAATTTTAGATCCCATGGTATTAAATTCCCGGTGAAGCTCCTGCAGCAGGAAATTGAGCTTTCGGCCCCCGGGCTCTTCAGAATTCATGATTTGCCGAAATTGCTGGACATGGCTTTTTGCCCGCACGATCTCTTCTGAAATATCGCTTCTGTCTGCAAGAAAGGCAGCTTCCTGGGCAAGCCGTCCGGGATCAATCTCCACCATTTCCCGGGTTAAGGCCCCTAAGCGCTCTTTTAACCGTAGTTGATAGTGAGCCAATAAACCACCTGAATCGTTTTCAATTTCTCCGATGCAGTCGTCGAGGTAATCCAATCGTTTTAATAAATCGGCGGCCATGAAATCACCTTCTTTTTTCTGCATGACTTCAAGATTATTCAGGGCAACGGTGAGACATTCCTCGATCACCGGCCAGATGATTTCGGCTTCAGCCACACGTTCCGTCTGCTTGACAATACCGCCAATGCTCATCAAAAGTTCCAGGGATATATTATCATGCAGACCAAACTCATTCTTTAGCTCGGTCAGAGCAGACTGAATTGCACGAACCCGCACATGGTCAACCTCAAAGGCAATGGCCCCTTCGGACTGATCTTTGATCTGAATTTTGACTTCTATCCGGCCTCTAGCAATGCGCTCTGCAATTCGTTTTTTTATTTTTTCTTCCAGATGTAAATAACCGGAAGGCACGCGCAGCATGACATCAAGATGTTTGCTGTTATAAGCGCGGATATCTGCAGATACCGCAATTTCCTTTACGGTCGTTTCAGCCGTGGCAAAACCGGTCATGCTTTTGATCATAATTTGTATTCTTCTCCTTTACCTTCTTAAATCAACCGCATACTTGTTGCGAACCCGCTCGAGAAAGCGCCGTATGGGCTGATCGGCATAATCAGGATAGGTCCACGGTAAGGTTTCAAAAGCGCCGTTTCGATAAATCAGGGTTAAATCAGCATAAATACACCGGCCGATATAAATTCTATGGGAATAATTTTTTCCGGAAGCCAGCACAAACCGCTCATAGAGCAAATAGCCGGGATCTATATTTACCCTGCGTTTGCGATGTTGCGAATATGCCTGTTCCAGCCGGTTGGTGGTTAATTTAATGGCAGCCAGGTCCTGTTGATTGATCAGGGTCTCAAATGTGAGCAAACGTCGGTATAGCGGCGATCCTAATTCCGATTCGTAATAGGCCGTATAATCAAAGGACATCCAATAGCTGATCAGATCTGGAGGACCATATATAGATGTAATTTTGACAGCCAGTGGTTCAAATAGGGCCCTGTCTTTCATTAAAAGCCCGACAACCAATTTTGCAGGCTTTGGTTCCTGGGGTAAGCTCATCTAAAAACCTCGAAAAAGGCGTGGAGGCTGGAAAGCCGGGAGGCTATAAGATTCAAAATGTCTGCAATTCCATGGCATCCCAGCTTCACAGCTTCCTGGCATCCCGGCATACTATCCAACTAATCCTCAAGCGGCTTGGCCTCGTCAATCAACATGATCGGGATATCCTCCCGAATTTCATAGCATAGCTTGCAATTATCGCAAACCAGGCCATCTTTAGTTTCATTCAGATAAATATCTCCTTTGCATTTCGGGCATGCTAAAATATCTAATAGTTCCTGACTGATTGCCATAACTTTCTCCCAATGATTCAGTGCTTTGATTGGTAAATCATTTAAGTCCAACCGGAAATGGCTTATCGCCGACAGCCAGCGGTTGGCAGATTTCAAGAAAAGCCCGGGAACAACAGGATCACCGCTCCCCGACCATAAAACGCGAATACTCAGATAGAAGATAATTCTTCTTATTGTACAAATCAGTGGATATCAAGGATAAAATTCGAAGGAATCAGCTAGATTAGGCATTTTTTTAATGATTATCTATAAATTTCGCCCTTTTTTATAAAAATTATCCATTTCTTTAATTTTACTCTAGTTAAATTGGGTTATGTCTTTGCTCTCCCGAATTACCTTGGCCTTACGGTCTTTAATGAGCACTTCGCGCGGCGTCTCATGACCTAGAAAAAAAATCGGCGATGCCGTCAACCCGTATGCACCACTATTTTTTATGACCAATATATCACCGACCTCCGGGGAGCCGATTTCGATGCGGTTGGCCAATCGGTCCAGGGTCGTGCACAGACAACCGACGATATCAACCTTTTCCTTGACAGCCGCTGGTTTGCTTATATTTTGGATATCATAATTCTTACTGATAACCTGGCCAAAATTACCGCTGGGGGGCAAATTCTGGTGCATACCGCCATCGAGGATTACAAACTTTCTGCCCCTGGATTCTTTTAAGACTAAAACCTGTGACAGGTAATAGCCAAAGGGACCGACAAGATAGCGGCCCAACTCAAGGATGAAGTCGACCGATTGGGACATCCGGCTTTCAAATTGGACCACCGCCTGATTGACGAACCGGCTAAATTCTTTGAGATCGAAATCTGTATCAGATTTGAAGTAGGGAATGCCGAGGCCACCGCCGAAATTAATTCTGGTGGAGGCCAGATCTTTCTGGCGGCATATCTTTTCAACGGTCTGCAGCACATTGTCGATGTTTTGAGTCAAGCCGACCATATTCAAACACTGGGTTCCGGCATAAATGTGAAAGCCCAGAAAGTTTAAGCATTCTTCATTTTCACGGATGACGTCAATCATTTCAGCGGCATCTTCCTCATCAACACCGAACGGTGAAGCCATACCGCCCATTTTGACGGCAAATTCTTTGACCTGAGTTTGTGGATTGATTCTCAGGGAAATATTGGCTTTTTTGCCTATGGTGCGACAAGCTCTAATGATTCTGGTTAAATCGTCGTTGGATTCAACACTCAATGAGGCGCAATCGTTTTGCAATGCCAGCACAATCTCTCCGGCTGTTTTACCCGGTCCGGCGAAGCTTAAATCGGTCCCCCGGTAACCCGCCAATAGGGCCTGCCTGATTTCTCCGCCCGAGGAGACATCCAATCCATCGACCAGCGGCTTCATATTTGCCAACAAATGCAGGTTTGAATTGGCTTTGACGGCGTAATAGAGGTTAATTTGGGGATGGAACAGGGACCTTAGTGCCGCCAGTCGTCTCTTAATTGCGTCGAAATCATAAACATACAGCGGCGTTCCGAAATTTTCCGCGGCCTGCAGCAGATCAGAGATCATATTCAGCGAGGGCCTCCTTTATGACCCTGGATCGGTCTATCTTGCCGGTTTCGGTTTGGGCGAATTGGTCCATGACCAAGAATCTATCCGGAATGAGATATTCAGGGGCCTTGTGACGGCAAAATTTGCGAAGTTCCTGGATGTCAAGTTTTCGATTGGCGGTGACCAATGCCACCATTTCCTTTTTAGCCCTTTTGCCTTCCACACCGCAAACCACGACCTCAAACACATCCGGATGCCCCATCAGCAACTCTTCGACCTCGGTCGGCGAAATACGATAGCCGTCCTTTTTGATCATCGAATCTTTGCGGCCGATATAGTAGAGGAAACCCTCGCGATCTTTTTTGACAAAATCTCCGGAAAAGACCGCCCGATCAAGAAACTGATTATCTTCCGGCAGCATCGGATTTGGCCGGAAAACCCTGGCAGTCAAAGCGGGATTATTCCAGTAGCCTTTGGTGACGCAGGCACCGCTGTGAACCAACTCGCCGACTTCACCGGCTTCGCAAATGTTGCCCCTTTCATTGATCACCTCCACCCGGACGTTGGGAATAGCCTTGCCAATGGAGTCCGGTCGGCGATCCACTTCATCGGGGTCAAGATAGGTGGAACGAAAGGACTCGGTCAGCCCATACATCAGAAACAGCTTTGTTGCCGGAAAAAGCCGCTTGATTTTTTTTACGATGGGAACCGGAAGCTTCCCACCGGTATTGCTGATGTATCTAAGGTTTGAATATTGCCGATCAGGATCAATTTTGCACAATTGCGGATTAAAAACTGCCGACCAGACAGTGGGGATTGCCGGTAGACCGCTGATTTTTTCATCGATTAAAATGTTGAGCATGGCACTGGGCATAAAAAATTTAAATAAAACCAGGGTGCAACCCTTGTAGAGGGTTGAAATCAGCTGGTTCAGCCCATAGTCGAAATTAAACGGCAGCAGCCCCAAAATGCGTTCTGCGGCCGTGATACCCAAATAATGACTGACGATCTGGGCGCCTTCGATCAGATTGCGGTGAGATATCACAATCCCTTTGGGCATCCCGGTGGAGCCGGATGTGTAGATAATACCGGCAATATCATCGCCGGTGTTTGAGTATTGAACTTTTTTTCCGGCATAGGCCGCAGCGATTTCATCAAGCTCCGATTCCCATACGACCCTTTCAACGTCAGTTTTCTTGATAATATTTTGAAACCGACGGCTGTATTTTTCAGAGGCAATCAGCAGTTTGATGCCGCAGTCGTTAAGAATATGCTGGATCTGGCCTTCCCTTAGATTGGAATTGAGAAGCACGAAAATGAATTCGGCGCGCAAGGCACCCAGCAAAGAAATGATCTGTGCTATGGATTTGTCAAGCAATATGCCGACCCGCTCACCCTTGCCGATGCCGGTTTTTTGCAATCCGTACGCCAGAGCGCCGGACCGGGTGTTCAGCTGTTCGAAGGTGATGGCATCTTGACCATGCTTGACGGCGACCTTGGTCGGATACTTGTCGCAAGTTGATTCCAATAAATGTTGAACGAGAAACGGTTTCATTCTTTTTTCTGCAGTATAAACTCAGCGATCCTCTCGAGTGACTGAAAATTATCTTCGATCAGATCTTCGGGCTCAAATTCGATTTCAAATGCCTGGCTGATAAATCCAATCAAATTGACAAAGCCTAAAGAATCGATGATGCCTGAATCAAATATATTTTCCTGCGTATCCAACTCGGCATTGTACTGCTCTTTAATATATTCAGCAAGGGTTTGAATGACCTGTTGCATCTATATTTCCTTAATTGAAAATCTTACGACGTAAATCGCGAAACAGATACTTCAGCCTGGGAAGGGTGCGCAGTTTAAGTACCACAAGTTCCGAGTATAGATTATCGATTTGCTGAGGCTCAAGCCTTGACGACATATACTGTTTCGGTGTCCTGAAGGGCAGACAAAAGCTTAACGGCAGCCGCCGGTTGTTAACCAGCCGAGAGTCTACCAGGAGAAAACAGGTGCTTGAATGAGACAGGATCTCATTGCGAATGTCCCGGTATACTAGCTCAAAAAAATCAAGGTTGCTGATATAATGAATATAGGCATAAGGGCGCTTTCTTTTCAATTTGGTATAAATAAGGTAACAATAGCGGTCTGTCTCGGTCGCCAAAAAATGAGAACACGGATAAGGTTTATGGTCATGTAAAATTATTCGATGGTGGCCATCAAGTTTGCTTTCAATGGTGGTTAAATCATGTGTCATTTGCGGTGGGGTATATTTTTGCTGAAATAATCGACGCCCAATAGGAAGCAGAATACGGCCCCTGGCATCCAGGTCCTTTAATCCGAGTTTATTTTGAATTCGGTATACCTTTCTGGCAGGGGTAAGATCGGTGATGGTATAATTTCTCATACTGAATAGGGGGAACAGCAAAGCGATCGCCCGTCCTCGATAGTCCTCTCGCACAAACCAGGCGGTTAAATTACAAAATTTTTCGACGCTGTCACCAATTCGTCTTTGGCTAAATATCATGCCGATAAAGCCAACCACCTTATCGTCATCCTTTAAAGCCAGACCGCAATAGTTTTCATCACGTCTCCATTGATATTCGAATAATTTGTGCCATTTGATTTCATTACCCCGACGCCAGAAATTAGTAAGCAGATCTTCAACATCCCTGAAATCAGCACAAGCAACTTTCTCAACCCCGACCATCATGGTTCCTCAAAAGACTATTAAATACGATTAGTTAGCTGATCTGCACGCTAAAATTGGCGCCCTATTTTTAATATCAAGCCTCCAGCGAACGGACAAGCCCCTGATTATGATGCCAACTATAATTTTTGATGTCTGATCCGTAACGAGTAGCAAACAACCCCAATGCTGTCAACGCTACTAACTTCCCAGTCCGGAAAATCCTGAGTCCACCGGCAGCCATTACAATATATTACGACCGTTCGCAGTTGAAGAGTCTGTATTCAAGGTCTTGACACCTTTGAAAACCGTGGGATATATGAATTGCACCATCAGACGTTCAGACAGCTTTCGAATTTCATAAAACAAGAACGCTGAACCTTACTAAATATTGGAAGAACTTCTGCGTTTTACACACAATATATTCTTACTTGGGTCTTATGCTGACACTCGAATCATCCGCCCTGATAGGAAGCGGCTTGCGTCGAGAATGCTATTTTCATCCCGAGGATGTAAATAAATGCATTAAGGTGGTTGTCTCCGGCGATCATAAAGAAACTCGGCGCGAACAATCGTATTACCGGCTGCTTGAAAAACGCAATATTTCCTGGAAGATGCTGGCCAGGTTCTATGGCAACGTTGACACCAATCTGGGAGAAGGCGCTGTTTTTGATCTGATCCGGGATTTTAATGGAAAAATTTCTAAAACTTTGGAACATTATGTTTCCGCTCATAGTGAAACCGATCCTATATCTCAATATCTACGCCGCGCATTGCCCCAGTTAAAACAATACCTGCTGAAATGGAAAATTGTGACCATGTCCCTCAAACCTCAAAATATTGTTTATAAAAGGACCCATGAGTCTAAAGGCTTTTTAGTGGTTATCGACAATATCGGAAATTCTGATTTCATCCCCATCTGCAATTACGTCGATTGGATGGCCATACAAAAAATACATCGAAAATGGCAACGTTTTGAGGATTTATTGGCAAATGGATCGCTGAGATAATGAAGATGGGCGTGTGGGATGCGCTTTCTTTTTAATTATTTTGGCTGTAGCCTGCATTCACCAACAATTTATGATAAAAGTATAGTGTTCTTTCGGCTTGGAGAACCGGAGAAAACCGCCGGATGGCGGTTTGCAGAGATCTTTGCCCCATCTCTAATAACTGGTCCCTATCCAGAATAAGCTCCTCAAGGATTTTTGCCAGGCTTTCCCAGGCTAAGGCCATCAATCTGCCGGTTGAATGATCCTCGATGAGCTCAGGAAGGAAGCCGATTGCCGGTGCAATCACCGGGACTCCGGCGGCCATGGCCTCTCGCACGGTTCGACATGATTTATCTGATCCGGGGATCGGATAGACCAGCAAATCCATGGCACGGTAGGCCGCCACCAGACGGTCTTCTTCACAGTATCCCGCCAAAACAATTCTATCAAAAATATTCAACGTCCGCGCCGGCTTTGCCACCACGTTTTCCACAGCGCCTTCCCGTCCACGTCCAACCAGCAGCATCTGCAATTGCGGGTAGGACGGCGCCAGCGCATGCAGCGCTTTCAATGGAATGTCAAGACGCCGGCTGGCTCTTATGCGGGTAACAACCCCAACCACAAAAGCATCTTGTTTTAAACCAAAGCTTGCCCTGGTTTCTGAAATATGGCGCCGGGGGGAAAATCGGTCCAAGTCGATACCCGGTTCAACAACCTGGACGGTTTCAATAAGTATTCCATGGCGCGCCACGGCCCTTTGCCTGCTTCTCTCATTGATGACGACCATTCCATCCGTGCCCACCTTATACATTAATCTGGATCTTAAATCACGGGGAGGACCTTCGGAATCATAGCAAGCCCTGACAATCAGCGGGCGCTTTGAGACCCCCCTGCTTAGGACGCCCATCACCTGTGCGTTTTTCTTATGACAATGGATGACATCCGGCTTGAAGCGGCGGAGCATGGGACGTAACGCTGCACAATCACGAATGGCGGATAGGATTTTAAGATGCTTGGGCATGTCCAACACGTGAATCGAGGTCAGATTTTTTTTGTGGGCATGATAATCGACCCGTCGTTTGGCTCGATCGGCGGGACCACGGCCACATACAAATTCAATTTTGGCACCCAGTTGCTGTTGGGCCAAGGCCAGTTCCACAGCGGGTTCGGATACTTCCGTCCATTTCCAATTGCTGAGCAGGTGCAATATTTTGAGCTGTTTCATTTACTTTCCGACGAATGCTGGGCCGCTATCCGTTGCTCTCTCCGAAGCTCTCTTGTTTTGCGTCGCTTTCGCCTCAACTGATACTCTGGATAAAAATGAGGATAGTATTTCTTCCAGCGTTTATGAACCCAGAACCACTGTTCGGGGTATTTACGTATCATGCCCTCAACAGCATCGGTAATCAGCTGGGTATTGGCCTGGATATCGGAGCGCAAATCGCCGGACCATTTGGTTTTAATGGGTTGTTCGACATGGATGGTCAATTGGCCGGAAGCTTCCCGAATACAAAAAATAGGCAAAATCGGACTTTTGCAGCGTATGCTCAAAAAAGCAGCGGCGGGGGTTGCCGGAACCTTGTATCCAAAAAAATTGACATCGACACCTTCCCGGCGTCTGCTTTGATCAACCAGCAGGCCGACAGTTCCGCCGCGCCGCAAGGTCTGGCGCATTTCCGGCAGCGCGCCCTTTTGAGAAATGATACTGGTGCCAAATCGTGTTCGCAGATGGTGCACCCATCGATTAAGCGGTTTAAAACGGATCCTTTTGGCGATGCCGAGGGCCGGCTTTTGCATGAAACAGGCCGCAAACTGCATTCCGAACTCCCAGTTTCCCAGGTGGGCGGAAACGATAATTAGACCCTGACGATTATCGAGGGCCTGCCGCCAGCGGTCCGCACCGACGATGCGCACTCTGTCGACAACATCCGATTTCGAATAGGTTGCCAACTGACAGATTTCCACCAAAGCGGCACCCAAATGCTGAAAAACGCGTTTGGCGGTCCGTCGGTTTTTTCCCCGGGACCATTCCGGGAAAGCCAATCGCAAATTTCTCCTGACAATTCGTCGATGCGGCGCATCAATGGCATATGCCAGGGCCCCAAACAGGCCTCCCCAAAAGATAGCGGCCTTCATTTGCCGTTGTGTTTTTGGATATCTCATGGGACTGCTAAACATATTTAACAAAATCAAGAAGAACGGGTGGCGTCAGTCGAAATTGAAGCATTTTTTTCCGGACCCTTGACACAATAGAAAAAAAGAAAGACCCAGGTTAGCCAGAGCTGAATTATAATCCTTCGAAGTGAAGCACTCAAGAGATCTCTCGGATTCCCGGGATAAATAATATATACAAAAAAATAACTGCACGTCATCAATAACAGTAGGAAGACGGGCGACGATGCGCGTTTTTTGATAAGATCGGGTCTATCCAACCCGGCAAGAAATAAATATCCTGCCATCAACCAAACAATGCCATCGTTAAACGTCAAGAATTTAACCATAAACGTTTTACCCACTAAAATATAGCGATCGATATCAAAGAGACATGTTCCCAATTGTTTTAACGAATTGGCACCTATATGAGCATTTTCGAGTGCGAAATTTAATTTAAAATAAACGAGAGTGCCCAAAACCGGTGCCAATCCTAAGGTAAAACCAATAAATTCTTTTAGGGTCTTGGCCCATTCTTTTTTCCTTAGCCGTCCTACAAAGTAAATTAATATGACCAATGCCAAAAATAGCTGACCTTCATTCTTGGTCCAGGCTGCGCATGAAACCGTAACTCCGGCTAAAAAAACGAGCGGGGATGAAAGCTCCGGACAACGATCTTTCAGACTGAACAAAAAGACAGTCGCCAGAATAAAGAACGCCAACGGCACATCAGCATATTGATAGGTGCCGATATTTAAATATTGAGTGGATAAAAACAGTAAGATAGCGGCCAGATAACCTTGATTGCGGCCCCTCAGCAAAGCAATCGAAGAAAATAAAAGGAGAACCGAACCAAAAGTAAAACTGCCTGCGATAAAAATTGGAATGACGATCGGGTCTTTTCCAAGTATCTGCCACATGCGAAAAACAGAGGCGGTAATCAACAGGGGATAATCCAGACCATCCCTGGCTCGGAGAGAAAAGGCATAAGACCAGTCGGCACCCCCCCGGAACAACCAGCGTGCCCGAAAATTCCAGGTATCGACGGCATCCCATTTACCGTGCGGATCTTGCAAGAATGTTTTCAGTAAAAAAGAGCCAACGGAAATCAGCAACAAGAACAAAAAAATATTTCTCAGCCAAATGATGGTGGCGGGATTGGTTTCAAAACAAAATCCGGGTTCTTTTTGAGAGGGGTCAGCTGAATACTGAGTGCGATAAAAAGCAAAAAAAACGAGCATCACTGCCAGACTCAACTCAGCTGCAAAATAGTAGCTGTCGGGGGTGCCTATCAACGCCAACCATAGAAATATCGTGGCCGAGGTGATCCCCAGCCCCAGGCCGACCCCCAAGCCAATGGTTAGGACCAGCCAACCGCCGCGCAATCTGAAGGTGGGAAACAGTATAACGATGATGGAAGATCCAATAATAAAAGGAGAAATAAACGCCGGTAGGTGCACCAATCACTTAGTCCTTTTAAATAATATGACCTTGTTGCCATAATTCTTTTTCAGAGCGTAACCGTCAAATTCCGGCAATTCAGCGATATTGAAGTTATGAAAGACCAAGAGATCGTGCATCGGTTTTAGACCTTCGACCATACGAACCGGTATCAAGACATACTCCGCATTGATCAAATCGTCCGGCGCTTCTGAGTTGGAGACATAGTTGACGATCGAATTAGGCGGCAGATCTTGCTTAAGAGCGGCAAGCCGGGCTTCATAGTCCACGACAGATCGATATTCTTCGTCCTTGATGATTTCGGTAAGAATGCTGATAAAATAGACAATTACAATAAAAAAGGCTGGAATGACAATGAGCAAAACTGCCCCGTGCACTGCTGGAAAATATTTTGACAGCCGAGCATCGGCCCAGGCTTTGATTTTATTTAATTTATTGCTAATCATGGTGCCGATCGCACCTTAACCCTAAAGTCGCCTAAACAATTTGATAAAGCGAGGCTAATCATTTGCAATTATTTATGATATCCCATTTTCCGCCCTTATCTGGATATCTAAATCAGGTTTTATTGTCAAGTTCAATATCTCTGCGCCGGCGCCGCTGGGTTTCTTTTTTTTGAAAACAACTCTTCCGGAGTTGCTGCCACAAGGAAAAAAGAAAATATAATCGTGGGCCACAATTGAAGAAACAACCGCCAGATGGAGGTATCGATGTGCCACTGTAAATTGAGTGGCGTAATCAAATATATAAAAAAATAACCGCCTATCATAAAAAACACGATTAAAACCGCAGTTCTGATGCTTTCCTCATTAACATGTTGCTTCGTTTTTCCAAACAAAAAAAAGTATATTGGAAGTATGATCAACCATTCTTTGGCCAGCTTATCATAAAAAAATACGATGAAGGATTTACCAATGATTAGATATCTAGTAAAATCCATTAACCTTGCCAAAACCGTATTCATACTTTGACCGGTGAGCAATTCATTGGTAGATGGTATTTTTAATTTGAAAAGAAACAATACCGCCAGGATAGGCAATACGCCGATTGCAAACATGGCAAGTTCTTTTGAATAGGCCTTTATTCCTCTATCGGAAGATATGACAATCATTCGCACAATAATTACAACAAACAAAAATAAGACACCCTCATTCTTGGTCCAACTTGCTAGTCCTGCCATAGCACCTGCAAGAATTAAATATCGGGATTGCGAATCGGATGTTTCTTTCAGACTGAACAAAACGATGGTAGATAAAATATAAAAGGCAAGGGGAACGTCAGCGATCTGATATGCGCCGGTTTTAATAAAATAACGTGAGCCGACAAGAACTAAACCAGCTAGTAGACCCGTACTTCTACTTCGAATAACGGACAGCGAGCTGATGAGTAATGCCACCGTGGAAAATGTGAACAGGCCGGCAACTATCGTCTGTACGATCGCAGAATCATTTTTTAGATAGCTCCAAATTCTGACGATGCTGATTGGGACGAGTAAGGGATAATCACGGCTTGTCCAAAACAGCGCATTCGAAAAGGCAACTCTCCAATTATCCCCACCGCGAAATAAAAACCTTGCCTTTAAATTCCACATGCCCCAGGCGTCTTCCCAGCCATGTGGGTTGATGGCGGATTTGAGTAGAAATGCAACAACGAAGCAGACAATAATCATCAGCGCGGCAATGTTTAAAATGCGCAGATATATCTTATAATCAGATCCGGTCTCTTGATTGCAACCGGTTGCTTTTTGGTATTTTGATGTATAAAATGCAATCGGGATGAGGATTACGGCCAAGATATTTTCGATGACGTGATAGTTTGTGGACGGGAAACCAAGAAAGTATAGCCACAAAAAAAAAGTGCAGGACGAAATCCCAAGTACCAAACCTACTGAAAGAGAAGTATTAAGGATAGTGCCATATTTTCGAGGAAATTGCCTTGAGAGAAAGAAGGATAAAATGATGCACACACATAAAATAGGGAATACGATTGAAACGATTAATGACAACACTAGTTATCCATTCTCTCAAACAATATGACGCCATTGCCGAAATTTTTGCAGACTGACAAATTTTCTTTTTCGAATGCTTTGATATTAGGTTTCGCATTCTGAAAATTTCCAATAATAAAATCGCGTTTTGTCCCACGAACAAGTAGTATCGGTGCGAGAACATATTGAGTCATACTAAAAGCGATGCCGTTCTCATCGGAATTATCATCGTAGTCTGAGACATAGCCTACAATCGAATGGTTTTCTAACGTCGCTTTGAGCGCCAAGAATCTTTTCTCATATATGGTAATTTGGTCAGGTTCCCCGCGCTTAAACCGTTGGATTCCTTTCTGCAATGCTTTGAAATTGTAATGAAACGAAAGCAGGATGATCGCTGTATAAAGAAATATCGTTTTTATATGCTTAGATGTCATTGTTTTAAACCAAGCTGAACCCTGTAGTAAATACCCGGATCCATGGGGTTCGAGGATTATACATCGGCTTCAGCTTCAGCACAACATGTTGAAGGACCCATTGATCTAAATAATACCCCTCGGATAGCTGAAGCTGGTTTTATTGTCAAGACCATAAAAATCGGCGGCCACCAGCGGAGGAAGGCCCCTGGAAGGAGCCGAGCCAACTTTGCTGGTGGCCGCTGATTTTTAATTGATGTAATTGACAGCCAGATCACTTTTCAATAGAATTTGTTAGAATGAACCTGTTTTATAAAACTGCTTTTGGATTTTACAATTTTAGCTGGAGTATCGCCCTACCCTGGCTGAGATTAAATCATCGCCTGAGCGAAGGATATTATCAGCGCACTTTGAAAGACAAGTTACCAGGGACTGCAGAACTCTGGATCCAAGCGGCTTCCGTCGGCGAATCTTTTTTAGCATTGGAAATTCTGAAATCCCTCCGGATGCCGCAGCCGATCCAAATATTATTGACCGCCAACACGCGACAGGGAATTGACATTCTCAATCAGACCCAGCAACGACGAGCTATCAACCGCAATCAAATCCAGACGACGGTTCGTTATTTTCCGTTTGACAAGCCATCTATTATGGCAACGGCCGTCGCTGCCGTTCGACCCAAATTGATGGTCTTGCTGGAAACGGAAATTTGGCCGGGGCTTTTGCTGGCCTTGAAGGCAAAGGGTTGCAAGATCATCATCGTCAACGGCCGGTTGACCGAAAAAAGCCTTCAACGATATCTTCTCTGGCCTTCAATCTGGCAAACCCTTCGACCGGATAAGGTTTTGGCTATCTCCCCAGCCGATGCCGACCGATTCGGACGGCTTTTCGGCCCGAAGGGCGTCGACGTCATGGTCAATATTAAATTTGATCGAATGGCGCCTTCAATCTCCGTCAGCGATGATCATACCGCAATAGAATCTATTTTGCCAAGGGACATTGCCTTTGTCGTTTTCGCCTCGATCCGTCATGAGGAGGAATCCGAAGTTAAAAAATTAATTCGTGAAATTTCCCGCAATCGGCCACAAATCGTCATGGGCGTATTTCCGCGGCACATTCAACGCGTAAAATTTTGGCAGGATGGGTTAACCAAACTGGGAATTCGGTGGGTTTTGCGGTCAGCAGTCTCTAATCCGGTATCTGCCGGCACCGTCATACTCTGGGACACTTTCGGCGAGTTGATGTCGGCCTATCGTCTGGCCCAGTCCGCATTTGTCGGCGGCAGCCTTGCTCCGCTAGGTGGCCAGAATTTTTTAGAAGCACTGATTAGCGGCGTCATACCGGTTATCGGGCCGTCATGGGAAAATTTTGCCTGGGTCGGTCAGGGGATCGTAGACACCGGTTTGTTAAGAGTCGCCGACGATTGGCGACAGACAGCGGCGCTTATCCTGCAGGATCTGGATACCCCCCGTCCCCGCGCCCCAGTGATTGAAAGGGTGTATCAATTCATTAAGACACGCCAGGGTGGTACCGAACAAGCTTGCCGTTCAATAGAAGCGATGTTGCTTGAGAAATAATAATTGGTTGGGCGGTTCCGGGTTCAACGTTCAGGGTTAAGACTCACCCAAATAGCTCCGATCAAGGAAATTCTAATTACGGTTTGTGATAACGCCGTATCACCCAAAGGTGGGACGTAGAGTATTCCAGATCTTGATTTATAAAGCGAATAGTCTCAATCCATCGCAACCTTTGAACCCTGAACCTTGAACCGACCAACTTTGGCAAATAATTGAAAAAGTTAAAAGTAGCCTTAAGCTGAGGAAAGTATATCAGTCTCCCGGCTGTTTATCCAACTCTCTTAATTTGATGTATTTGAGAAATTTGCCGTAGGCCGTATGAATGGCGATCATAAAACCTGGATAACCGTCCAAGATGCCTAACTTGAGGATATATTTTTTAAAAAAAGTCAGTAGCGGATTAAAGACAATGTCCAACAACAGATTGGCATGTCTTCCTTTCCCATAGGCTGCCCGTGCCGCAATTCCAGAAAAGCGGTTTATCTGCTCAACATGATCATTGATGGTGTGGTAGGAATAGTGATACAAATCCCCGGCAAGATGACAGACACGGCAATCGTCATCCATTATGACCCGATCGTGGGGATTGAGCCCGCCCCAGCGGCCTTTGCGTCTGTCCCACAATCGCAGTTTGGTATCCGGATACCAGCCGCTGTGTCGAATCCACCGGCCGCAATAGTTCGTCCGTCTGTTAAGGTCGTAACCATCGCACCGCCATTTTTTTTTGGCAGCTAAAATCGATTGCTTCAGTGTTTCGGACAGGGCCTCATCCGCGTCCAGGGATAACACATAATCAGAGCCGGCGCAGGATACAGCGTAATTTTTCTGCTCGATGTGTCCTTCAAACGGATGCTGTAAAAATTTGACGTTATGACCCAGGCAGATCTTTTGGGTCGCATCGGTTGAAAAGGAATCCACCACAACGATTTCATCGGCCACCTCCCGGATCGAATCCAGGCAGCGGCCGATATTGTTCTCTTCATTAAAGGTGATGATAACCGCCGAAAGGCTTACCGGTTTATCCATACCTCAGTACTCTTTCATAGACCTCAATGTTTTTGTCGACCATGACATTAACGGAAAAATTATTTTTTACCATCGTCCGTCCTCCATCGGCCATTGCCCTTGCCGCTGCCGGACGGGACAGCATTTCAATGATGCCGTCCGCCATTGCCTGGGGGTCGGCCGGTGCCACCAGGCGGCCGGTTTCACCATCGCGGATAATTTCTGGAATCCCGCCGCAGGCGGTTGCCACAACTGTCTTTCTTTGAGCTAGCGCATCCAGCACGGCCGTACCCAAACCTTCCTGCACGCTGCTCATGACGAAAAGATCTGCTATTTTATAGAACGCCCCGACATCGCTGCGGAACCCGGTGAAAACCAGCTCACGGGTTATGCCCAAAGAAGCCGCCAGCGCCTTGAGTTCGGCCAGCAACTCGCCCTTGCCCACAATGAAAAAACGTACGCTCGGGAATTTTTCGACCACCAGGGGGATGGCCCGTACGAGAAACTGCTGTCCCTTGTGTCCGGCCAGGTGAGCCACATTGATCACCACTTTTTCATCGGGCTTCAGATTAAACTCGCCAATGAGATGATCACTGCTATCGTTTTCAAATCTTTGCAGATCAACACCGCTGTGAACAACGAAAATACGGTCCGCTGCAATGCCGTCTGCGACCATGACCTGCTTGATTTTGTGTGAGATGGCAATGTAATAATCAGCCATGCGGCGATACTTGAGCGCCGAAAGGCGCAAGAAGCTGCGGCGAAAAATGGAAAAATCGACCCGCCGCGTCACCAGGCGGCATGTATGGTAGCCGATGGACGCCAGATAGGCCAGACTGTGGGCATGGGAGGTGTGGGAATGAAGGATGTCATAGTTAAATTTTCGAATCAGCTTGCGCAGGTGTCGAGCGGCAGCCAGGTCCGTCTCACCACGCATCGCGATTGGAAACACTTCGATGTCCGCCGCCCGTGCTCTTTTCGCCAGCGGTGATGCCGGCTGACAGACCAGATGACTTGTGATGTGACGCTGTTTTAAGGACTGGAGCAGATACAGGGTTTGTTGTTCACCGCCGCGCCATGTTTTCTCGGTATTGAGGTGCAGGATTTTCATATTAATGGGTTTCTATACAAAAAAATTGGTTTCCTTAGCCGTCCTCGTTTTCGACGCGAGATCTTCCCTGGTTATACAGCGAGATTGCCCGCTGAACAAAATGATGGAACGTATGATGTTCGTGAACCAAATGATAACCCTGCCGGGAAATTTTGCGCCTGATATCCGGCTTGGCCAGATATTCCTCTGCCAGACGCAAACATTCGGTCTCACTGTGGAACCACACCAAGTGGCGCTTGTTTTCAAAAAATTTTTCCATTCCGCGAACATAAGCGGTCAGGAAAAATCCGCCACAGCCAAGGGTCAACCAAAGACGATTGGACCAATAGCCTTCCACCTCGTCGGTAATATCGGCACCTAGAATGATTTTCGCCCCTCGACAAACTAACCCATAGCGTCGCGGCGTCACCGTTTTCAATGTCGGTTTGATCCCAAAGGCCTGCCAATTTTTACCGTATACTTTGACATTGAATCGCTTAGCAAGTTTACGGATGAGCGCAACCCTGGATTCATCCGCTCTAGCCTGGCCAATAAAGGCAACATCTGATTTCCAGACGGGCAACACCGGATGTCGCACGCGGTGATCATAGCGATCGCAGGCACCGATAAAATAGATCGGATTGGCAATACCCGCTTTCTTATAATCTGCCAGCAGGCCCTTGTTGGTCACCAGGAAAAAATCCACCAGTTTTCCCAATTGAGCCAGGTAATTCGGAACCTCCGGTCGCATATCTTCATAATACATCATGATTGGCGCGGGACCGCCGGCTACTTTTTGTAGGACACCAAGGGGAATATCCTTGGAATATATAAAAATGATGTCCGGATCAAAGGCTTTTATATTATTGAGAATCCATCGATCGCTCTCATTCCTGTGGCGGCGCCGAATTCTAGCGGGATTCAACCAGAGGACCGTGTTCCCGCACTCTTTAAAGGCCCTTGCCAGATGAAAGGTTGTGCGAGTGCGCCGTTTTGATTTCCCGAAAAGGATGATTCTGGGCATGGTGTGATGGGTTATCTTGAAATTGCCGTATAAATGTGTTTATTATTTAAAACAAATAATTAATTTATGAAAGCATATTTTTAATCCTAACAAGCTTGCAAAAAAAAGGACACAACATCCGGAGGATAGAATGCTTGCCGTTTGGCATAAATTTAAGGCCTTTTTGGGTTATCGCTTGATATTAGAAGTTGCGATTGTCGGGTCTTTTATCGCATTTACAATAAATCCGGGCTCGTTGGGCGATCTCATGCGAATCTGCGGCGTACTTTTTTTGATTAACATGGTCATTGGCAACTATCGCATGGGTGACATTACGGTGGCTCATTGGGTGGTTATTGGAATTTTTCTGATAACGCTCCTGATTAACAGCTTTATGCCTGACGAGATGGTCCATCGACGCTCTTTTCGCTATTTTTTGACGATACCGGGTATGATTTTAGCGATTCATTGCCTTTCAAAAAGGGCAAATCCGCAGTCAAGAACGTTATTATTCTATTGCGGCATTGCAGTTCTGGCGTTAATCGTTCAATTGATTGGATACCTCACGGTCGAGCGCGTCGTAAATTCCGGCGGCTTGGAATCGTATAGCCTCTATAGCAACATGCACCATTTTGGCGCCTTTGCCAGTTTAATCCTGCCGGTTCTAGTTTATTTTTCCACCCAAATTAAAGGCTGGCTTCGCCTTTCATGTGTTGGCGGTGCAATTGTCGCCTTTTATCTTTTGTGGGAAAGCAGTTCAAGAATCTCATGGGTTGCCTTCTTCAGTTCTATTCTGATTGCCATCCTTATTTTTTTTAGAAAAAGAGAATTGTTGTTTGGCTTAATCGGATTCTTTATAATTTCTTTGATTGCCGCGTTAGGTTCCGGGTTTGTTACCATAAAGAATCGTATTTTGGATATTTTAGCCAACTGGCGCAGTGAGGAACGCGTCACGGTCTGGACCGATACGCTGAACATGCTCGGCGATAATTCTGTCAAGGACTGGTTGCTGGGTCATGGAATTGGGAGTTTTCGCTACTATTTTTCCGATTATAATACTTTCAAAGTTAAGGGTAAAATTGTCGACTGGAACTTTCCTCACAATTTTTTTTTTCAAATCATATTTGAAAACGGTGCCATCGGATTGGCGATGTTTTTGGGGGCAACGGTTTTGTTAATGATCGGTATATGGCGAGGATATCACCGGCTCAAACACCAAAGCGATCGTTATTTGTTAGTAACGCTCTTTATTCTTTTTTGGATGAATTTCATTCATGCTGCCTTGACGCTATCCCTTTACCATAAGTATTTTATTTACCCCTTCAGTATGATTATTGGAATTGTGCTGATATTGCTGGAAAAAGCCGGCCAGAATAAGCCGCTCAAATCTATGGCCGGGTTTCGGGACGTCACCAACATTCTGGTCGATAAATTGCCTATGTTAAACAGATGGTTAAAAGAGCATAAAATCGATGCTTGATAAATAGGTTGATCGATCAGTTTAGGTAATAGCAGTCTATCCTTGACCGTAATGGCATTACTTGATTTCAGGTCATCGTTTCCGCCACCCACGATAGGCTAGGTACCAATTAGATATTTTACGTTTAAAATCAAGCAGGTTATCAGAGCCCTTGATCTTGACCCGTCTTAAGGCCCACGGATCACCGGTCACCGTAGCGCTCTTTGATGACGTCGCGCAAGCCATTTGGTAGCCCGCTCGCTTGACATTTTCTTGAACCATGTCATTCCATGCCCCATGGGGGTAACAAAACGTGGTTATTTCACAATCGAATAATTGTTCCAAGAATATTTTGGATCCTGTTATCTCTTCGTTTAACGCTTTGGGCGCTAATTCAGACAATCTTAGATGATTTAAACCGTGTGAACCAATCTGCCAACCATCATCCAACAATCGCCGGCAGGTGGCTTCACCCATGCAGGGAAGAATAGGGTTGGACTTTGGCAGGTCCCAAATATTACGCTTGCCGATTGCCTGGGACACCAAAAATACCGTCGCCGTGAAGCCAGACTGGTCTAAAATCGGTTTAGCATGGTCCCAAACACTTTGATAACCATCATCAAAGGTGATAATAACCGGTTTCCTAGGCAAGGTTTCCTGTCCTTGGATAGCGCTCCCCAGTCGTTCTAAAGAAATTGTTTCATAGCCTTTTTGTGTTAACCAACCTATTTGCCGCTGAAAAGATCTTAATGAAACTGCAAATCTGGACAAGACAAGTGAGTCAGTTTGGATATGATGATACATTAATATGGGTAAGTTCATAATCCTGATCGACGATCCCCCCGCTAGCCGAATAACTGCTTCATTAGCGTGCCGTCATCTAGCTTTTCATTGGGATGCTTCATTGCTTGTTTGCCATCGACATTTTTCAGGGTAAAAATCATACAGGGCGGTATTTTTCGTCAGGGTAATTTGCCACACCTTCCGATAGACCGCTCGCCGCTGCGGCCTTGTCGGCTGGCGATCCGCTGAATAATAGTGATAAAAACGCAGGCGATCTTTAATCGTTATGGCGTTGCTCAGGGAAGCATTCAGCTGGGCCAGATTATATATTTTTTTGGGTTCGCTCAACCTCCGGATTCTGACGCCATCGAGATCCACCATGAAAAAGTCTCCATTTTGGCACAAAATGTTACTGGACTTGAAATCCCTTTGCCAAACATTGCTATCGTGAAAGTTTCGCAGCCACAGCGCTAGCTTTTTCAGGGCTTTGCGTTTGATCTGCTCATCGGACAAGGCTGATAAATAGGTGTTAAGATGGCATCTCTCAGCCAGGAATTCCGCGAGAAAGCAGCTGAGGTTATTTATGACGAAATAACCCAGGGAACGGGGCACCGCTATGCCGCGCACCTCAAGGGCCCTGGACATTTTCCAACTGATTCGACAACGATCTGAATGAAACCCCCGTCTGGGGTGTTTTTTAATGCAGACGCCACGGTATGAAATCACATGGGTTCCCTTGATCGGTTGCCCCTTTTCCAAGGCCTGCAGCAGGTCCATCGGGCGCCATTGAAATGTTTTTCTTCGGTATCCTTTCCAGTCATCGCTTTTAACGACGGCAAACTCCGTACTGTTTTTACAGCATCGTTTCGATCGCGAACGATAGTGCCGCTGCCGGTGTAATCCGGCAGCCCTAATAACAGCTGTCGTGCTAATTCTTTTATCATATCCTTTGTGGTAACCTTTTAGCAATTCCGCGGCCCATTGCTCAGGGTCGGAGAGGGTGCAAAAATTGAATAGAATCCTGCCGAGATTATGAATTCGCAGTCGATCCGGCATCCCAGGCAAAAAAAATACTTCCTGAACATCGATGAGGCAGAATTGTCCTTGCGGAGTTAAAATAAGATTGTGTCGATTTAAATCAGCGTGATAAACCCTGCGGCGATGCAAAAATGCCGCATATTGACCGAGACTTTGAGCATTTTCAAAAGAATTCATAGGTATATGCGCCCCCAAGACCTGTTCGGTCAATACAAAGTAAGAAAGGGGATATCGGATGTTTAGCAGTCCTTTTGACAATGGCCTGGCCGCCGGCACCTGGGCGCGTCTCAATCGGTGAAGATTACGCCATTCGGCCCATCGCCGGCGAGGCAGAATAAAATGCCGCAAACGATCTTTTGCCCTGACAAGGGTGCTGCGCTTGAGAAAGTACCCGCCCGCAGGGGTCTGAAGATGGTACACCTGGCGCCGGCTGTTTGCCTTCACCACCCTGCATTCGCTTACTTCGAACAGGATGTCCTCAAAACGAAACTCCGGATTTAATGGACTTGCCGTAATTCGATATTCGGCAAGTTCCCGGGCCAGGTCACGCTTTAAACAGGTTTTGTTGGGTGTGTTGCCCACCGGTGATTTTCCTTTAAAACTGTGATACGTTGAAACTGAACATCTGAGCCCAAAACCTCTGATCCTCGAACAGATAGTTCAAAATTAAGAATTTTGGCCACCTGATAGGTTAATATGGTCATAGTTTGCCCCATAAATTTTCATCGCTTGCCTTGCATACGCTTATACCTGATTTGTTCACAAAGATTTAATGATATTTGCTCTACCAGCATATATAGCCGCGTTGTAAAACACAATGCAAAATTCTTTATTAGAACTCCATTCATAAACCACCGGCGCTGGCCAGATTTGGTGCCATGTAATATGCTCTCGCGGTATCGGTGGAACCTTTTAATTTCATACAAGCCGGTGGCTTATGAATGGAGTTACGGTGGAGGCAAGGATAATAAAACCAGTGCCGATCCGGTATCCATCACTTGCAAATATGTGATAAAAATGTCATAGAGCTCCGGAGTGCAATTCGATCTTTATTGCTTGCGGTGGGGCAGGCCAACCGGCGGCGGTATTGTTGTTAGCACAATCATTCGCTTTCAATATATTGCGACGACCAACCATGGCGGGCTCGATGAATCAGACAGCACAATGATCTATCAGAAACCAAATCCACGCAACCGTCAAAAACGGCGGCAAGATAAAAAATCGAAGAGCATTAAAAGACCCAAAAAAATCATCTGTCCGATTTTCATTGTTGGCGCTCCGCGCAGCGGTACCAACATTTTCTACCGTAGATTGGCACGACACCCCGATTTGGCCTGGATTTCAAATATTACCAAAAAATTTCCGTCTTCTCTTTGGTTGACCCGCATTGTCATGCTGTTTCGTGACGATCATCGCCCAACGGAAGCCAACAATGTCTGGCAGAAATTTACAGGCAACGACCACGAATCCCTCGGCCGAGACGATGTCACCGCCGCCGCCGACAAATATCTTCACACGGTTGTGCAGAACAATTTGCGGATTTTCAACAAACCCCGCTTTGTGAACAAGTGTCCCGGAAACTCAGTTCGGATTGAATTTTTGAAAGAAATTTTTCCGGATGCGATATTCATTCATATCATTAGAGACGGCAGGGCGGTCGGCTATTCAATCATACGTTCCAGACTGGAGCATTCCGGGGCCTATTGGAGTGTCAAACCGCCCGGCTGGAGGGACCTTCTGAAACTTCCGCTGGTCGATGCCTGCGCCTTGCAGTGGAAAATGACGGTAAAGGCAATATTGCAGTCGGCTAAAAAATTGCCGCCTGAGCAGTACCTGGCGATTAAATACGAAGATTTGGTTGCCCGGCCGGTGGAATTATTTAAACAGGTTGCAGAAAAATGCGATCTGATCTGGCAGGAAGATATGCTGCAAACCATCACTACCGGCATGGATAATCGCAATTTTAAATGGCAAACGGAAATGCAGGATGCGGATAAAAATAGGCTAAATCTTTTATTATGTGATTTTTTGAAACAGTTGGGATATGAAGTATAGCCACTGCATGACCACCTAGTTGCAACGTTGGGGTGACCCCATATCGACAATTGTTTAAGTCTATGTTGCCGCCTAGCCTAAGGTTTCAAAGGGTTTCCGATGGCGGTGGCTGACCTAAAGCTCAAAATGGTATGATGCTGAACCGAACAATGGATTCTTATCATTTCGGGTTCTTGTTGAACCTGACAGATTCTCAATTAGCCACCCTCGCAGGGCTGTTTGATCATCCAGACCCCATCGATGTTTCGGTGTTGGGTGGCAGAACCGCTGCTACCGCGGCACAGCTGGATGGCATCGGACCTGTCATTATCAAACATTACCGCCGGGGCGGGCTGTTGCGATATTTTATCAAAGACCGATACCTTAACTTTGGCAAAACCCGGTCCCAGCGCGAATTTGAGTTGCTGGATATCGTCGGCGCTTTGGGCATAAATATCCCGCAACCCATCGCATATGCCCATCGCGGCCGTATCTTATACCGGGCCTGGCTGGTCACCCGCGAAATCCATCAGCCGCTGTCCCTTGCCCGTTTAAGCCTGCAGGACGAAAAAAAAGCCAGCACGACCATGGCATCTGTCATTGAACAAATTTCATTACTGATTCAAAATGATATCCTGCATGTTGATCTACATCCCGGCAATGTGGTGGTTGATGTGCGAGAGCAGGTTTATTTGCTGGATTTCGATAAAGGCCGTGTGTATCATGGAAGCAGGCAGAATTTAAAAGATCGGTATCTTGCCCGCTGGCAGCGCGCCGTCAATAAGCATGGATTACCTGAAATGCTCACCGACATATTGCAAGCAGGGCTATCTTAGAATTAGGTTGGTGAGAATTCTTGTATGAAACATCGCCAAAATGGCACGGTTTCTGATGATCAAGCTGGCCAATTTCAGAAATCGTTCATATGGATGTATCTTGAATTGACCAAAGACCAGACCTATCCAATAAATCCGGACAAGGTGCCCTCCCCCGCCATTCTGATCATATTGATGGGATCGCTGGGGGATATCATCAGAGCGCTTTGTTTGATCTGCCACCTGAAGTCGCATTGGCCGCAGAGTCGGATTAGCTGGCTGGTGGAAGCGAGATGGGCGGAGCTGATTCGGCTGCATCGCCAAATCGATAAGGTAATTATCTTTCGACGAGAATGGCGTGCTTCAGCATTGTGGCAGCTTTGCAAAGAATTGAGTCAGCAGGATTTCGACATCACGCTTGATCTCCAACGCATTTTTAAGAGCGGTCTATTCTCGTTGCTGTCGGGAGCCAAGCGGCGAATCGGGGTTCATCGAAACAACGCCAAAGAATTGAACTGGTTATTTAATAACGAGCATATTTCGTACGTTGATGACAATCTTTCCAAATTGAGTCATTATCTTAAATTCACCGAACAATTGGGTCTGCCAGCAGCGACCGCGCTGGACTTTGGGTTTGATCGTTTCGATGGAAACAAGATACTGCCAACGGCGGTGGTTGAAATTCAAAATTCGTTCATCGCGGTGGTCATGGGTTCATCTTGGGAGACCAAAGATTGGTATTTTGAAGGATATTGCCGACTCGTACAACAGATTTTATCCTTTCTCAAGCGCGATGTCGTCCTTTTGGGGGATAGCTCTCAGTCGCCCGCTGCCCGGCGACTATCAAAAAATATGGATTCACATAAAGTCATTGATTTAACCGGCAACTCATTGGTGGAGATGACGGCTGTGTTGAAAGCGGCAGCAGCGGGAGTAGGTCCCGATTCGGGACCAGGGCATCTGGCAGCAGCGGTGGGTACGCCCTATGTGACCCTTTTTGGCCCAACGCCTCCAGGTCGGCATGCGCCTTATGGGTGTGATCACCTGGTTGTTCAAACTGAGAAGGACTGCATCCCTTGCTACAAAAAACGCTGTCCCGGACGCAACCGAGAATGCATGTACGACATAGACCCGGAAAGGGTGATGGGAAAGCTCATCAAAGCGCTAAAACGGTAGACTTCCACAAGGCCTTGAAGCGGGTGGGAGGTAGACGTATTCATTGTCCTAGTAACAGGTTAAGGTAATTCAGTGACACCTGATAGTCATCAAATACCGCCACAAACCATCCTGGTTATGTGTCCCAATTGGGTTGGCGATGTCGTTATGGCGACACCAGCCTTTGAGTGTATTCGCCAAAATTATCCGGCAGCCCGGATCATTGGGCTCATCCGGGATTATGCCGGTGGTGTCGTTGAGGATGGACCGTGGTTTGATGACCTGATTAAGGTAAACGATAAAACCCTCCGGGGCGTCTTTAAGGCATCTGGCCGGATCCGTCGTTTGAATCCGGACCTGGCCATTATTTTGCCGAATTCATTTCGCTCGGCCTTGATCGCACGACTCAGTGGGGCCAAAAAAATTTGCGGTTACCGTCGCAACGGACGCTCCATCTTAATGAGCGGCGGTCCCCTGCCCCTTCGTAAAAACAAGCGTTTTATTCCCAGACCAATGGTGGATTATTACCTTGAGATTTGCCGTTGGCTGAATCTGGCGGTTCCCGTGCAATCCAGACCCCGTCTTTTCATGTCCGAGGCCGTGCAGGAAAAGAGTCGTCGACATCTTAAACGCTACTGCATTTCCCCTGATGATACGGTAATCGGCTTAAATCCAGGAGCGCAATTCGGCAGTTCCAAGTGTTGGCCGCCCGTGCATTTTGCGCGGTTGGCGGAATTGATATCCCGAGACTGGGACTGCAAAATTTTGTTATTTATCGGCCCTGGTGAAGAGGATATTGGAAAAGAAATCGTAAAGCACAGTCAGGCAAAAATTGTCAACACCGGTCCGGACAAGGTCGACCTGGCTCTGTTAAAACCGTTGATTCATCGATGCCGGCTTTTATTTACCAATGACACCGGCCCCCGCCACTATGCCGTGGCCTTTAATATACCGGTGGTGGTTATCATGGGTCCCACGGACCCGCGATATACCCAGGCGAATCTCGAAAAAACCATTATACTGCGTCAGGAATTGGCCTGTTCCCCCTGCCACCTTAAAAAATGCACGCTCGATCACCGATGTATGACCGAAATCTCGCCGGAGGCCGCGCTGCAAGCCGGTAAACAATTGTTGCAGGAGCATTTTTAAATTATGAAATCCTCCTATTACAGAAAAAAATGGTCGAGCATAAACGCCCACATCGTCGATCCGGAAGAAATAAAACGGTTGTCACGGCAGGTCGCCCATTCGTTTATGGATTCATATCTGAAAGATTGTCACTATGAGGCGGATTATATCGACCTGCTGTGTGAAATGACCACAATTTCCCGCGATCCCGAACTTAATAGCGTCGCCGCCCGGGCGCTGTTTAGCATCATCATCGAAAGCTTGTGTGATGAGTTTGAAGCACTTCAGACGGAAACATACAACCGGGTCATGGCCCAGGTCATCACTTTTTGCCGCAAGCTTTCGACAGGCAGAGAACTGGACCGCTCTTTGAACGATTTTGGAATTTCCTGCCGCAAGGACCTGTTAGATCGCATTAAGGGAATTCGGACGGAGGGCAGGTCGTTATCACGACACCGGGATATCAAAAAAATTCTGGTTTTGTCCCGTGTGACCATCGGCGCGGATATTGCCGTCACCAGCGTTATCATCCAACGTCTGAGCAAACAATATCCCAAAGCGGAAATGGTGCTCATCGGCGGGGGCAAACTGGACGAGATCTATGGCGGTAATCCACGAATCCGATTACAACAGGCCGAGTATGAAAAGGATGGCGGTCTGCTGGAACGACTGTTAAATTGGCAACTGGTGTTGAATATCATTCAGCAGGAACTGGCCGACTGCCCGCTTTACAACACCATTCTGGTAGATCCGGATTCGCGCCTTTCTCAGCTCGGCGTACTGCCCATTATTGCGCCGGAGCACTACTATTTTTTTGATAGTCGCTCGGATGTCTCATTTGCCGATAACATGGCCATGGCGCAGCTAACCAATGCATGGCTGAATAAAATAACGGGAAATGATGATTTTCGTTACCCCGCTGTCTGGCTGCTTCCAGAACCACTGCAAAAGGCGGCCGCATTGTATCAAAAGCTGAGAAATAACGGCACCCGCAGGGTCATTGCAATCAATTTCGGCGTTGGCGGCAATCCGCGTAAAAAGGTTGGACAGCTTCTGGAGCAAGAACTTCTGCTGTCTCTACTACGGGAACCGAATACGGTGATCGCACTGGACAAAGGATATGGCGAAAAAGAGCTTCACTATTCCAATTCTCTGCTGAAGGTTGTCAGACAAAACGAATATGCCACCGAGGATGTCTCTTTTACTGCTGAATTCAACAGCGATATCAGCAGTGGTGTGATCGGTTTACAGACGGGCATTGGTGAAATTGCCGCCATTATCGCAAATTGTGACGAGTATATCGGTTACGATTCCGCCTGTCAGCATATTGCGGCGGCGCTGCAAATCCCCTGCCTGACTATTTTTGGTGGTTCCAACAACATGCGGTTCATTCGGCGCTGGAGCGCCTTTGGGGCCAACAGCTGCCGGATGGTTCATGTCGACACATTGTCCGACCCGACCGCCATCGATGTGGAAGATATAATCGTTCGCATCATGCATGAAAGGAGAATGCAGGACAGGCCAAGAATTGAAGATTGAAGATTGAAGATTTGTGGATGTCGCTTCACTCCACCAATTTAATTTCCGTTTAGGGTCTATTCCCCTGCAGCCTGCTGCGATTAAATTTCTTTTGCATTAGAATATATTTAGCGATTTGCCGCAAGGTTTCGTTAATGGTTTTGTTATAATCGATCCGCCGGAGGCGAACCTTAATTCTTCAATTTTCAATCGTCAATCTTCAATCAATGGCATTTGCTGAAACCGACATATATTTGCAACATGTTGTCATAAAAATGGACTAAGGGCCTATCATGAAAATTCTCTTCCTCTATCCCAACGCCAGCTCCCAGCTGGGATTCAACTACGGCATCGCCCATTTATCGGCCGTGCTCAAGCAGGCCGGACATGACGTCGCCCTGTGGCAGCTATGTGACGATATTGAGCCGCTGCCATCCGAAGAACAGTTTATCGCCCGCCTGCGACGAGAAGCAGCGGATATCATCGGTTTTTCGGTCGTCACCAACCAGTGGCCCTACGCAAAAAAACTGGCCGCATGGGCACGTAAGGCCACAAAGGTCCCCCTGGTGTGCGGCGGCATCCATACCATGGCCGCTGCAAAGGAGATTTTGCAGTCTCGGGTATTTGACTTTATCATTCGGGGGGAGGCGGAAGAAGCCTTTGAAGAATTTGTCGATAAGTTAAGCCAGTCTCAGGACCCTAGGGAGATAAAAAATCTTGGTTTTTTGCAAAACGGCAAGTTGCGTCTCAATCCTTTACGGCCCTTGCCGGATTTAAAAAAATTGCCGTTTAAAGATTACGATATTTTTGATTTTCAAAAAATTATCGATGCCAAAAACGGCTGGACGGGTTTAATGGCCTCCAGAGGGTGCCCCTTTTCCTGCACCTACTGCTTTAA